>NZ_JBEXUX010000098.1:0-27930 GCF_040629175.1 Embleya sp. NPDC005971 | reverse complement strand
TGCCGCCTGGCACCTCCACGAACTCACCCGCGACCAACCACTCGCCATGTTCGTGTTGTTCTCCTCGGTCGCCGGCGTCGTCGGTTCGCCGGGACAGGCGAACTACTCGGCGGCCAACCAGTTCCTCGACGCGCTCGCCCAGCACCGCCGGGCGAACGGGCGGCCCGCCCACTCGCTCGCCTGGGGTGCCTGGGCGCAGGAACACGGCATGGCGTCCCGACTGACCGAGGTGGACCGGAGCCGGGCGACCCAGGCCGGGCTGCGGCCGATCTCACCGGTCGAGGGCCCGGGGCTGTTCGACGCGGCGCTCGCCGCAGCCCACCCGACGACGGTGCCGATGCACCTGGACGTCGCCCTGATCGAGCGGCAACCGGGCCCGATCCTCCCGGTGTTGCGCAGTCTGGTCCGCAGGTCGGGCCGGCGCGTGATCAGCGCGGCGGCCGAGCACACCGGGCTGCTCGCGGAACGGCTCGCCCCGCTCGACGAGTCCGGCCGACGGGAAGTCCTGCTCGATCTGGTCCGCACCGCCGTGGCCGCGGTGCTGGGCCACGGCTCGACCGATCGCATCACCCCCACGACCGTATTCACCGAGCTGGGGTTCGACTCGCTGACCGCGGTCGAACTGCGCAACGGGCTGGAGGGCGAGACGGGTCTGCGCCTGCCGCCGACCCTGCTGTTCGACCACACCACCCCTGCGGCGCTGATCGACTTCCTCGCGGTGGAACTCGCCGGCCGCACCGAGGGCACCACACGGTCCGGCGTGGACTTCGCGGCCGAGATCCGGCTCGCCGAGGACGTGGTCCCGGCCGACGAGGTGACCACCGTGGTCGCCGATCCCGGGCAGGTATTCCTCACCGGAGCGACCGGGTTCGTCGGCGCGTTCCTGCTCCGGGACCTGATGCGCGAGACCGGGGCCACCGTGCACTGCCTGGTCCGCGGCGCCGACGAGGAGGCCGCGCTCGATCGGCTGCGCGCCAACCTGACCTGGTACGGCATCTGGGACGAGATCGACCTCGACCGACTGTCGGTCGTCACCGGCGACCTCGCCGAACCGCGACTGGGCCTGGGCGAGGACCGGTTCGACCGGTTCGCCCGCGAGGTCGACGTGGTCTACCACGCGGGCGCGACGGTCAACTGGCTGCACCCGTACACGTCGCTGAAGGCGGCCAACGTGACCGGCACCGAGTGGGCGCTCCGGCTCGCCGCGCTGCATCGCACGGTTCCGCTGCACTACGTGTCGAGCACCGGCGTCTTCGCCAGGCCGGCGCCCGACGGCGCCGGGCTGACCCCGCAGGATCCCACCGGCCCGCCGGAGGAGCTGACCAACGGATACCGGCAGAGCAAGTACGTCGCGGAGAAGATCATCGCGCTGGCCCAGGCCCGCGGCCTGCCGGTGTCGATCTACCGCGCCGACGTCATCTCCGGCGCACAGACCAACGGCGCCTGCCAGACCCGGGACTTCGTCTGGTTGAGCCTGAAGGGCAGCCTCCAGGCCCGGGCGATGCCGATCGGCGCGAACGCGCTGTTCCCGATGGTGCCGGTGGACTATGTCAGCGCGGCCGTGCTGGCGCTGTCCCGTACCACGAACGGCCGCACGTTCCACCTGTTCAACCCGGTGGCGGTCGGCTACGCCGACATGGTGAAGCGGTTGCGCGAGTCCGGCTACGTCCTGGACGAGGTGCCCTGGGACGAGTTCGTCGCCACGGTCCGCGCCGATCGGGACAACGCGCTCTTCCCGACGATCGACATCTTCCGGAGCTACATGACCGCCGGCGAGGCGCTGTACATGCGGATGGACGTCGACGAGACGGAGGCCGCCCTGGCCGGTACCGGCATCGCCTGCCCGGAGATCGACGCCGAACTGTTCGCCAGGTATACCGAGTTCTTCGCCGGCGCCGGCTACTTCCCGGCGCCGGGCAAGCTCGGGTAGGTGCCGTCCCGCCGACCGGTGGGACCGAACGGGCCGGATGCGGCCCAGGTGTGTGCTTGCCTTCGACGGCTCGCCACGCACCTGGGCCCGCCGGCCCCTTCGGCATACCCGGCCGCGCCCGGTCGGCGCCCGTATGGGCCCGCACATGTGAGAGCCCGCACACGCGAGGGCCGGTGCCCGGCGAGCGGCCGGCTCGGGGTTGCGGCCCGACGTGAAAAGGTCCGCCGAGGGTGCTCGGACACCCCCGACGGACCGTTCACCGCCACCGGATCGGCGCCGGTGGACCCGCGGTGCGAGTCCACCGGCGCATCCGGGCCTACTGGTTGCCGTCCAGGAACTGGAAGAGTTCCTCGTCCGTCGCGGCGGTGACGTCGAGCCGCTCGTCGGGCCGGTCGGCGGAGTCCCGGAAGGCGCGCAGCTTCAGCAGCAGACCCTCCAGGCGATCGGCGATGCGATCCCCGTCCCGACCGGTCGCCGAGGACATGGTCAGCGCCGAGTCGACCCGGTCCAGCTCGCTGAGCACCGAGCCCGTCGGCGTCGAGAGGCGAGCCGCGAGCAGGCGCATCAGCTCGCGCGCCACGGCCGCCGCCGTCGGGTGGTCGAACACCAGCGTCTGCGCGAGCCGCAGGCCGGTCTCGGCGCCGAGCCGGTTCCGGAACTCCACGGCGGACACCGAGTCGACCCCCAGGTCGGAGAACGCCCGATCCGGATCGATCGACCGTCCCGCCGCGTACTGCAACACGTCGGCCATCCGGGTGCACACCAGGTCGAGCAGGATCTCGTATCGGTCCTCCTCGGCCAGGCCGGACAGCCGGTCCGACAGGGCGCCCGCACCGGCCGAGGCCGGCCGCGACGCCCGCGGCGCACGCGGCGTCACCCCGCGGCCCGCGAGTCGCCGCAGGATCGGGGGTACCTCCGCCTGGGCGCGCACCATGGCCAGGTCCAGGGCGACCGGAACCAGCAGCGGCTCGTCCAGACCGAGTGCCGCGTCCAGCAGCGCGACGCCCTGCTCCGACGAGGACAGGGTCACCCCGAGCCGGGCCAGCCGGGCCAGGTCCACCTCGGTCAGGTCCTCGGTCATCGTGCTGCGCTCGGCCCACATGCCCCAGGCCAGCGACACCCCGGGCAGGCCCCGGGCTCGCCGGTACTGCGCCAGGGCGTCCAGATAGGCGTTGCCGGCCGCGTAGTTCGCCTGACCGGCCGGGCCGATCAGGCCGGACAGCGAGGAGAACATCACGAACGCCGACAGGTCCAGATCGCCGGTCAGCTCGTGCAGGTTCCACGCGGCGACCATCTTGGGGTTCAGCGCCACGTCGAGTCGCTGCCCGGTCAGCTCGGTCAGCACCCCGTCGTCGAGCGCGCCGGCCGCGTGCACGACCGCCGTCAGCGGGGCCTCGGCCGGGATCGCGGCGAGCAATCGGGACAGCGCGGCGCGGTCGGCCGTGTCACAACCGGCCAGGACCACCTCGGCGCCCAGCGCGGTCAGTTCGGCCGCCAGCTCGACGCCCCGCGCGGACCCGGCGCCGGTGCGGCTGACCAGCAACAACCGCCGCACCCCGTGCACGGTCACCAGATGCCGGGCCACCACCACGCCGAGCGTGCCGGTCCCGCCGGTGACGAGCACCGTGCCGGTCCCGAACGCCGCCGTCGGCGCGCCGGCGCCGCCCACCTCGGCCCGGACTAGCCTGGGCACCAGGGCCCGACCGGAGCGCACCGCCAACTGCGGCTCCTGCCCGACCAGCGCCGCCACCGCGTCCCACGGCACCGACTCGGCGTCCACGTCCACCAGCCCGAATCGGCCGGGGTTCTCGGTCTGCGCCGACCGCACCAGGCCCCACACACCGGCCTGGGCCAGCCCGTCGACCGGCTCCTTCGGCTCGGCCCCGACCGCCCCCTCGGTCACCAACACGAGCGTGCCGGAGGCGAAGCGTTCGTCCGCGAGCCACTCCTGCACGGCGGTGAGCACCACATTGGTGACCTCCCGGGCGTCCGGGCCGGCCGGGCAGCGCAGGAACACCACGTCCGGATCGGCGCCGACCTCGGCGAGTTCCCCGACGAGCGTCCACCGGGCCGGCTCCACCGGCTCGGCGGGCGCGGCCGACCACTCCACCCGGAACATCGACTCCGCGGGCGTACCCGGCTCGGTCGTCGGCATCTGCCGAAAGCGCAGGCCGTCGACCGACGCCACCGGCACACCGCTCGCATCCGCGAGCCGGATCGACACCACGTCCGCGCCGGCGGCCGACATCCGCACCCGCAGCGCGGACGCGCCGACCGCGGACAGGGACACCCCGGACCACGCGAACGGCAGGACGGCGCCCGGCATCCGGTCGAGGAAGGAGCCGAACCAGACCGCGTGCAGCGCCGCGTCCAGCAGCGCCGGGTGCAGGCCGTACCGATCCGCGTCGGCCGCCGCCTCCGGCGGCAGCGCGACCTCGGCGAACACCTCGTCCCCGAGCCGCCACAGCGCGGACAACCCGCGAAACGCCGGTCCATAGTCGTACCCGCGGGCGGCGAGGTCGGCGTACAGGTCGCCGATCGCGACCTCCTGCGCCCCCTCCGGCGGCCAGTGCCCGGCCTCGAACCCGGCGGGCGGTGCCCAGTCGGACAACGAACCGTCCGCGTGCCGGACCCAGTCGCCGTGCTCGGTGCGGGCGTGCACCGACACCGCCCGGTGTCCGGACTCGTCGGCCTGCTCGACCACGACCTGAAGTTGTGCCCCGTGGCGCTCCCCGAGCACCAGCGGTGTGTGCACGGTCAGTTCGTCGAGCAGGTCGCACCCGACCTCACGGCCGGCCCGCAGCACCATCTCGACGAACGCCGCGCCGGGCACGATCACCCGACCCAGCACCGCGTGGTCGGCCAGCCACGGCTGGGCCTGCGGGGACAACCGGCCGGTCAGTACCGTCCCGCCGGACTCCGGCAGCGCCAACACCGCGCCGAGCAGCGGGTGTTCCCCGGCGGCCAGGCCCGCGGCGCGCAGGTCGCCGGCCTGCGCCGGCACCTCCATCCAGTACCGGTCGCGCCGGAACACGTAGGTGGGCACCGGCACCGTGCGCGCACCCGTCTCGGCGAACACCGCGGGCCAGTCCACCTCCACTCCGTGCACGTGCAGGGTGGCCAACGCGGTCGTCGCGGTGGCCGGTTCCGGGCGATCGGCGCGCAACACCGGCACCGCGACCGACACCGCGTCCCCTTCCGGGAAACACCCCTCGGCCATCGCGGTCACCGCGGCATCCGGGCCGACGCCGACGAACCGGGTCACCCCGTCGTCCCCGAGCCGACGCACCGCGGCGGCGAACCGCACCGGCTCGCGGACCTGGCGCACCCAGTACTCCGGCGAGCACACCGACTCGGCGGGCAGCGGCTCGCCGGTGACCGTCGACACGATCGGCAACACCGGTTCGTGGAACTCCACTCGGGCGAGCACCTCGCGGTAGGGCGCCAGCATCGGGTCCATCAGGGGCGAGTGGAACGCGTGGCTCACCCGCAACCGCTTCGTGCGTCGGCCCAGGGCCGCGAAGTGCTCGGCGACCCGCGACACGGCGGCCTCCTCGCCCGACACGACCACCGATTCCGGGCCGTTCACGGCGGCGATGCCGACCTCGGCGCCCGCCGCCATCGAGGCGACCTCGTCCTCGCCGACCCGGATCGACACCATCGCGCCGCCCGCCGGCAACGCCTCCATCAGCCGGCCTCGCGCCGCCACCACGCGGCACGCGTCCTCCAACGTCCACAGTCCCGCGACGAACGCCGCCGACAACTCGCCGATCGAATGCCCGGCCAGCACCTCCGGCCGCACCCCCCAGGAGCCCAGCAGGCGGGTCAGCGCGACCTCGACCGCGAACAGCGCCGGTTGCGCCCAGCCGGTGCGGTCCAGCAGTCCGGCGCCCGTCTGCGTCTGCGTTTCCGGCTCCGGCCCCGACTCCCGCTCCGGCTCCGGCTCCGGCTCCGGCTCCGCGAGCAGTACCTCGCGCAGCGGCCGGTCCAGCAGGCCGTCGAACCCGGCGCACACCTCGTCCAGCGCGGCCGCGAACACCGGGAACCCCGCGTAGAGTTCGCGGCCCATCCCGAGCCGCTGGGTGCCCTGTCCGGCGAACACGAACGCGGTCCGGCCCGGGTGCGCGACACCCCGCACCACCCCGGCGACCGTGTCCCCGGCGGCGATCGCCCGCAGGCCCGCGAGCAGCCCGTCCCGGTCCGCCGCCACCACCGCGGCCCGCTGTTCGAAGGCCGTCCGGGTGGTCGCCAGCGAGAACCCGACGTCGAGCGGGTCGAGCCCGTCCACGGCGGCCAGCAGGGCCCCGGCCTGGTCGGCCGGCCCCTCGGGGGTCCGGCCGGAGAGCACCCACGGCACCAGCGGCAGCGGGGTCCGCTCCCTCGGCTCGACCGCCTCGACCGGCTCGGTCGCCGGCGCCTGCTCCAGGATCACGTGCGCGTTCGTACCGCTGATCCCGAACGACGACACCGCGGCCCGCCGCGGCGCGTCCGTTCGCGGCCACTCCCGCCGCTCGGTCAGCAGCCGTACCTCCCCCGAGGACCAGTCCACATGCGAGGAGGGAGCGTCCACGTGCAGCGTCTTGGGCAGCACCCCGTGGTGCAGCGCGAGCACCATCTTGATCACGCCGCCGACCCCGGCGGCGGCCTGGGTGTGGCCGATGTTGGACTTCAACGATCCGAGCCACAGGGGGCGGTCGCGGTTCGGGCCGTAGGTGTCCAGGACGGCCTGGGCCTCGATCGGGTCGCCGAGGCCGGTTCCGGTGCCGTGCGCCTCGACCGCGTCCACGTCCGTGGCGGACAACTCGGCGTTCTCCAGTGCCTGCCGGATCACCCGCTGCTGGGACGGTCCGTTCGGCGCGGTCAACCCGTTCGACGCGCCGTCCTGGTTGACCGCGCTGCCGCGCACCACGGCCAGTACCGGATGCCCGAGCCGCAGCGCGTCCGAGAGCCGCTCGACCAGGAGCATGCCGACGCCCTCGGCCCAGCCGGTGCCGTCGGCCGCGTCGGCGAAGGACTTGCAGCGCCCGTCCGAGGCCAGTCCGCGCTGGCGGCTGAACGCGACGAGCATGCCCGGGGTGGACATCACCGTGGCACCGCCGGCCAGCGCCAGCGTGCACTCGCCGCGGCGCAGCGACTGCACCGCCAGATGCAGTGCGACCAGCGAGGAGGAGCAGGCCGTGTCGACGGTGACCGCGGGGCCCTCGAACCCGAAGGTGTAGGCGATCCGCCCGGACGCGGCGCTGTTCGCGGTGCCGGTGAGCAGATGCGCCTCCGCGCCGCCGGCGGCCTGGTGCAGTCGGGGGCCGTAGTCCGGTGCCATGGCTCCGGCGAACACCCCGACCCGGGCGCCGCGCAGCGATGCGGGGCGGACCCGGGCCCGCTCCAGCGCCTCCCACGAGGTTTCCAGGAGCAGCCGCTGCTGCGGGTCCATCGCGACCGCCTCGCGCGGCGAGATCCCGAAGAACTCCGGGTCGAACTCCGTCGCGTCGCGCAGGAATCCGCCGCTTCGGGTGTAGGTGCGGCCGGGGGTGTCGGGGTCCGGGTCGTAGAGCGACTCCGCGTCCCAGCCCCGGTCGACGGGGAATTCGCCGATCGCGTCGCCGCCGGCGTCCAGCAGCCGCCACAGGTCCTCCGGCGAGCCGACGTCGCCGGGGAAGCGGCACGCCATGCCGATGATGGCGATCGGTTCGCGGCTCGCCTGCTCGGTGTCGCGCAGGCGTTGCTTGGTCTGCTGCAACTCGGCCGTGACCCGCTTGAGGTATTCGACCAGCTTCTCTTCGTTACTCACAAGAACTCCGATCAGGGCATGCCAAGTTCGCCGTCGATGAGGTCGAAGAGTTCGTCGAGCTCCAGCCCGTCCAGCTCGACCGCCTGCGGTACGGGTGGCGCGGCCGGCACGGTGGGCCCGGTGGGCTCCGTCGGCCCGGTGGGCTCGGTCGGGGCGAGCGCCGTGCCCAGGTGACCGGCGAGTGCCGCCGGTGTCGGGTAGTCGAACACCAGCGTGGCCCGCAGGCGCAGCCCGGTCGCCGCGCCCAGCCGGTTGCGCAGTTCCACCGCCGTCAGCGAGTCGAACCCCAGTTCCTTGAAGGTCCGGCCGGGGGCGACCGCGCCCGGTGTGCCGTGGGCCAGCACGGTGGCGGTGTGTTCGCGGACCAGGCCGAGCAGGGCTTCCTCGCGCTCGGCACCGGACATCCGGGCCAGGCCCGCGCCGAGCGATGCGACGGCGTCGCCCGGCTTGGCCGCGCTGGCCTCCGCGCGCCGGACCCGGTCGCGGACCACCCCGCGCAGCAGGGCCGGTACCGTACCGTGCGCCCGTACCGCGGCCGGGTCGATCCGGGCCGGGACCAGCAGGGGCGTGTCGGCGGAGACCGCGGCGTCGAACAGGGCCAGCCCGTCCGCCGCGGTCAGCGCGGTCAGGCCGGCGCGGCGCATCCGGCTCAGGTCGGCGTCCGCGAGTCGGCCGGTCATGCCGCTCGGCGGCGCCCACAGGCCCCAGGCGAGCGACACGGCGGGCAGGCCGCCTGCCGCGCGCTGCTGGGCCAGGGTGTCCAGGAACGCGTTGGCGGCGGCGTAGTTCGCCTGTCCCGGCAGCCCGAGGATCCCGGCGACCGAGGAGAACAGCACGAACATCGACAGGTCGAGTCCCCGGGTCAGCTCGTGCAGGTTCAGCGCGGCGTCGACCTTGGGCCGCAGTACCCGTTCGAGCTGCTCGGGGCGCATCGCTTCGAGCACGCTGTCGTCGAGCAGCCCGGCGGCGTGCAGCACACCGGTCAGCGGGCGTTCGGCCGGGATCGAGGCCAACAGCTCGGCCAGCGCGCCACGATCGGCGACGTCGCACGCGGCCACGGTGACCGTCGCGCCCGACTCGGCCAGCTCGGCGGCGAGTTCGGCCGCGCCGGGGGCGTCCGGTCCGCGCCGCCCGGCCAGCAGCAGGTGGGTTACGCCGTACCGGGTCACCAGGTGCCGGGCGAACAGGGCGCCCAGGGTGCCGGTGGCGCCGGTGATCAGCACCGTGCCCGCGGTGAGGTCGGGTCGCGTCGCCGGCCGGCCGGCGACCCGGGCCAACCGGGGTACCAGTGGCCGCCCCTTGCGGATGGCCAGTTGCGGTTCGCCGGTGGCCAGCGCGACCGGGAGGGCGGCGACCGACGCCTCGTGGGCGTCCAGGTCGACGACGACGAACCGATCCGGATGCTCGCGCTGGGCCGACCGGACCAGGCCCCAGACCCCGGCACCCGCCGCCCCGGTGGGATCCGTCTCGGCCGCTTCGACGACCATCGCGTCGCGGGTGAGCAGCACCAGCCTCGACGCGGAGAACCGCTCGTCGGCGAGCCACTGCTGGATCAACCGCAGCGTCCGGCCGGCCACGGCGTGCACGCCGGCCGCGGTGGGCTCTCCCGTCGACGCGGCGAAGACCACGTCGGGTACCGGTCCGGCGGCGGCCAGCGCGCCGAGATCGGCGTGGGTCGGCACGCCGACCCCGAGTTCGTCGGTGCCGACGACCGCCCATGGCCGCCGGTCGTCGCGGGTCTCGGGCACGTGTGCCTCGACCCAGTCCACCCGGAACAGGGCATCCGGCGACCCGCCGGTCGGCGCCCCGGCCGGGAGCGGGCGCAGCGCCAGCGACTCCACCGAGGCCACCGGTGCCCCGGTCGCGTCGGCGAGCCGCAACGAGACGGTGTCCGCCCCGTCCGGCGAGATCCACACCCGCAGCGCGGACGCCCCGCCGGCCCGCAACGACACGCCCTGCCAGGAGAACGGCAACCGGCAGCCGGGACCGTCCCCGACCGCGGCGTGCAACGCGGCGTCCAACAGCGCCGGGTGCAGCCCGAACCGGCCGGCGTCCGCCTCGATCTCGGCGGGCAGCGCGACCTCGGCGAAGATCTCCGTACCCCGGCGCCACCACGAGCGCAGTCCTTGGAACGCCGGGCCGTAGCGGTAGCCCAGTTCGCTCCAGCGGTCGTATCCGCCGTCCCACTCCACCGCGACCGCGTCGGCCGGCGGCCAGGCGCTCAGGTCGAACTCCTCGGCCCGACCGACCGCCAGCACCCCGCTCGCGTGCCGGGTCCAGACACCGGAACCGTCCGCCGGGCGAGCGTGCACGGCCAACACCCGGCGGCCGGACTCGTCCTCCTCGCCGACCGTGACCCGGACCGCGACCCCGCCCTGCTCCGGCAGCGCCAGCGGCACCTCGCAGGTCAGCTCGGCCACCTCGTCGCAGCCCACCTCGTCGCCCGCGCGCACCGCCAGTTCGACGAACGCGGCGCCGGGCACCAGCACCGTGTCGCCCTGCCCGCGATCGGCCAGCCCGTGGTCGGCCAGCCACGGCTGGGCCTGCCGGGAGAGTTGTCCGGTGAGCACGAGGCCGCCGGAGTCCGGCAGTTCCACCACCGCGCCGAGCAGCGGGTGATCCGCCGCGGTCAGTCCGGCCGCCGCGACGTCCGCCGCTTCCGCGTCCGAGGTCGGTTCGAGCCAGTAGCGCCGACGCCGGAACACCGACGTGGGCACGTCGATCGGCCGGGCGTCGGGGAAGACGGTCCGCCAGTCGGGGCTCACCCCGCGTACGTACGCCTCGGACAGCGAGGTCAGGAACCGCTCGGGGCCACCGTCGTCGCGGCGCAGCGAGCCGACCACGACCGCCTGCTCCAGCACGTCCTCGATCGCCGAGGTCAGCACCGGATGCGGGCTGACCTCGACGAACACCGAGTGCCCGCGTTCGGCCAGCACGCCGACCGTCTCGGCGAAGCGGACCCGGCTGCGCAGGTTGCGGTACCAGTACTCGGCGTCCAGGTCGGTGGTGTCCAGCAGGTCGGCGGTCACCGTCGAGTAGAACGGGATCGCCGCGGGGCGCGGGGTCGTTCCGGCCAGGACCGAGGCCAGTTCGTCGGCGATCCGCTCCACCTGCGCCGAATGCGACGCGTAGTCCACCGGGAGCCGCTTGACCCGGATCTCGGCCGCCTCGCACTCGGCGATCAACTCGTCCAGCGCGTCCACGTCGCCGGCGACGACGACCGACCCCGGGCCGTTCACCACCGCCGTCGAGATCCGGCCGTCCCAGCGGAGCAGTCGTTCGGCGGCCTCGTCCTCGGACAGGGCGAGCGAGACCATGCCGCCGGCGCCGGACAGCGCCAGGATGGCCCGGCTGCGCAGCGCGACGATCCGCGCCGCGTCGGCCAGGTCCAGTGCCCCGGCGACGCAGGCGGCGGCGATCTCCCCCTGCGAATGGCCCACCACCGCGGCGGGCCGCACACCGTGGGAACGCCACAGCGCGGCCAGCGACACCATCACCGCGAACAGCACGGGCTGCACCACGTCCACCCGCTCCAGCGCGGCGGCGTCGCGCAGCACCTCGAACAGGTCCCAGTCGACATGCGGGGCCAGCGCCTCGGCGCACGCCCGCATCGTCTCGGCGAACACGGCCGAGGAGTCCAGCAGTTCGGTCGCCATCCCGACCCACTGCGAACCCTGGCCGGGGAAGACGAACACCACCGCGCCCGCCTCCCGGGCGACGCCGCGCAGCACTCCGGGTGCCTGGACGCCGGCGGCGAGCGCGGTCAGACCCCGGCGCAGCGCGGCCGGGTCGGCGCCGACGATCGCGGCCCGGTGCGGCAGGCCGGATCGGGCGGCGGCCAGGGCGAATCCGGTGTCCGCCCGGTCCGGGTCGGGGTGGGCGTCCAGGAAGGACAGCAGGGCGGCGGCCTGGGTCGCCACCGCGTCCTCGCTGCTCGCGGAGAGGACCCACGGCAACACCTGACCGGCCGGCCCGACGGGTGCGGGCGCGGACTCCGGCTCGGCCGGCGCCTGTTCGATGATCACGTGCGCGTTGGTGCCGCTGATCCCGAACGAGGACACCCCGGCCCGGCGGGCCCGACCGGTGCGCGGCCACTCCCGGGTCTCGGTCACCAGTTCCAACCCGCCGCCGGCCCAGTCCACGTGCGGGGTCGGCTCGTCGGCGTGCAGTGTCCTGGGCACCGTCTCGTGCCGCAGCGCCTGCACCATCTTGATCACGCCGGCCACCCCGGCCGCGGCCTGGGCGTGGCCGATGTTCGACTTGAGCGACCCCAGCAGCAGCGGGCGGCCCGGCTCCCGGTCGCGGCCGTAGGTGGCGGCGAGCGCGTCCGCCTCGATCGGGTCGCCGAGCGTGGTCCCGGTGCCGTGCGCCTCGACCACGTCGACGTCCCCGGTGGAGATCCCGGCGGCAGCGAGCGCCCGGCGGATCACCCGTTCCTGGGCGACCCCGTTCGGCGCGGTGAGCCCGTTCGACGCCCCGTCCTGGTTGATCGCGCTGCCGCGCACCACGGCCAGCACCCGGTGCCCGTTGCGCCGTGCGTCGGACAGCCGTTCGAGCACCACGATGCCGGCGCCCTCGGCCCATCCGGTGCCGTCGGCGGCGGCCGAGAACGCCTTGCACCGGCCGTCCTCGGCCAGCCCGCGCTGGCGGCTGAATTCCACGAACATGCCCGGCCCGGACATCACCGCGACACCGCCGGCCAGCGCCAGCGAGCACTCCCCGGCCCGCAGCGCCTGCGCGGCGAGATGCAGCGCCACCAGCGACGACGAGCACGCGGTGTCCACGGTGACCGCGGGGCCCTGGAGCCCGAGCGTGTAGGCGATCCGACCGGACGCGACACTGATCGTGCTGCCGGTCAGTCGGTAGCCGTCGGACTCGGCGTGCACGGCGTGCAGCGGCGGACCGTAGTCCTGTGCCATCGCTCCGACGAAGACCCCCACGGGTGCGCCGCGTCGGCCCGCGGGATCGATCCCGGCCCGCTCCAGCGCCTCCCAGGACGTCTCCAGCAGCAGTCGCTGCTGCGGGTCCATGGCCAGCGCCTCGCGCGGCGAGATGCCGAAGAATTCCGGGTCGAACCGGTCGGCGTCGTGCAGAAAACCACCGTGCCGGGTGTACGAGGTGCCCGCCCGGTCCGGGTCGACGTCGTGCAGTCGGTCCAGGTCCCAGCCCCGGTTGGTGGGGAATCCCGAGATCGCGTCGGTCCCGTCCACGACCAGTCGCCACAGGTCCTCCGGCGACGTCACACCGCCGGGGAGCCGGCAGGCCATCCCGACGATCGCGATCGGCTCGTCGCTCGCGAGGTCGCCCGCCGAGCCGCCCGTCGTGTCGCCCGGCGAGCCGTCCGCCCGGTCGCCGGTCGAGTCGTCCGCGTCGTCGCCCGTCACCAGAACACGCAGGTGGTCCGCGAGTTCGGCCGGCGTCGGGTGACCGAACAACAGGCCCGCCGGCAGCGGGCGCCCGATCGCCGCGCTCAACCGGTCCCGCAGTTCCACCGAGCCCAGCGAGTCGAACCCCAGCTCCTTGAACGTGGCGCCGGGATCCACCGCGTCGCCGCCCGAGTGGCCGAGCACGACCGCGACGGTCGACCGCACCAGCCCGAGCATCCGGGGCCCGGCCGGGATCACGGCCGTGACCCCGGCCGGAGCGGGCGCCGCCGGCCCGGACCGCGGCTCGGGGAGCGCGGCCCGTACGGCCGGTTCGGTGAGCCAGTGCCGCTCACGCTGGAAGGCGTAGCCGGGCAGGTCCACGGTGCGGGCGCCGCGCAGGGCGAACACGCGCGGCCAGTCCACCCGGACCCCGCGCACGTGCAGTTCGGCCAGTGACGCGAGGAAGCGCTCCGGCCCGCCTTCGCCCCGGCGCAGCGAGCCGGTGACCACGCCGGATGCGGATCCGGCCTGCTCGATCGTGTCCCGCAGCGCGGGCAGCAGCACCGGATGCGGGCTGCACTCGACGAACACCGCGTGTCCGTCGCGCAGCAGCGCTCCCGTGGCCTGCTCCAGTTCCACGGTCTGCCGCAGGTTGCGGTACCAGTACTCGGCGTCCAGCTCGGCGGTGTCCAGCAGGTCGCCGGTCACCGTGGAGTAGAACGGCACCGTCGAGGACCTCGGCCGGATCCCGGCCAGCACGGTGTGCAGCCGTTCCCGGATCTGCTCCACGTGCGACGAGTGGGACGCGTAGTCGACCACGATCCGCCGGGTCTCGACGCCTTCCTCGGTCCACCGCGCGACCAGCTCGTCCAGCGCGTCGGGGTCGCCGGAGAGCACCACGGACGACGGTCCGTTCGCCGCCGCGATCGACACCGCGCCGTGCCATGGGGCGATCCGCTCGCGCACCTCGGCGGCCGACCGCAGGACCGACACCATGCCGCCGCGGCCGGACAGCGCGATCAGGGCCCGGCTGCGCAGCGTCACCACCCGCGCGGCGTCCTCGAGCGACAGGGCGCCCGCCACGCACGCGGCGGCGATCTCGCCCTGGCTGTGTCCGACCACCGCCGCCGGCTCGATCCCGCACGAGCGCCACAGCGCGGCGAGCGACACCATCACCGCGAACAGCGCGGGCTGCACCACGTCCACCCGCTCCAGGGCGGTCGCGTCCCGCAACACCTCGCTCAGCGACCAGTCGACATGCGGCGCGAACGCCGCCTCGCAGGCCCGCATCGATTCGGCGAACTCCTGTACGGATTCCAGCAGTTCGACCGCCATGCCGGCCCATTGCGAACCCTGCCCGGGGAAGACGAACACCGTCTCGCCGACCGCCGCGGCCTGTCCCTCGACCACTCCGGCGACGGCCGCGCCGGCGGCGAACTCGGCCAGTCGGAGCCGCAGTTGTTCCCGGTCCCGGCCGACCACGACCGCACGGTGTCGGAACGCGGTCCTGGTGGTGGCCAGGGACAGCCCGATGTCCGCGGCGGACTCCGGCCGTTCGTCCACGAAGGAGGACAGCCGGGCGGCCTGGGCCCGCAGTGCCTCGCCGGTGCGGCCGGCGATCGGCCACACGTGCGCACCGGCCGCCGAGGCGGTGGTCGGGGCGATCGTCGTGGCGGACCGCGCACCGGTCGCCGGGGCCTCGGCGACCACCAGGTGACAGTTCGTACCGCCCATCCCGAACGAACTCACCCCGGCCAGCAGCGGCCGGTCCGGTTCCGGCCACGGCGTCAACTCGGTCTGTACCCGCAGGCCGAGGTCGTCGAGGGGAATGGTCGAGGGCGGTGCGACGAAGTTCAGGCTCGGCGGCAACAACCGGTGCCGCATGCTCAGCGCCACCTTGACCAGCCCGGCGATCCCGCCCGCGCCCTCCAGGTGCCCGATGTTGGTCTTGACCGAACCCACCGACAGCGGCGCACCCGGCTGCCGGGCGCGACCCAGTGCCGCACCGAGCGCCGCGGCCTCGATCGGATCGCCCACCGGGGTGCCGCTGCCGTGCAGTTCGACGTACTGCACGCCGCGCAGCGCGACGCCGGCCCGCCGGTACGCCTGCCGGACGACCTCCTCCTGCGCGGACCGGGTCGGCACGGTGAGGCCGGCGTGCTCGCCCTCCCCGGCGCCGTCGTTGTTCACGGCACCACCGGTCAGGACGCAGTAGATGTCGTCGCCGTCGGCGAGCGCGGCGTCCAGCGGCTTGAGTACCACCACGCCGCCGCCCTCGCCGCGCACGAAGCCGTCGGCCCGCGCGTCGAAGGTGTAGCAGCGGCCGTCCGGCGACAGGCCGCCGAAGCGCACCGCGCCGAGCGTCGGCTCGGCCAGGATGTTCAGGTTCACCCCGCCGGCGATGGCCACGCCGCACTCGCCGCGTCGCAGGCTCTCGCACGCCAGGTGCACGGCCACCAGGGAGGAGGACTGTGCGGTGTCCACGGCCAGGCTCGGTCCGCGCAGGCCGAGGTGGTGGGAGATGCGGTTGGCGATGATCGCGCGGCGGGTGCCGGTCATCGTGTGCCGGTCGACGCCGGCCGCGCCGAGCCGATCCTGGAGCGCCGCGTAGTCGTCCCACATGACACCGACGAACACCCCGGTGTCGCCGCCGCCGAGTTCGGCGGGCAGGATCCGGGCGTCCTCCAGCGCCTCCCAGGCCAGCTCCAGCATCAGGCGCTGCTGCGGGTCCATCGCGGCCGCCGCGCCCGGGGCGATGCCGAAGAACGCCGCGTCGAAGCGGTCGATTCCGTCCACGAACCCGCCCCGGCGATGCGGCAGTTCGGCGCCGCGCCACCGGTCCTCGGGGGCCTCGCGTACCGCGTCCGTCCCGTCCCGCAACAATCGCCAGAATTCGTGGCCGTCGCCGGCCCCGGGAAACCGACAAGCCAATCCGACCACGGCGATCCGTCTCATACCCAGCAGTCAACGCGGCCGGCGGTGAGTTGGCTTGTTTCACGAACCCAGAATGCGTATGGAAATCTGGTGGCGGATACCAATGGAAATCGCCGCCGGCCGGGTGGGAAGCGGTGCATAAAAAGGCGCACCGGTATTGCTCGGCGGCCACCGGATCATCCGGCCGCCGAGCAATACCGATGCATTGATCGCTGCGGAGGAGCAGCCGCGCCCGAAGGCCCGGCCGGAAGGAGGAACCTCAGTACAGCAGAGTCACCGAGGGGTGAATGTCCAACGTCGCGCGGCTGTAGTCCTCGAGAATGATCGGCGCGTTGAGCGCGGTGTGCCGGCTCATCACCGAGATATCCCGCCACAGGCGCTGCAGCGGGTTGGACAGGGCGAATGCGCTGCCGCCGACGACGTCGAGCAACTTCTCCACACCCGCGCGCGCCTTTTCGTGCGCGGACCGCTGGTGCATGCGAAGCCGGGCCCGCTCCTCCCACGGCATCGGCTGGGTCTCCGGAATCCCGTCGAGGGCCCGGCCGATCTCGGTCAGGTGCAGTCGGGAGGTCTCGATCAGGTGCGCGGCCTCGCCGAACCACATCTGCACCGACGGCGCGTCCACGGCCGCCTCGTAGTTGACGTAGGTGATCGGCCGCTTCTTGGCCAGCGCCTGCCGGGTGACCTCGAGCGCGCCCTCGGCCGCGCCCACGATCGCGGCGAGCGACTGCGCGCTGCCCTGGAGCAGCATGCTGTCCCGCTCGTCCTCGCCCACCAGGTCGGTGAGGCTGAACCCGACCGCCCGCACCTCGGGGACGAACACGTCCTCGGCGACGACCGTGTGCGTGCCGGAGCCGGCCAGACCGGCCACGTGCCAGGTGCGCTCGATCTTGAGGTCGCTCATCGGTACGACGGCGCCCACCAGGTCGGTGGTCTGCTCCTCGCCGTCGTAGATGTGCACCACGGGGATGTAGGCCCAGTCCGCTATCTCGCAGCCCGAGCTCCACGGGAAGGTGCCGGTGATCCGGAACCCGCCCTCGGTGCGCCATGCCTTGGTGGTGCTCAGGTGGGCCGTGGAGATCACGTACGCGTCGGGGTTGTCCGCGAACATCTCGGCCAGCGCGGCCTCCGGCATCCCGTTCAACGCGAACCGCGTCGACGCGGTGTCGATGGACAGGTTCCAGCCCGCCGACCCGCACGACTTGCCGACCTCGGCGACGAGCGCCAGCAGGTCCGACATCTTCAGGTCGTAGCCGCCGAACCGGGTCGGCGTGGTGAGCCGGAACAGGCCCGCGTCGCGGAGGCCGACCACGACCTCCTCGGCGAGCCTGCGGTCCTGCTCGGTCTTCGGCGCATTGTCGCGGATGAGCTGAGCAAGCTCACGGGCACGGGTCAAAAGCTCCGCGGGGTCGACCGTCGGCCCGGTCGCCTCGTCCGTCCGCTCATCGGCCACTGCTGTCACGAAGCTCTCCTTCGATCGTGGGTCGCGGGCCGACCCCGATCGGGGTGGGCTCACCGCACCGCATCCGTGCTCAAGTCAATCCGCTCCGGCCCGGCAGTCCCAGCGTCGAGAACCCAGAAACCGGCCGCCGGGCTGGTACTCGGAACCAAGTACGAGCCTTGGCACCGAGTACGAGCCGACGACCGGTTCCCGGTCGAAGCCCGCGGACGGATCAGACGCCCGGCACCGCGGCCGGTTCACCGACCTCCGGGTCGGTCTGCGCCGTCACGAAGCGGTCGAAGAGCAGCCCACAGACGATCGCGCCGCCGAGGAAGACCACCGCGCCCCAGAAGAACGCCGTCGTGTAGCTCTCCACGGAGGCCTCCGCGGCGAGCTTCGGGGTCGGCGTCTTGCCCTCGATGTACGAGTCCGCCGCGGTGATCGCCAGCGTGCTCAGCAGCGCGGTGCCGATCGAACCACCCACCTGCTGCACCGTGTTGACCAGTGCCGAGGCGGCACCGGCGTCCTGCGGCTCGACGCCCACCGTGGCCACCGCGGCGCCCAGCGAGACGACCAGGCCGAAGCCGATGCCGGCGATCAGGGTCGGGGCCAGCACGCCGCCCGCGTACGAACTGTCGGTGGTCAGCCGGCTGAGCCAGAACGAACCCACCGCGGCCAACAGCAGCCCGGCCGGGATCAGGATGCGCGACCCCAGCTTGGGTTCGAGGATCGGCGGGACGGTGGTCGCGCCGATCGCGATCCCGACGATCATCGGCAGGAAGGCCAGGCCACTCTGGATCGCCGAGAAGTCCAGGATCAACTGGAGGTAGTAGGTCAGGAACAGGAACTGTACGAACAGCCCGATCCCCAGCAGGAACATCGCCAGATACGCGCTGCCCCGGTTGCGGTGCAGCACGATCCTGATCGGCAGCAGCGGGGTGCTCGAGCGCAGTTCGAACAGCACGAAGGCGATCAGCAGGACCCCGCTGCCGACCAGGTAGCCCCACACGTCGACGCCGCCCCAGTGACCGTCCGCGGCGTTGGACAGGCCGTAGGCCAGGCAGAACAGGCCGACCGAGGCGGTCACCGTGCCGGGCAGGTCGAGCTTCTCCGGGCGGTGCTCGGCCTGCCGGTTCTGCATCGTCAGCGACGCGCCGATGAAGACGACCGCGGTGAGGATCACGTTGACGTACAGGCACCAACGCCAGTCCAACCAGTCGGTCAGCGCGCCGCCCAGGATCAGGCCGAGCGCGAGCCCGCCGCTGCCCAGTGCACCGTAGACACCGAACGCGGTGACCCGTTCCTTCGGGTCCTTGAACACGGTCAGCAGGAACGACAGCGCCGCCGGCGCGACGAGCGCGGCGAACCCTCCCTGCAGCGCCCGAGCGGTCACCAACATGGGGAACCCGTTGGCCGCGCCGCCCAGCACCGACATGACACCGAATCCGACGATCGAGATCATCAGCGACCGCTTGGCCCCGATGAGGTCGACCACCCGGCCGCCCAGCAGCAATAAGCTGCCGAAGGCGAGTGCGTAGGCCGTGACGACCCACTGCCGGTCCGCGTCCTCGAACCCGAGGTCCGCCTGTGCCGACGGCAGCGCGATGTTGACGACCGTCGTATCCAGGAAGATCGTCATCTGCGCGATGCCGATCACCGCCAGGATCAACCAGCGGTTGACGTAGTGGGGGTCGGACGCGCCCTCCGCCGCCACTTTCGACTCGGAATCTGGTGACTCTGACATACCACTTACCTCTGTTGATCGGGCCGGACCATCGGCCGATGGTCCGGCGAACGGCGTTCGGCGGACTTCAGCGAAGAACCGTCTCGAATCCGTGCAGCTTCGCGAGTTCGACAATGGCGTCCACCCGCTCGCGGGTAATGGCACCATCGCCCGTCGATCCACCCCCGGACAATGCGAGTGTGATGGCTTCCGCCGCCCCCGCCGGCAATTCGTCAGCACTCGGTGAAACGCTGAGGCCAGGAGGCAGAATACCGCCAGTGGACACGGAAAGTACACCGGCCCGTACGTACAGTAGATCGTCGCGAGAAGCCGCTACCGTGGATTCGGTACCGGTGCCGAAAAAGGACAAATCGCCGATGATTGCGCCGTCGGTGAGGTGCTTCTCGTCCAACACGGAAACCGGGCTCGAATGTGCCGTGAACACCACGTGTGCATTTCGCACCGGCAAAAGATCATCGGCCACGACGACAAACGGGTCGCTCTCCCGGCTGTCGGCGAGATAGGCGGCGATCGCCTGGCCGCTGGGCTCGTCGCCGGCGCGTCCCTCCGCCAGCCACCCGGCGATGAGCGGCTCCGCGAACAGCGCCGCCGCGATGCCGGTCAGCTCGCCGCCGGCCGCGATCCGCGCCCACGACTCCTGGTAGATGCGATGTTCGGTGGCCTGCAGTCGCTCGGCCGAGCCCGGCCGGCCACTGCCCACCAGCACGATCCGGGCGGCCTCCCGGGCGCCGATCGCGGCGATGGCCGAGCCGATCCGCCCGCCGGCGCCGACGACCGCGACCGTCAACCCGTCGAGTCCGCCGAAGCGTTCGGTGGCCGCGTGCCGGACGGCGGCCAGCGCCGAGCCGACCGCCAGCGCGCTGCCCGCGGTCACCGTGACCCCGGGAACCCGCAACGCGCGGCCGTGACCGCCGACCGCGCCGAGGCCGAAGCCGAGGCCGACGGTGTCGCAGCCGTCCGCCTTCGCCCCGCGCACCCGGCGATCCAGGTCCAGGCCGATCAGGAAGGTCTGCCCGGAGACCTGGTACTCGCGCAACTGCTGCTGGGTCACCAACAGCGGGTAGACGGTGAGGTCCACCGACGTCCCCTGCGGCGACGTGAACCGGACCGGTCCGGACGCCGGCAGGTCCTTGAGCAGCTCGGACCGCCGCGCGTAGGCGAGCAGCCGGGCATCGTCGAGGTCGGCCAGCGAGGGGTCGAACTCCCGCAACGCGTCCGGAGTCAGCGGATAGCCGACGAGCCCGACCCGGTGGTCGGCCGGCTCCGTCGGCGCGGACGCCTCGGCCGCGGCCGGTCGGAAGTCCGCGATCTCCGGGCGCGCCGACGCTCCGGCGCCGGTGAGCGGGTGGATCAAGGTCATCGCGTCCTGGTGGCGCAGGATCCGGCAGACCTGGGTGAGGCCGGTCCGAAGCTGCTCGATCTCCTCGTCGCTGATCTCGATCGACGGCTCGATCCGCAACATGGTCGGCACGCTGGCCGTCGGACCGGTGCGGATGTGGTGGGCCGTCTGCAGGTAGCTGCCCAATTGGAAGACGAGCAGACCGGCCCGCGCCTTCTCCCGGATGATCGGCGACGAGGCGTTGCTCTGGTCGGCGAAGTCCAGTCCGATGAGCAGTCCGCGCCCTCGCACGTCGGCCACCACGTCGGAGAATTCCTCGGCCAGTTCGCGGAGCATGCCCAGGATGCGGTCGCCGCGTTCGGCGGCCCGGTCGTAGGCGGCGCCGTCCTCCGCTTCCAGGAGTTCCAGGGTCCGCAGCGCGATGGCGGTGGAGAAGCCGTCCTTGGCGAAGGTCGAGCTGTGCACCAGCTCGAACTCCGGGCGATAGCGCGACTGTCGGACCAGCATGACGGAGGTCTTGCCGATTCCGCCGCCCAGCGACTTGCCCAGCACGTAGTAGTCGCCGAGCAGTCCGATGTGCGCGCTCGCGAAGAACTTCCCGGTCCGCCCCATCCCGGTCTGGATCTCGTCCACGACGATCGGGCACTCGATCTCGTCACAGATCCGCCTGATCCGCGTGGCGAACTCGACGGTCAGCTCGTGGATCCCGCCCTCGCCCTGGATCGGCTCGACGATCAGTCCGGCGATGACCGGGAAGGCCCGCTCGACGAGCGTGACCCGGCCCTCGACCACCTCGACGTCGAGCACGGTGACCCGCTGCTCGGAGACGATCTTCTCGAACGCCCCCGCGTCGTTCGGCGGTACGAACGTCACCGTCGACCCCAGCGAGGCGAACGCCGCCCGGAACAGCGGGTTGTAGGTGAACTGGGTGCTGCCGACCAGCTTGCCGTGGAAGGCCCGCTCCAGCGCGAAGAACACCGGGGTGGTCCCGGCCCGCGCGACGTTGTGCGCGGCCACCGCTCCCAGCAGCGCCGCGAACTCCTCCGGGCCGGTCGGGGCCGGCACGTCCCCGGGCAGCAGGGAGGTGTCGTCCGGCAGTGCCGCCACTCCGTCGCGCACCGCGTTCAGCGCCACGTCGGCGTTCCACTCGATCTGCTCGAACAGGCTCTTCATTCGCAACACGCGGTCGAACTCGCAGTGCTTGACCGCCGCTTCGACCGCCTCCGCGCCGGTGTTGGCGAAGATGATCGGGTACGGCTCGGCGCCGGGGAACTCGCGACCGAGGATGTCGTTGAGCACCGCGCCGACCCGGTCGGCCACCGGGTGCGAGGAGTGCTGCGAGTGCACCGGCCAACCGGTGTCGAGCAGTTCCTTCGCGTAGGCGACGATCTCCGGATGGTTGTGCCCGAGCATCAACGATCCCCAACCACCGACCAGGTCGAGCACCGGCACCTCGGTACCGGTCTCGTCCAGGTAGTACAGGGTGTTCTTGTCCGCTCGGACATACTCGATGTCCAGACCGAAGGTGCCGAGCAATCCGGTCAGTAGGGCTTCGGCGTAACGGATGGGTGCGTTCACCAATATCTCCTGGTGGTCAGCGGTTCGGGTTGGCGGAGGAGCGGCCCAGCTCCCGGTCGATGAAGTCGAAGACCTCGTTCTCGGTCGCGGTCTCGATCGCGGCGGCCAGGTCGATCGCGCCGGCACCCGGGACCGCGTCGGGCCGCGCGTCGGTCCGGGTCTTGTTCCAGCGGGCGAGAATGGCGCTCAGTCGGGCGGCGATCTCGGTGTGCCCGGAGTCCTGGTCGTCCGCCCCGTCGACCGGAACGGCCATCAAGACGGCCTCCAGCTTGTCCAGTTCGGCCAGCGCGGAGCGGCGGCTGACCCCGTCGGTGACGGCCAGCCGTTCGAGCAGGTGCTCCACCAGCACGTCGGGTGAGGCGTAGTCGAAGACCAGCGTGGTGGGCAGGGACAGGCCGGTCTGTTCGGCCAGCCGGTTGCGGAACTGCACGGCGGAGAGCGAGTCGAAGCCGGAGTCCCGGAAGGACACCTCCCACTGCACGTTCTCCGGCGTCGCGTGCCCGAGCACGCCGGCCGCCTCGGCGCGCACCAGGTCGCGCAGATACGTCTCGGCCTCGGGCCTGGTCATCTGCGCGAATCGGTCGCCCGGCAGTTCGGCGCTCGCCTTCCGGCGCTCGCCGCGCGGCACCAGGGCGCGCAGCACCACCGGAACCTGCGCGGTGTCGCGGCGCAGCGCGGCCAGGTCCAGCGGCGCCGGGGCGACCACCGCCTGCCCGGTGGCGAGCGCGGCGTCGAACAGGTCGCGTGCCTCGTCCTCGGCGATCACCCGCAGACCGGACTGGGCGCCCTCGACCATCCGACCCCAGGCCATCGACACCGCAGGCAGCCCGCCGGCCCGACGCCGGGTGGCCAGCGCGTCCAGGTAGGCGTTCGCCGAGGCGAAGTTGGCCTGGCCCGGGCTGCCGAGCATGCCGACCACCGAGGAGAACAGCACGAACAGCGCGGGCGGGGCGGACTCGGTCAGCTCGTGCAGATGCCACGCCCCGTCCACCTTGGGCCGCAACACGTGGGCGACCCGCTCGGTGGTCAGCCCGGTGAACACCCCGTCGTCCAGGACGTTCTCGGTGTGCACGACGCCGGTCAGCGGATGGTCGGCGGGGATGTCGGCGAGCAGCGCGCGCACGCCCTCCCGGTCGGCCACGTCGCAGCCCGCGGCGGTGACCGTCGCACCGAGACCGAGCAGCTCCTCCCGCAGTCCCGCGGCGGGCCCGCCGGTCCCGTGCGGGTGTACGAGCAGCAGGTGCTCGACCCCGTACGCGGTGACCAGGTGCCGGGCGAACAACGCCCCCAGCGGCCCGTCGGCGCCGGTGACCAGCACGGTGCCACCACTCGCGAGCACCGGCGGTGCCGACTTCGGCGCGGTCGAGGGTGCCAGCCGAGGGGCGAGCATCCGCCCGGCGCGGACCGCGAGTTGGGGTTCCCCGGCCTGGGCCGCCAGGTACAGCAGCTCGGCCGAGGCCGGGTCGTCGTCCAGGTCGACCAGCACGACGCGATCGGGGTTCTCCGCCTGGGCCGACCGCAGCAGGCCCCACACCGCGGCCCCGGCCGGGTCGCGGACCTCCTCCGCCGCGTCGACGGTCATCGCTCCCCTGGTCACCACGACCAGGCGGTTGTCCGGGAGGTTCTCCTCGGCCAGCCAGGACTGCGTCACGTCGAGCGCCCGTTCCACCGCACGGTGCACGTCCGCCGGTCGGCCGGCGACGCCGCCCGGCGCCGACGGTTGCACCAGCAGGACGTCCCACGGGGTGTAGGAGGCCGCCGCCGTCTCGATGTCGGCGAACCGCAGCGGCGCCACCGCGGCCAGCTCGCCCGGGTCGTCGCCGAGCAGGGCGAGCAGGCTCTCCGGCTCGTCCTCGGCCGGCGGCGGGACCGGAGTCCAGTCCAGCGCGAACAACGAGGCGCGGCCGGGCGGAACGGCCGCACCGTCCCTGGGCGTCAGCCGCACCGACACCAGGCGCACCGACTCGGCCACCAGCACCGGCAGTCCGGCCTCGTCGACCACTTCGAGGCGGTACGCCCGCGGTCCGACCGGAGCCAGCCGCACGTGCAGGACGGTCGCCTCGGTGGCGTACAGGGCGACGCCCTCCCAGCCCAGCGGCAGCAGGGCCGTGCCGTCCGGCTCGACCTCGGCGGCGCCGATCAGCAGCGGCTGTACGGCGGCCTCCAGCAGGGCCGGGTGGATGCCGAACCGGCCGACCTCGGCGACGGCTCGTTCGGGCAGCCGGACCTCGGCGAACACCTCGTCGCCGCGCCGCAGCACCGACTCCAGGCCCTGGAACACCGGGCCGTATCGGCGACCGGCGTCGGCGAGATCCTGGTACGCCCAGTCCACCACCGCGGCCTTGGCCGGCGGCCACGCGACCGCCTCGATCTCGGCCCGGCCGGCTGCGGCGGCGAGCACGCCGGTGGCGTGGCAGGTCCAGTCCCGAGGCGCGCCGTCCGCATCCGGGCCGGCGGCGGGTCGGCTGTGGATCCCCACCGTGCGCCGTCCGGCCTCGTCGGCGGCGCCGGTCACCACCTGTAGCTGCAGGCCGCCGCGATCGGGCAGCACCAGCGGTTCGGCGACCGTGAGTTCGGCCAGCACCGGGCAGCCGGTCGCGTCGCCGGCCCGGATCGCCAGGTCCACCAGGGCCGCTCCGGGCAACACCGGCACCCCGGCGACGACGTGGTCCGCCAGCCAGGGATGGGTGCCGAGCGACAACCGGCCGGTGAACACCAGCTCGTCCCGGCCCGCCACCGCGATGGCGGTGCCGAGCAGCCCGTGCTCGCCGGCGTCCGAGTCCGGGCTCACGGCGTCGCCGGACTCGGCCGGCCAGTACCGCTCGCGCTGGAACGGGTAGGTGGGCAGGCCGGTCCGGCGGGCCCCGGTGTCGGTGAACACCGCCGCCCAGTCGACGGTCGCCCCGGCGACGAACAGCTCCGCCACGCCTTCGAGCACGGTGTGCACCCGCGGCCGGTCGTCCCGAACCAGGAGCACCGAGCCCTCGATCGTGTGCCGGGAACCCGACTCGACGAACCGGGTCACCCGCTGCTCGGCCATCCACCGCTCGGCGGCGGCGATGCCCTCGGCTCCCGGCGACCCGATCGGGTCGCCGGCGGCGAGCGGGCGGCCGGTGCGCAACGACAGCACCGGGATCCGCGGTTCGGCGAACACCACGTCGTCCCGGTCCGCGCCGGTCACCAACCGGGCGGCGTCGACCGACGAGAGCGCGCCCGCGACGTACGCGGCGGCGAGTTCGCCGATCCCGGCCCCGGCGACGCAGCCGATGGACAGGCCCCAGGACTCGACCAGGCGGAACAGCGCGACCTCGGCGGCGAACAGGGTGGCGTCCTCGCCCTTGTCGCCGAGTTCGGCCAGGGTCCGGTCGAACGCCTTGGCATATGCCGGCAGCGTCTCGTACAGATCGGGATCCGGGCCCGGTACCGGCCCTGCGGTGAACAGGAACGCGGACCGGCCCTCCCGGGCGGCCGATGCCTCGCCCTCGGCGATCGCCCGCAACCCGGCCGACGCCTGGGCGTCGCCCCCGGTGACGAGCACCGCGCGGTAGTCGAACACCGAGCGGGCCGCCAGCGAGAACCCGATGTCGAGCGGGTTCGGCGCGGTGTCGGAGTCCAGCACGGACGACAACCGGGCGGCCTGGGCCCGCAGCGCCTGCGGCGACTTGGCCGACAACACCCACGGCACCGCCGGCAGCGACACCGGGGCCGGCGCCGGTGCCGGGACCGGCTCCGCCGGCGCCTGTTCGAGGATCACGTGCGCGTTGGTGCCGCTCATCCCGAACGCGGACACGGCGGCTCGGCGCGGCCGGTCCAGCTCCGGCCACGGGCGGGCCTCGGTCAACAGTTGCATCGCGCCGGAGGACCAGTCCACCGCCGAGGTCGGCTCCGCGACGTGCAGGGTCTTGGGCAGCAGGCCGTCCCGCATGGCCAGCACCGCCTTGATCAGCCCGCCGGCGCCGGCGGCGTGCTGGGTGTGCCCGATGTTCGACTTCACCGATCCCAGCCACAGCGGGCGGTCGGCCGGCCGATCCCGGCCGTAGGTCGCCAGCAGCGCCTGCGCCTCGATCGGGTCGCCGAGCCGGGTGCCGGTCCCGTGCGCCTCCAGGAGGTCCACCTCGGACGCCTGCACGCCGGCGTTGGCCAACGCCTGGCGGATCACCCGCTGTTGCGACGGGCCGTTGGGCGCGGTCATGCCGTTGGAGGCGCCGTCGGAGTTCACCGCGCTGCCCCGGACCAGCGCCAGCACCGGGTGCCCGTTGCGCCGGGCGTCGGACAACCGCTCCAGCACGAACAGGCCCAGCCCCTCGGACCAGCCGGTGCCGTCTGCGGATTCGTCGAACGCCTTGGCCCTGCCGTCGGGCGACAGGGTGCGCTGCCGGGAGAACTCGATGAAGCCGATCGGCTGGGCCATCACCGTCGCGCCGCCCGCGAGGGCCAGTCCGCATTCGCCGCTGCGTACCGCGTTCGCGGCCAGGTGCAGCGACACCAGCACCGACGAGCAGGCCGTGTCGATGGACATCGTCGGGCCTTCCAGCCCGAGCACGTAGGAGATTCGGCCGGAACCGAAGGACGTCGTGGAGCCGGTGAGCCGATATCCCTCGGCGCTCTCCTCGACCCCGTCGCCGCCCTCGCCGTATGCCTGCGCGGTCAATCCGGTGTAGACGCCGGTGTTGCTGCCGCGCAACGACTGCGGGTCGATGCCGCCGCTCTCCAGCGCCTCCCACGAGGTCTCCAGGAGCAACCGCTGTTGCGGGTCCATCGCGAGCGCCTCGCGGGGCGAGATGCCGAAGAAGCCGGCGTCGAACTCGGCGGCGCCGTCGATGAATCCACCGGCACGCGGATAGAACGTGCCCGGCTTGTCGGGGTCCGGATCCCAGAGCCGCTCGATGTCCCAGCCCCGGTCGTCCGGCATCTCCGACATCGCGTCCACCCCGTCGACCACGAGCCGCCACAGCGCCTCGGGCGTAGCGGCCCCGCCCGGGAAGCGGCACGCCATCCCGACGATCGCGATCGGGTCGTGCTCGCCGCCGGGACCCGCGACCGACGCGGCCACGGCCGCCGCCGAAGCCGGCAGTTCGCCGCTCAGCTCGGCCAACAGGTGCTCGGAGATCACCGAGACCGTCGGGTAGTCGAACACCACCCCGGGCGACAACCGCAGACCGGTGACCTCGGCCAGTCGATTGCGCAACTCGACCGAGGTCAACGAGTCGAAGCCCAGCTCGCGGAACGGCACGCTCTCGCCGACCCGTTCGCCGCTGCCGAACCCGAGCACCGCGGCCACCTCGGCCCGCACCAGTTCGGCGACCTGCTCGACGCGCTGCTGCGGCGCCAGCGCGGCCAGCCGATCGGCCAGTGCCCGCCCGCCGCCCGCGCCCGGCCGAACCACCCGGCGGGACGGGCGACCGACCAGGCTCCGCAACATCGCCGGGACCGGGGTCGATCCGGCCCGCAGCGCCCGCAGGTCGAGCCGCGCCGGCAGGGTCACCGGGCGATTCGCCGCGAGCGCTCGATCGAACAGGGCCGCGCCGTCCGTCGCGGAGATCGGCCGCAGTCCGGTGTGCCGCAGTTGGTCGAGCCCGCCCGCGGTGACCCCGGCCTGCATGCCGCCCGCCACGGACCACAGGCCCCAGCCCAGCGAGATGGCGGGCAGGCCCTGCGCGCGGCGATGTTCGGCGAGCGCGTCGAGGAAGTGGTTGGCCGCCGAGTAGTTCGCCTGGCCCGAGTTGCCGAGCGTGCCGGCGAGCGAGGAGAACAACACGAACATGGCGAGTGGTTGGTCGCGGGTGAGTTCGTGGAGGTGCCAGGCGGCG
>NZ_JBEXUX010000097.1:0-29705 GCF_040629175.1 Embleya sp. NPDC005971 | reverse complement strand
GCGACTCGCGGGTCGGCTCGCCGTCCTCGTCCGCCACGCCGGCGCGACCGGCCTCGATCAGCGCGGTGTCGTAGTGGGCGATCGTGGCGGCCTGCTGCTCGACCAGGTCCAGGAGCGCGGGCAGGTGCTGCTCGGTGCAGCGGATGATCGCCCTGTTCCAGGCGTCGAGTTGCTCGTCGGTCGGTCCACCGGGGCTGATCGGCGAGGTGGTCGCGGTGACCTGGTCGGCGCGGATCGCCGCCAGGTCGAGCGGCTCGGGGTCGGTCACGCCTGACCTCCGAGGATGCGGCGGGCGAGGGTCAGCACCAGCACGTCGCCGGTGTCGGCCTGTGCGTCGAGCAGGTCGGCGAGGTCGAGCCCGACGGCGGGGTCCAGGGCGGCGATGTACCGGGCGTCGCCGCCGCGCAACCACGGGCTTCGGCCGCGGGTGCCGGAGGCGCCGTGCAGGAGGTCACCGCCATCGCCGGTCGTGATGGCGGCGGCCCCGTCCGGGTCGTCGGCGAATCGGCTCCGGGTGCGCCACGGGAGGAGGGATGCCCCGGCCGCGAGGGTGCGCAGGTGTGCGGCTGCGCGGCGGATGGTGTCGGCGGGCGGCTCGGGGTCGGTCACTGGGTCGGCTCCTCAATGCGGTCGGTGGGTGTCGGACTGAATCGCCGGCGCAGTCGCCATTGGTGGCCGCACCCCGGGCAGCAGGCGCGCGGCCGTCCGACGGGCTCGCCGACATCCCCGAGATGCCTGTCGGTCGGATTTCCGGGCCGAACAACGCCATCGGCACCGATGACCGCCGGGCCCCACCCGATGTATCCGGTGACGTCCTCGACGATCTCGACCGGGCTGGAACACCGGACGCAGAGCAGCGGACGGTCGGTCACCGGGTCGGCTCCTCGATGGCGGCGCGGATACGGGCGGTCGTCTCGCGGGCGGCGTCGTCGTCCTCGGCGCGGACCCGGTCGAGCGCGGCGGCGGTCTCGACACCGGCCAGGTGGTTGCGGAGCATGGTCACTTCGGCGAGCAGGTCGAGGACGTGCCGGTCGACGATGCGCCCGAGCGCGTGGAACGAGTCGGTCAGGGTGACGTCGACCAAACCGCCGCCGCCGTTGGGCGGTGTGGCAGAGGCGTGCAGGTCGGCGATGATCGGGGCCAGGTCGAGCCGGCCGGGTGCGGGCGCCGGGTCGAGGTTGCAGCCGCGGCGGATCGCGGCGATGACCGATTCGGCGCCGTCGGGATCGATGCGCCGGCCGAGGGGCCCGGTGGTGAGGGTGACGCCAACCGTGGTGTGCCGGTCGATGGGGGTGATGTGCAGCCACTCGTCGTCGACGTCGTCGTCGCCGAGAAAGTACGTGGGGATCGGCTGGTTGCTCATCGGCTGGTCTCCGTCGGGTCGGTGCCCTGGTCGGGGCGGCGTGTGGTGGGCGCGGTGAGGTCGAGCACGGTGACGGCCAGGGCACCGTCCGCGTCGGCGTCGACGGGCCAGACCGCCTCCCAGACGTGGTGGCAGTCGTCCTCGTCCCCGGTACCGCACTCGCAGGGCGGGAAGCGCGCCCAGCAGAGGCTGGTGCGGTCGAGCAGGTCCTGGGGCGGCGTGAACGGCCGGCGGAGGAGGTCGCCGTACCGGTCGAGCAGTTCCCCGTACAGGTCGGCGTCGAGGAGGGCCATGGCGTACAGGGCGGCGGTGGGGTTGTGGTGGCCGAGGGCGAGGTAGCCGTAGGTCACGTCGTCGTCGCCGAGGCTGGTGACGGGGATGCCCCGGCGGGTGGCTTCCATGAGGGGCGTGTAGGCGGGCTCGGTCACGTGGTGCTCCTGGTGGGTGCGGGTCGGCGGCCGTCGATCCAGCAGTCCGGGCAGATGTCGCCGTGGCGGATGCGGTGCCAGCCGTCGCGGCGGGCGATGCGCCGGGCTTCGGCCGCGGTGGTGGCGTCGGGGATGCGTGCGTCCCACTCGGTGGCGGCGTCGCAGTCGGGGATGTCGCACTCGACGACGACGGCGCGGACGATGCTCACGTCTGGCTCCCGGTGGTGGGCGCGGGCGGTGTCTAGCCCTGGTCGACTGCGGTGCGGACGGCGACTACGGCGAGCCAGAACGGCTCGCGGCTGGTGAGGTCCTCGATGGCGGCGGTGATGGTGTTGGCAAGGTCGATCTCGGCCGGGGTCGGTGGCCGGCGGTGACTGTCGGGAGTGCGGGGCATCAGAGACTCCTGGTGAATACGGTGGTGGCGTGCCCGGGGCGGGATTCGAACCCGCAGGTGGGGCCGCTTTTAAGACGGCTGCGTCGCCATTGCGCCACCCGGGCGGGCCCCTACCGGGGCGAGCGTGCGGCGGCCGTGGCCTGGTAGGCGGCAAGCAACTCGCGAAACCGCTCCCCGGCCGGCCCCTCCGGCAGGTTGATGCGGCGCGCGTTCAGTCTCATGAGCGCGTCGTGGATGTGCCGGTCGCTGTAGACACAGCGGCTCCGGTCGTCGGGAAGAAGCGTGAGGATCGTGAGGGTCGAGTGAACGCGCAGCGAGAGGGTGCGGCGCAGCGGCCCGGGGCCCGGACGGTACGTGCCCGCAGTGAGGACATCGCGGGCCGCAGCGGCCATGTCGGCGAACATCGGCGGGGCCAGGCGTGGCCCCCGGCGGCTCAGGTCAACGCTCACCGCTCCTCCACGGAGAACGTCACGACCACGTGCTCGTCGTCGCACCGTAAGTACAGATCACCCGCGCGCGGGAACGGTGCACGCGCCCGATCCGCAGCCAGGATCGCCTTCTCCACATCCGAGATGTGCGCCGGCTCCCTCAACCGGAACTCGTGGTGGGTCACGGTCCGAACGCTGTACTCGTGCGCGCTCACGAAGCCTCCTTGTGAATGGACCTCTCGCGGGTCCGCTGAATGGCCTTCTGCGTCGTGTTGGCCTTCAGGCCCAAGCCCATGGCGACGGTGGTCGGCGAGACGTCCTCGTCGCGCGCAGCCGCCTCGATCACCGCGAGCCGCTCCGCGTCGTTCGCCTCCACGCGCACACCGGCCAACGCCCGCTCCACCACGACCTCATCGACGCACTCACCAGCCGGCGAGCCCGGTTCCGCGCCCTCGGCCGCATCCCGGATCGTCCGCGTCTCCGCCAACCCCGGCGCCAACGGATCACCGTGCTCATCCCACGAGATCCAACCCAGCGCCGCGCCCAGCGACCGGTCCGGATTCACCATTGCCGCCAGCACCACGAACAGCGCCCACTCCTCATCGGGCGTCAACTCCGAGAGCAGCGCCGCGACTTCGTCCCGGCCACCATCACCGTGCACAAGCACAACCAGGCGCGCCGCAACCGGAATCATCGCCTCCGCGAGCGTTTCAGGCCGCCCCGACATCACGCCGCCTCCCGCTCCGCCGCCTGCACGCGGGCACTGTGCGCCCCCTGCCGGGGAACAACCCCATCCGCCTCACGACACGACGCGGACGGACCCGCCGCGCACTCCGGGCACGTCACACGCTCGACCGCCCACCGAACGATCCGCTGCGGATGCACACCACCCGGCATGATCCGCCGGTCAGCCGTCTCGCAGCTCTGCCCCTCCAGCGCCCTGCACGACTCCTTCGGACACCGCACCTCACGCGCCGGATGCCGCAACGGCTTGATCACAGCCTCGACATCCGGCGGAAGGTTCGTCGCCAGGGCGTTCTTGGCAACGAGCTGGAGCAGAGGCCGGTCACGACGGTTCTCGATCTCGGGCGGCGCCAACCCGTCGGCCACCGCCGCCAACTGCTCGCGCAGCCGATCCAAGCCCCAATCCTCGTTCTGCTCCGGCTCGTAGACGTAGTTTTTCAGTCGCTCCTTCCGGACACGCCGCACCTCCGCAACGATCTCCGCCGGGGCCACGAACGGCGACTCCCGCGCACACGCCGCAGCCGCCGCCTTGCAATCCTCGAAGCTGTACGGGAACAACACGTCGTACCAGGCGTCCGCCGTGAACTCGTCGAACTTCTGCTGCGGACAGATCGCCCGCACATACCGCGTCAGATGCGCCGCCTCGACCTCGTCCATCACGCACTCCCCACCCACGCCGCCGACACAACCGACTCGGCCTCCTTGGCGGCCTCCGCCGCCAAACGCACCGCCTTCCGCTCCTCCGCGCGCTGCACCGACCGCTGAAACTGCTCGTCCACTGCCGCCTGCTGCGGGGACTTGGAACGGATCGGCACCACATTCGCCTCCGACTGAAGGGCGTGCCAGCGCGGATAGAACCACCGCGACGAGAACACCCGAGTCGTCCTGGATGCGAACGCCTCCACAGCGTCCTCGTACATCGCCCGCAGCCCCACCCGCACGACATCCGCCCGCAACAACGCGAGATCGTCCTCCTTGAACGACCAAGGCAACGCGATCCCCTTCTGCGCCATGGCCCGGGCCAGAGGCTCCAGCCAGTCCGGCACCTGACCAACCACAGGAGCCACAACCGACGCCGTCAGAACGAGCTCCCCATCGACCGGCGTCGACCCGGCGCGGCCCTCCAAAGGAACTTCCCGCGGCGCCGGCGGAGGATCGGGCTCCACCGGAACCACCGGCTCACCCACATCACCAACCGGGTCGCCCGAGGCCACAACCCCCGGACCCGCGACGTCGCCGAACTGCTCGCGCAGCGCGGCCATCAACGTGACGATCTGGGTCCTGACTGGCGTGAACGGCGCCCGCTTCGTCGGCTCCTCGCTCAGCTCGTGCACCGGAATCCGCCCGACCTCGGCCAGCAGCGCCGCACGCAACAACGGCGACACGATCTCCTGCGCCGACGCCACCATCGAACCCATCACCCGCGGCGCCTTGTACACGTCGTCGTTGATCACGAACGTCCTGATCAACACCTCCTCCGTCTCCCTGTCCAACACGATGTACCGGCGCTCATGCAGGAGTTCGAGATCCGCCAGAATCCGCGCCGCGTCCCCATCCACCGACGAACTCGCCCACCGCTGGAACGTGAGCGGCAGCACGCCGGCGTGGTTCAAGTTGGGCTGCGACAGCAGGAAGACGTACCTGAACTGGGCCGACTCCGGGAGCAGGCGGAAGTCCGGGTCGCGCCAGATCCTCGTGAGGAGCCGGGCGAAATTACGAGGCATGAAGTAGATCCGTTCTGCGGTGCAGGAGAGTCAGAGGGGCGCAGGCGCTGGTGTGCTCACAGCGATCGACCGGGTTGGCGTTTCACCCTTTTGCCAAACTAGACTTTGGCACATGGATGTTGGCTATTCAAGCCCACCTCGATGTGGGCACTCGTTCGTGGGAACATTCCCGCATGACCGAGACTGCCGACGCTGTGATGCACCTTCGCGCTGCCGTCGACCGCCACCGGGCCGCAATCGCCGAGATGAAGCGGACGCAAGACGAGCGCGACGAAGCAATTGCCAACGCCCTGAAGGCGAAGGTCCGGCCCGTGGACATCCGCCCCCTGACCGACCTGACCACCGAGCAGATCAGGCGCATCGGCCGCAAACGCGGCGCCGCGCCTCTGCGCGAACCCACGAAGACCAGCCGCAGGAAGCAGGCGTCCCCCGAATCGGCGACCTGAATGCCCGCGCGTCACTCGGCGTCGTCCACGACCCGCCGTCGCGCACGCATCGTCTGCGCGACGGCCTTGTCCTCGTCGTCGAGCGAGGCCGCGTAGGCGGCGTATCCGCGGGGATCCTCTTCGCCGTCCAGCGGCGACACGAATGGGTTCATGTGGAGTTCCTCGACGAACGCGTCCAGGGCGCTGTTCCGCTCCTCGGGCGAGGTCTCCTGAGCGAAAGCGAAATGGAGGCGGACGAGGTTCCGTCCGCCATCGCCGGTGAAGGTGAAGGTGCGTTCGTGAGGTTCGAGGTCGTCGGCGCCGAGGTCGATGGCCCATCGGGAGGTGTCGGCGGCGTCGCGGATGAGTTCGTCGATGCCGGTGCGCGCGAGGCTGAACTCGTCGATGTCGAGGTCGCCCCATTTGGTGTCGGTGTTGCCGATCGTCTCGCCGGCCATGCGCTCGCCGATGCCGACGTAGTCGGGGTCTTCGGTGGCTTCGTGGTGCTGACGCGCGGCTTCGGCGTAGAGGTCGTTGTCGGTGTAGGACATCGGGTTCCTGTCGGTCAGGTGTTGTCGGCGAGGGCGTCCTGGACGGCCTCGCCGATCAGAGCGGTCAAAGCTCGGCGGGCGTCCTGGGGCATGTCCGGGTCGAACGCGAGGTGGATCCGTGCGCGAGGGGCGTCCCCGCCGATCAGGGTGATCGCATGGCTGGACGGCTGTAGGGCGTCGGCGCCCATGGCGATCGCCCATTCGGACAGGTCGGTGGCGTAGGCCAGGAGGTTGTAGAGCGCTTCGCGGGCGGTTTCGCGTGCCTGCCAGTCGAGGAGGTCCCAGTACCTGTTGGACGTGCCGATCGTTTTGCCGATCCATTTGTCGGCGATGGCGCCGAGGGCGTGGTCGAGGTTGGCTGCGTGTTCGCGGTGCTGTCGGACTGCTTCGGCGCGGAGGTCGGCGTCGGTGTAGTGCGTGGTCATGTCTGGTCCCGGGGGTCGCGAGCTTGGGGGGCCGTCGACGGCGACGAAGGTCGTGCCCTTGCCGGTCATCGGTAGAGGCCCATGACGTGCTTTTCCCAGGGGCGGCCGAGGTCGTCGAGGGGCTTGTCCGGGGTAACAGTGGCGAGGGGTTCGCCGCATTGGCAGTGGCCGATGAGTTCGCAGTCGCCGTATTCGACGACGAGGGCGTGCCCGCCGTCCCAGGTGGCGTCGGGGTCCTGGTCGTCGTTGTCGGCTTCGATGGCGGTGATCCACTGTGCGCGGGGATCGTCCCAGCGGATGTGGGGGTTCGGGCCGATCGAGAAGGTGATTCCGGCGTTGTGGGCTGCGTTGAGGGCGTCGGCGATGCGTTGGACGCCTTGGGGGTCGGTCACTGGTCGGCTTCCTCGTCGTCGTTGGGGTTCCAGCAGGCGCAGAGGTCACGCTTGGTGGTGGCCCAGGTGTGGGTGGGGCAGGGCCAGGTCCAGCCGCATTCGGTGCAGTCGCCGGAGGTCGTGCCTCCTGCGGTGACTTCCTTGTGGTGGGCGCCGGCGATGCGGGCCAGGTGGGCGCGGGCCGAGTTGCGTTCGGCGCGGTATCGGATGCGGGTGGCGCGGTGGTGTTCGCCGCGGCGTAGCGCTCGTTCGGCGGGGTCGGAGGGGCGGACGAACATTCCGGGCTCGACTCCGTCGTTGCGCCGGAAGGTGGCGTAGCGGGTGCCGTCGGGCTGGGGGTCGTGCCAGTCGAGGGTGCCGTCGAAGCTGATGGCCCAGGCGGTGGCGCGGGCCTGGACGGTGGGTTCGTCGGATCCGTGGCCGAGGTGGAGGTAGCGGCCGTCGTCGGGTTCGAAGACGGCTTCCCAGGGGCCGGGGGGCTTGTATCGCAGGGCTTCGACGAGTGCGAAGCCTTCGTCGGCGAGTTCGTGCCAGTTGGTGTCGGCGAGCTTGTTGGCGAGGCGGTCGACTACGGCCGCAATGGCTTCGGGGTCGCGGTGGTTCATCGGTCGGTGTCCGTGGGGACGAGGCGGAGCAGGGAGATGGCGAGTCCGAAGGTGCCCATGACGATTTGGTGGATGCGTTCGGGTTCGGCGTGGGCGAATTCGGTGCGCAGGAGGGCGCTTGCGGTGTCGTTGTCGCCGTTGGCGGTGGCTACGACGTAGCGGGCGGCGAAGAGGTCTCCGGGGTCCTGGTCGTCGAGGTTCGGGACGAGGGATTGGGTGGCCCACATGTCACCGTGGCCGAGGGGTCGGAGTCGGGCGAGGGCGTGGGCGGCGATCTGGCCGAGTCCGGCGATGACGCCGCCCAGCATGGGGACGCCGTGTTCGTCGACGATCCGGTCGAGGATCCGCAGGACGGATTCGGTGTTGCCGGCGAGGCCCTCCTCGACTGCCTGCATGAAGAGGTCGGTGGGTGGGTCGGTCATCGTGGTCCTGTCGGGTCAGTCGGTGTGCGGGTACTCGATGGCGAGCGCTGCGCCGGGGTCGTGGCCGTGGAGGGCGAGGGCTTCGCGGATGGCGTCCTCGGCTTCGTATGGGTGGTCAATGTCGACGGTCAGGCCGAGTTCGGGGATGCCGGCCGTGGCGTGGTAGTCGTGCTGTCGGACGGTGACGGCGTAGGTGGTCATGTCTTGTTGCCGATCTGTGGGCGGGTTGCGGCCGGCTTCCCGGATCGGCCGCAACCCTTGCCGGGGTGGCTACCTGGGCATGGGCATCGGTGCTTCGACCGGGATGGTGATGCGCGTGAGGCTGCGTCCTTCGCGGACGGCGTTCCAGGCGTGGACGAGGTAGGCCATGGCGCGGGGTTCGGGCATGCGCTTGCCTTCCTTGCGGTCGGCGGAGGCTCGATTGCGCAGGGTGAGGACGGGGTGTCCGAGGGGGAGTTCGGCGCCGTCTCCCAGGCGGGTGAAGAACCAGACGGCGGCGTCGCCGTCGATACGCGAGAAGACGTGGTGGGCGGTGCCGATGATGGATTGGGGCAAGGATCGGTAGGTTTGGTAGACGTAGCCGGAGATCTCGGCGGAGCGGCGGATTTCGGGGTGCGCCTCAAGGAGTGCGGCGAGTTCGGGTCGGGTGGGGGCTTGGCTGGCGAAGAACTTGTGATTGCCCTGATCCCACATCCAGACGCGTCGCAGCACGGCTGCGAGGACGACGGTGCGGGCTTCGCCGCGGAGGGCGAAGACGTCGCTGGGGGTGCGCGGGCGGCCGGTGTCCATCGTTTCCTGGGCCTTCGGGTCGAGCCCGGTGATGAAGAGCATGGGGACGTCGACGTCGGCTTCGATCAGCGCGGTGAGTCGGTGTTGGCCGTCGAGGAGGGTTCCGTTGCGGTCGAACTTGATGCCTTCGCCGTTGGGGGTCCAGTTGCCCGCTGCCATGTCGCGGGCGTAGTCGGCGACGGCGCGCGGCCGGAGGTTGCGGTTGTGGTTGTTCTGCCTCTTCAGGATGTGGTTCGCGATGTGCGGGGTGACCTTGACGACGGTCGCAAGCAGCTTGTCGCTGAGGGTCTGGGGTAGCGTCTGGTTGGCCATGGTCGGCTCTTTCTGTGGGTCGTTGGCGCCGTGTCGGGCGCTGTTCGTGGGTTGTGGGCCCGTCGTTCGCGCGGCGGGCCCTTCTTCGTCAGGCTGCGGTGGTTGTGCGCCGCCGGGTGCCGCGCCGCTTCATGGCGCGGCGTTCCGTTTCGTCGAGGCCGCCCCAGACGCCTTCGTTCTCGGGCTTGGTGAGTGCCCAGTCGAGACAGGCGTCGGTGACGGGGCAGCGCTGGCAGACGGCCTGGGCCTCCATGGTCTGGAGTAGCGCGGGGCCGGTGTTGCCGACGGGGAAGAAGAGTTCCGGGTCTTCTTCTCGGCAGGCGGCGAAGTGTCGCCAGTCCGGGGTGTGTTCGTCTTCGACGAGGAGGAGTCCGGTGTTTCGCTGCGTGTTCACTGTCCTGCATTCGGGGTGGAGTCGGGGGTGGTGAGGGCTTGGCGTTCCTTGCGGTCGAGGCCGCCCCAGATACCGTGTTCCTCGTTGCGGGCCATGGCTTCGGCGAGGCACATGGCTTTGACGGGGCAAACGGCGCAGATGCTTTTGGCGTGGGCCGCGTAGGCGTTGTTGACGCGCGGCGGGGCTCCCTTGCGCTCCTGGTCGGGGCGGTCGGGGCCGCCGTACCACATGTCGGTGTCCTTCTTGCGGCACGCGGCGTGGAACTGCCAGCCGGGGAAGGGCCGTTCGAGGGGTGGCGGTGGTGGCGTGTCCGCTGTCGGGTCGGGTTCGGGAACAGGTTCCGTCGGGGGTTCGGCGCCCATGTCGATGGGGCCCCAGACGCGGAGTTCGACATCGGGGTTCTCGGCCAGGGCGAGCTGCCAGCCGGCGGCCTTGCGGTGGGAGACGCCGAGTACGCGTGCCGCGTCGGCAGTCTGCGGGTTCGCGGCGAAGACCCGGCGGATGCGGGCGTTCTGGCGGCGGACGAGGTTCGCTTTCCGGGTTCCGCGTTCCCGGCGCGCGCGCTCGATGCGGCACGACTTGCACTCGTTGCGTCGCAATTCCGGCCGGGTGCGGAAAACCTTGTCGAAGTCGCCGGTCGGCTTGCTTGCCTCGCATGTGATGCAGCGCTTTCGGTCGGTGACGGGCATGTCCGAGAGGGACGCACCTTGCGGGCGGTCGAGCGTCGCGGTACTCACGGGCGTGCCTGTGCGAAGAGGTCGAGTTGTGTGGGGGTTCGCGCGAGCGCCGCGTAGTGGGCGCGGAGCAGAGGCAGGCGCAGGTGGCGGCAGCAGGCGCAGTGGTCCCAGATGTCGACGGGGAGCCCGTCGGGGTGGAGGCCGCCCCAGGGTTCGGCCCAGGGACGTCCGGTGGTGGTAATGCCGGTGAGGATGGTGGCGCCGATGCTTCCGGCGACCCAGCCGCGGAATCCGGTGGCTGCGTGGTCTTCGGGGTGGCCGAGGTGGCCCGCGTAGCCGTGGAGTTGGACGGAATCGCCGACGCGGTATGGCGCATGGCCGGGAACGGCCGCCGTGCGCGCGTAGTCGCGGCGGAACGCGCTGTGAAGTTCGGTGGGGATGTGTGCCGGCACATCGGTGAGCGGGGGCTTGTTCACGAGGTCGCCGCCTCGGGCCAGGTGACCTTGTCGAGCATCGCTCGTTGTGCGGCGGGGAGTTCGACGACGGGGTATCCGAGGTGGTCCAGGCCCATGGCGCGGAGCCACCAGGCGTCGACTTGGTTGTCGTCGCGGAGGTCGAGGCCGGTGCGCTGGTAGAGGGCCATGCGCATGTCGGCCTTGTCGGCGTTGCCGCGGCCGGTGGCGTACTTCTTGAGGCCCGCTGCCGTTACGAGGGCGTAGGGAACGGAGCAGTCCAAGAGGGTGAGCCGAACGACACCCTGAGCCATGCCTGTGATGCCGGCGCCTTTGCCGTGGACGGGGAGGTCTTCGAGAACGGCAAGGTGGGCGCGCAGATCCTCGCCGTCCTCCCCGCGTCGCAAGCGGTTGGGGTGGTAGCAGGCGGCGTGTCCGGCCCAGCGGACGATCTCCTCAAGGCGGCTGTCGCCTTGGGTCGCGGGTCCGCCAGCGGTAGTGGTCGAACCGTCGTGCCAGGCGATGCCGGTGGCGGTGACGGACGGGTCGAGGCCGATGACGCGGGGCGGGGTGATCATGCTGTGTCCTGTCGGGGTCGTCGGGTGGTGTGGGCGTTCCGGCAGGGTGGGCACGGGGGAATGCCCTCGCGGCGGTGGATGTCCCAGCCGGCGGTGGTGCCGCAGCGTCCGGTCCACTCGGGTTCGACGTCGGGGTTGTCGATCGTGTCGTCGTCCCAGCACATGGGGCCGGGCCAGCCGTGTGCGGTTGCTCGTGTCCGGGTGCGTTGGGCGATGTGTTCCGGGATGCCGTGGGCTCGCGGGTCGAGTTCCGCGATGAGCCTGTACAGGGTGCGGGTGTCGCGGGCGGTTCGGGCGGTGACGGACCTCGGTGTGTTCTTGACGATCGGGCCGGTCTGCCCGACGTGTTCGGCGAGATGGGACTGTGGCCAGCCGGCTCGGACGAGCGCCCGGAGCCTGCGTGTGGTGCCCAGGCCCGATACGGGCGCGTGGGGTGCGATGTTGTCGAGGGTGGGTTCGAGGGCGAGGATCGCCGCGGCGGTGGCGGCTCGCACTCGGGCGCGGTCGGTGTGCCGCAGGTTCTGCACGGTGTTCCGTCTGAGGCCGGTGAGGTCGGCGACGCGTCGTGAGCCGAGACCTGCGTCTGCGAGTGCGCACAGGTGCAGTCGTGCGGGTTCGGCGTCGACCCAGGGGGCCCACGTGCCGGCGGTGAGGGAACGCTGTCGGTGCGCGTTGTATTCGCTGACCGCGTAGGCGCAGGTGTAGCAGCGGCAGCCGTCGAGTCTGTAGCGGGCGTAGCCGTGGCGTCGGTCGGTCACGACGCACCGCCGGCGGACGGGTCGAGCCCGATGACGCGCGGTGTGGTCGTCACGCGGCGTCCTCCGGTGCTTCGTCGAGGAGGAACGCCTCGCGGCGCAGGAGGCTTTGGGGGATGGGAAGACCTGCGGCGGCGAGTTCCTCGTGGACCAGGCGGTCGAATTCGTTTCTGTGGGCTGCGATGAGGCGTTCGATCGCACGCTCGCCGCATGTCGAGCGGCTGGGGTTGGCGCTCGTGGCAGGGGTGCCTTGCGTGGAGAAGGCGATGGCGAGGGATTTGGTTTCGGCGGCGCGCACGGTCAGCCGCCTTTGGAGGTGGTTGATGCGGCTGCGCCAGTCCTGGGAGGTCGGCTGGTCGTTGTCGCGGTTGTGTTCGATCTGTGCGTGGACGTCGGTTTTGAGCTCCTTGAGTGCGGCTCGCCATCGTTCGAGGAGGCCGGGGGTGCGCAGTGCTGCGGCGGTCGCCTTGGAGGTGCGGCCGAGGGCGTCGTCGCGGACGAGGATGTTGAATGCAGGTCGGTCGAGGTCGCCCAGGCGCGCGTACTCGCGGGCGAGTTCGGCTTCGGTGGGGGTGAGTTCTTCGCTGCCTCGGGAGGTCAGGTGGAACCATCCACACGGGCAGTCGCCGTAGGGGCGGAGCATGATGCCGAGGGAGAGGAATTTGCGGGTCGCGAAGGACTCGGCTCCTTCCCGGGTCGCGAAACGGGCCTTGTCCGGGGTGGGACAGGAGTCGCTCATCCTTGAACACCTCCTTTGCCGGCGGCCTCGCGCAGGATGGCCTCGGCGCGGGTGACGACCTCGGGGAGCAAGGGCGGCGCCGGCTGTGGGGGTTTGGTGTGGATGCGGTTGACGATGGCGCCGATGCCGAGGCAGAGAAGGGTTCCGATGGCGAATCCGAGGGCGGTGCCGCCGAGCCACATGGCGAGTCCGTAGCTCATGCCGCGACCCAGGTACGGACGGCAGAGCTCGCAACCGATGGGCGTCCGCCCGTGGTGAAGCTGTAGGGGCTGATGACCCCTTCGCGGTGGAGCTCGGCGGTGAGGATTCCCCACATGTTGGGGTGGTGGGGTTCGCCGACGCCGAAGTGTCGGGCGGCCTCGTAGATGGTGAACGGCTGTCCCCTGCGGGCGTATTCGACGATGGCCGTGTGCGCGGCGTGGTGCCAGGCGTTGCGTTCGTCCTGGTCGGCGGTGGTGACGGGCTCGGGGCAGTCCATGCCTTCGATGGGGGGCTGGTGAGTCACGGTGACTCCTTGCGGAGGGGGCGGGACTTCGCGCGCAGCGTGAAGGCGCTGAAGGGCACGGCGGCTTCGAGGACTCGGTCGACGACGGCGCGGGTGCAGCGCCGGGAGTTGCCGGTGGGGTCGGCCGGGTCGGCCGCCAGGGGTCCGATCGGAACGACCCGGTAGACGTCTCCGTGCGGGTGGTGCGCGGCGTGCAGGCGGGCGGCGTCGCGGTCGGTGGTGAGATAGACGAAGTCGCGCAGCGTGAGGTCGGGGCCTGCGCCGAGGGCTTCGGCCCAGGTGGTGAGGGTGTGCGTGATGCCGGTCACGGAGGGCGGGAGGAGTTCGTCGCCGCGGGCGAGGCCGGGGGCGCCGCCGTGGTAGTAGACGGTCATCGGCGGGCCCCGGGTATGGGTGCGACGTCGGGCCAGCGGACGGCGTCGGGCTGGGGGTTGTCGTCGACGATTTCGGCGTCGATGGGCTCGTCGTCGCCGTCGCCCTCGTGACTTCCGCCGTCATCCTTATTCGGCTGCTCGGCGTTGATTTCGGCTGCTCGGGCGATGAGCAGATCCTTGGTGTCCTGGTCGAGGTGTCCGGCCTCGCGTGCCTCGTACCAGAGGTCGGTGATGTCGTCGGTGGTGAGCAGCGCCTGCGCTTTGGCGGCGTAGTCGGGGCGGGCCGCGGCCTCGATCGCAACGCGGTCCAGCGAGGTCGGGTCCAGGGCCGCGGTCGCGGTCAGGGGACCGGTGAGGGCGTGGCGCAGCCTGGGGAGTCGCGGGATCACCATGACGACGGGAAACTTCTTGGTCTTCCCGTCGCGGGCGATCTGGCGTTGTTCGATGGCGAGTCGGACGGGGACGATGCCCCGTCCGCCGGTGCCTTCGAGGACGGCGTCGACCTGGCCGGCGAGTCCGGCGGCGGCGTAGAAGCTGTGGGTTTCGGCTCGCCAGACTCCGAAGTCGGGCATGTCAGGGAGGTAGACCCGCAGGCGGGTCGTGGGTTTGCATGCCTGGCCGATGGGGGCGGTCGCGTGGAAGTCGACGCCGAAGCGCTGGAGGCAGATGCAGGAGCGGCCGGAGCGCAGCTCGGTTTCGCCGTCGCAGCGAAATTTGATCCCGCCCCTGTCCCACAGCTCGTTGTGCGCGCTGAGCGGGTCGCCGGGCGGGAGAAGGGCGTCCAGGGCCTGCGCCTCGGTGATGACCCGCCATTGACTGATGGACGCGTTCTGGGGTTTCCAGGGTTCGACGTCGCCACCCCACAGGGCAGCGGCGGCCTCGACGTAGTCGCGGCTGTGTGAGGAGAGGATCCAGGTGTCGGAGCGGACGGCGCGCCGGCGGTCGCTTCCCTCTTTGAGGGGTGTGCTGGTTCCGGTGCGCAGGCGGCCGAGTTCGGCCTGTTGGGCCTGGATGGTCTTGATGCGTCCTGCCATCTCAGGCCGCCTTTCGGGTGGGCGCGGGGGCCGGGGGCGGCTTGAGCGCGGTGTACGTGGTGGGTGCGTCGTGGAGCCAGCGGGCGGCCGGGACGAGCGAGGCGAAGACCTTGAACGCGTCCTTGCCAGCGGGCATGGGGACGAAGGCGTGGCTGCGGACGCGGAGGTTGAGAACCCCGGCGCGGTGGATGCGCGGCATGGGGTGTTCGCTGCCGTCCGGAAGGACGATCGCCTCGGCGTTGCGCAGCGCGGCGAGCTGGAGGGTGTACTCGGGGTAGACGCTGAGCGCCGGGCGGGTGGCGGAGGTCTTGTAGTCGATGAGCCAGAGCTGTAGGCGGCCCCGGGTTCCGGTGGGGAGCCAGACCAGGAGGTCGCCGGTGCCCATGTAGCCGATGGTGCGGTTGACGACGGTCATCTCGGCGGCGAGGACGTCGCGTTCGATGTTCACGCCCCAGGAGAGGCGCCACTTGCGCAACTGGCTTAGGTAGGGGGCAACTTCGGGGTCGTCGGGGACGGGTGCGCCGAGGGTTTCGGCTTCGGCGGAGGCGTGGACGCGGGTGCCGAGGTCGGATGCGTGGTCGGTGATGGCGGTGTGCGCGCCGCACATGGCGCGGATCAGTGCGGCGCGGTCGCTCCCGGCGTGGTGGGCGATCTCGCGGTGATGGTCCGCCGCCCATTCGGCGGTGATCTTCGCCGCCCAGGGGATCAGCCGTTCCTTGGCGACGCACGTACCGATCACGTTCGTGACGGACGGCAGGAGTTCACCGGTCGCCGGATCCTGGTAGTAGCGACCGTGGTCGGTGGCGCGTGCCCAGAACGGATCGGTCATGCATCACCTCCGGCCAGGAACTCGGCACGCGCCAGCTCGTAGTTGGTCCGCGCGGCGACGAGGCGGGCCTCGATGGTGGCCCTGTTCTGGCGGCGCAGGCGCTCGATCTCGTCGTCGACGACGAGGGCGGCGGTCTCCAGCGCGGCGCCCAGGTCGTCGACGGGCGGGTGCTCGGTGCCGTCGTCGGACCGCCCCTGTTCCGCGTCGCGGCCGAACGCGATCCGGTTCAGGCGGCGGACTCCGCGCGGATCGTTCTTCGCGATGCGGACGGCTTCGGAGTAGCCGGGGAAGGCAAGGGCGAGCCGGCGTCCGTTCTCGTGGCCGGCCATGTCGATGAGCTGGATCAACTGCGCGGTGAACGCCCCCGGTCGGCGTCCCGGTGGGGCGAAATACCAGACGACGTGGGCGGCTTCGGTCGGTGTGATCTCGATGGAGTCGTCGTTCACGGCGCACCCACGCAGCGGGGGTCGTCCGCGACGACGGTGATCGCGGCATAGGCGTTGTCGCCGTGGTAGGCGACGTAGAGCATGTTGGGTCCGTCGCATTTCGCGGCGACGTTGGAGAACCCGTCGGGGTTCGTGACGATCCGCGCCGGACTGTTGTTAGTGCCGGCCCGGGGGGCGTCCTTGAACGGCTCGGTGGCCTTGTCGCCGCACGCGGTGAGGCCGAGCAGGAGGACCGCACACACGGCCAGAGCGCCGTAGTTGCGCTTGCGGGTGGGGATGAGGGTCTTCACGCGTTCACGTCCACGGCATCGTCGGCGGGATCGGTGGGGTCGAAGAGCGAAGCCTGCTGGCCGGGTTCGGGCTCTTCCCCGTGCGGGCAGCGGGCCTCCCATGCGCGGACCGCGTCGTCGATGCTTGTGAGGGCGACGGTGTATCCCCGCTTGCGGGCGGCATTGACGGCCCTGCGGCGCCTGTCGGCGCGCGGGACGTCGCAGTAGAACTCCTCCCACGCCTCGTGTTCGGAGGTCAGCGTCACCAGGGACGACACCGCGTGCATGATCGCCTCGGCACAGCCGCAGGGCCGGCGCAGGACCCAGTCGCAGTCGCGCAGCGGGCGGGAGACGCCGTCGATCTCGACGCTCAGGTTGAGGGTGGTGGTCACGACGCGGCACTCCAGGTCTTGAGGGCGGGCGTCGGGCGGTTCGTGTGCCCGAGTTCGGCGATGCGAGCGTCCTTCTGCTCGACCACGCGCTGGAGACGCAGGACTTCGTCGGCGACCGCGAAGACGGAGTCGCGTAGGGTCTCGACGTCGTCGACGGTGGCGCGCTTACGGAGCCGGCAGCGTTCGAGGATCTCGTCGGCGCGGGCGGCGGCTGCGCCGACCCAGCCGGGCGTGCGGTGTTTACTCATCGCTGGCACCTCCGGCGCCGCAGTCGTTGCAGGAGAAGCCCGCAGGCGGGTCGTCGCCGCAGGCCGGGCACGGTCCCACTCCGGGAATGAGGTTGCGCAGGGGTGTTTGCAGCGCAACTGCTGCGGCGGCGATCAGGCGTATGGGCAGTTCGACGCGGCGGCCTTGCTCGATGGCCGAGATGCCGGTGTGGTTGATCGCGTAGCCGGCCTTGGTCATGGCCGCGGCCTGCTGCGTGGTGGTCATCCGGACGGCGAGTCGCCGGTGTCGCATCCGGCGGGCGACCTCGGTCGTGATCGGGCAGCCCGCCATGTGGTGGCGTCCCGTCACGAGGCCACCGCCTCGGGCAGGACGAGTTCGCCGGGGATCGTCAGCCGGGGGCGGTCCGTGGACCTGTGGCGCCCCGGCCTGACGAGGCGGGTGACCTGCCCTTCCAGTTCCTGGATTCGCTCGATGCCGGCCGCGACGTCGGCCGCGAGCGCCTCGCGTTCGCGGCTCAGTCCCGAGCATGCGGCCTCGACGATGTCGAGTCGGCGGGCCCGGTCGCGCAGTGCGGTGTCGAGCCCGGCGTTGCGATGCTTGAGCTGGTTGTTCTCGGTGGTGACGGCGGCGTTCTCGGCTTCGAGGAGGCCGATGCGGGTGTTGGCGTCGGCCAGGAGGTGCAGGCAGGCGCGGCGTTCGGCGAGGAGGTTGTGGATGACCTGCTCGGCGACGGCGAGACGGCGCCGGATGCGGAACAGCTTCACGAGACCTTGTCTCCCGTCCGGGCGAGCGCGGCCTCGGCGAGGATGCGCGTGCGCGCGTCCTCCAGGGCGTCGACCCACTGGGGGTCGATGCCGATCGGGACGTGCATCGCCTCGTTGGCCCGCTGTGCCTCGGCGAGGCGTGCGGCGAGGTCGTTGGCCAGTTGCTGGGCGAATTCCCTACGCCCGAGCCGGGTCCGGGCTTCTTCGAGGTCGGCGCGGGCCTGGGCGAGTTCGGCCTTGAAGGTGTCGACGCGGCTGTTCGCGTCTTCGATCCAGCCGACGGCAATCGCTTCGGCGAGTGACTCGACCCGGGCTTCGGCTGCGGCCATGGTCGCGGCCACGAACCTGCGGCGGCGAGCCGTGAACGGGTTCCTCACGACGCACCGCCGGAGGCGGCCGGCGCGAACCGCTCGGCGAGGGCGAGGAACGCCTCGTGTGTGGCCTCTTCCTTTTGTGCTTCCTTCTCGTCCCCGGCCTCGCGGGATCCGCGTGCGTACTCCGCGAACTTCACGGCGTTCTCGGTGGCGGCGGCGTGAATCAGGGCGGGGGTGGCCCAGGCTTCGTCCGGGATCGGCTCGATGTTCCGGCTTACGCAGGTGTGGACGTACCAGGAGACGCCGATCAGGGACATGCGTGCGCGGCGATCGTAGTGGGCGGCCTTGTAGAAGACGCTGACCCGCTCGCGGCCGTGCTCGTCCAGGATGTGGCTGTGCATGGCGTGGTCGCTCGCCCGTCGGGTCCAGCCCGGGGGCATTGTCGCTTTGCGGAACAGCGGGTCGCCCGGGACCGGTTCGCCGAAGGTGAAGCCGGCGGCCTCGAATGCGGCGGTGTTGCAGTCGGTGGGCAGCAGGTCGGATGTGACGAGCTGGTGCTGGCCCTTCCACTCCACGGCCTCAAGGGTCACGTCGCTGCCGAGGACGGCCGCGGAGACGAGCAGGGCCATTGCCGTCTCCGGGTCCTGCGTGGTCTCGGTGGTGTTCTGGATGCCCATGTCCATGTGTTCGCCCTCCGGGGCGTGTTCGAGAGTCGGGTGGCCGGCGGCGGGGTGCCCTGCGGGGGGGGTGCGGGCGCGCGCGCCGCCGCCGGCGGTTCGTGGGCGCGGACGGGCCGCGCGGCGAGTCAGGTAATGGGTGTGAGGGTCCGGGCGTGGACGTCGTACTCCATGTCCGGCCATCCGCGCGGGAGTGCCCGCTCCAGCCGGCTGCGGAGCTCGTCCCGGCCGCCGAACACGATCTGCATGCAGTCGAGTTCGCGGCCGTGCTGGTCGATCGCCGTGATCTCCCGGCGCGGCGGCAGGAACGGGTTCCGCGCGGACATGGGCCGGCTCAACTGGACGCGGACCGCCGTCGGGACGATCGCCTGCACGCGCTCCCAGAGGATCGCCGGGGCGTCCACGGCCTCGTCGGTGCGCCCGATGCCGAAGATCACGTTCCCTCCCTTGCGTCCGTCCAGCACTCGTCCTGAAGGTGTCCGGCGAGGTCGGCGAGGGATCCCACGTGGACAACGGTGGTGCCGCCGCAGCAGACGCACTCACGGATCAGGCGGAACGTGGTCTTCTCCGTGTCGTGGTCGTACTCGTACCGCAGCCGGGTCCGCTCACCGAGCCACGCGTCCGCGCCCTCGACGCCGTCGGTGGTGTACTCGTCGTACTCCCAGGTGAGGTTGCCGGTGGCCTGGAAACCGAGCCGCGTCGTCGCGTGTTCGTCGGCGCGGCCGATGAAGTCGGCCCGCTCCCGGGCCTCGGTGACCGCGTCGTCGCGCAGGGAATCGGCGGCCACGGCGGCCTCTTCGGCAAGGCCACGCAGGTAGCTCAGGACACTCACGAGCACGCCTCCTTGTGCGTGTCGCGGCGCGCGGTCCGACCGGCGTCGGCCTCCGCGCAGCGAGCGCAGGGGCAGCCGTTGTCGTAGCGGAGCAACGTGCCGTGCGTGCCGCGCCGTTCGACCTCGGGGCAGGGCATGAGACCCATCATCTGGAGGACATCGACAAGGGCCGCGCGGGAGTCCTCGTCGAGGTCGGTGCTCGCCGCGAAGCCGCTGCAACGGAACGCGGTCAGGGCCATGGAGACGAGAGCCCGGCCGGCCTTGCGCTGGTCGGTGTCGGTGGGTTCGACCAATCGGAGGGTCTCGCCGCGAAGCGAGTGGCTGGTCATCGCGTGCCTGCCTCTCGGTGGGTCGGAGTACTGTGGTGCATTGCGCCTGCCACCTCTCCTGGTTGAGGGATGTGTGTGGTGGGTCTGGGCGGCCCGGGTTTCGACGGCACGGGTCGCCCCTTTTGATTCCTCGGCCTCGTCGGACCGAACTCCCCTGGGCGCGAAGCCCGTTCAGACCGCGCGGAAGAGTTGCTTGCCGCGCGGGCCGATGCGGCCCTGCCGGATGTACTCGGCGACGTCCTCGGCGCTCCAGCGGAAGCGGTTGCCCGCCCCCGGTTTGGTGACGGGCCCGAGGCGTTCCTGGGCCCGCCTGGTCCACCAGTCGGGCGACACGGACCACTCCTGACCGAGTTGCTCCGCAGTCCACAACCGGAGTTCCACGGGCAAGCGGTGCCGCTCGGCTTCGATGGCGGCGACGATTCGGTCGCCGAGGCGGTCAGTCGCGTGCTCGATCAGGGCTTCCAGCCAGGCGGCGAGGTCGGAGGGAATACCGGGTGGGGCCGCCGGAGCGGCTCGGGTGGCGGCGGGCAATGGGCCTCCTGGTGAGGATGGCGTCGACCGGAATTTCGAGAACGCCCGCGATGCGTGCGAGTGCGTCGGGTGTGGCCCCTCGTTTGCCGCGTTCGAGTCTCGACAGGTAGCCGTGGTCGAGTCCTGTGGCGTCGGCTAGCGCACGCAGCGTCAGCTTTTGGGCATTCCGTTGTTCGCGGATCTTCGCCCCGTTGGGCGTCACGGGTACAAGTAGACGCCCAAATTTGTGCGTACACAAGAGGTCGACGCCAATTTAGACGCACAAAATGTGCGCCGCAAAGCACGCGGGCGGCCCGGCGGACACGTGTCGAGTACAACGGTTGCCCATGCGACGCCTAGAGACTGGCCAAAATATGCGACCCCTCCTGCGCTTGGTGCCCAACGTTGGGCATCATGGGCGCATGAGCCTCGACTGGACACCCGCCGCCGTCGCCTTCGCGGCGGCCCGCAAAGCGATGGCGCTCACACAGCCCGACTTGGCCAAGCTCGCCGACGTCAGCCGCAACACCATCAGCAACCTCGAAAGCCGGACGCGCATCTACGACACGATCCCCAAGTCGTCGGTGGTCAAGGTCGGCCATGTCTTCGGTTGGCCGGATCCGATCCGGGACGTGGAGCGGATCATTGCCGGCGCCCCCGCTCCACCGACGAACCCACCGAGTCGCACCCGGGCCGCGGTCACGGAGGCGACCGGCCGCCCGATGTCGCCTTCCGCGATAGAGAGCATGCCGCTCCGTGTGCGCCGGAAGTTGGAGACGAACGAGCTCGTCGACCACAAGATCATCGAGGTGGACGGCCTGGAGATGGTCGTACTCCTCACCGCGAGACCGGGCGATCCGGTCAGCGACTCGCAGATGGCCAGCGGCCTGGCCGCATGGGCGGATCTTGAGCGGAACCGCCGCGACCTGGACATCACTGATCGTGATCAAGAAAATTCGTAACGTGTTTTTGTCTTGAATTCGACTTGTTCGACCCACACGCAGTGCTCACGTGTGCTGTCATGACTGTCCCGGGATGGCGGCAAACCATCGGGTGGTGGGGGTCCAACGTGGCGTGGGTCCGTGTCATGCAAGCATCGAGTTTCCCCGCGTGCCTCGGAGACCGAAAGGTGTTCGTGGACGTGCGACGCCCCACGTGGGACGTGTGGATTCGCGATACGGAGATCGGCGCGACCAAGGCTGCGGCCTTGGAGAAGTGGCTCAACGAGCACGACCGGATGGATATGCGCGAGCTCTGCCGAATCGTCGCGGCCACTCTTGCCTGCGACGCGGCGTTGACCTGATCGCGATCCGATCCGCATGCGACGCACGCCCCCTGCGGGGATAGGGGGCGCCGCGTCGCGTTCATTAATTTTGGATCACGTGTGTGATCGTCTTCGGCCCGTGGACACACCGGGCACGCCGCCGGCGCCGCCTGCGGCGCAAAACCACACCACGAGGACCAGGGGACCTCCATGGCATACGCCGAGGAACGCACGGTCAAGAACCGGCGAACCGGCAAGACCACCACCTACTGGAGCGGGCGCTGGAAGAAGCCCGACGGCACCTACCCGCGCGTGAAGGGACGCTTCAAGACCGAGGCCCTCGCCATCAAGGCGGCCGAGACACTCGAAGAACAGGCACGCGCCAACCCCAAGTTCGTCGACCCACGCAAAGCCCTCACCCCGCTGCGCGACTGGGGGCCGAAGTACCTTGCGGCCCGCAAGACGGCCGAGCAGACGACCATCACCCGCACCGGCCGACTGCGGAACATCCTCCTCCCCACGTGGGGGGACGTCGCCATCGGGAAGATCACCTGGTGGGGGGTCCAGACATGGGCCGAGGACGTAGAGGACCGCGGCATCTACGACTACGACTCCATCGGGGACGCCATCACGCTGCTGTCGATGATGCTCACGGCCGCCGTCGACGCGGACATGCTGACCATCAATCCGATCGCGGGGCGTCGCCGACCCCCTCGTAGCCGGCCCAGGAGGGAGAAGATCTGGCCGACCACGGAGCAGGCGCTGCGCGCCGGTGATCGCTGCTGGCGCGAAGCCGACCGGCTTACGATCCAGTTGGCAACCTGGTGCGGAATGCGATGGGGGGAGATCGGGGGGCTCCACCGCGACAACTGTCTCGTGGAGGTCGTCGATCACATCGGGGACCGGGAGGTCACCCGCTACGTGATCCGGATCGACCCCGAAACCGGGGCCCTCAAGGACTACTTTCCGGATAAGCCGGACTCCCTCGGCGTCCGGCGCAGGAAGCTCTTCCTGGGGCCGCCCAAGGGCGAGAGGGGCGCCCGGAGCATCGACGTGCCCTTCTTCCTCGTGACCGAGCTGCGCGCGTTCCTCGCATCGACGGACCGGGCCTACCCCTTCAACGGCCCTCGCGCGAAGTTCCGCACCAAGGACGGGTGGAGGGACGTGATGCGGGCCGTATGCGACGGCGTACAGGCGCCCGGCAAGCGTCGCTCGGGCAGGGCGTTGCGCAACGGCTGGGAGCCCGTCCTACTCGGCCTGGGCCTGCACGGCTGTCGACACGCGCACAAGACCTGGATGGAGGAGGGAGATCACCTCGGCCAGATGCCCGACGCCCTCCAGCGCGAGCGGATGGGCCACAGCAAGGCACCCGGCATGAAGGGCGTCTACGACAAGGTCACACCGGAGATGCGCTGGCGGCTGCTCGCATACCTCGAAGAGCGCTACTGGACGTCTCGGTTCAGGGTCTCGGGCGAACGCCCCCCGGCGATCGAGAACAACCCGAATCCTCTCCCAATTTTCTCCCAGGAAGCGATTCGGGCCTCCCGAGCTCCCCGGCGCCACGAATTCAAGGCGCTCCGGATCCGCCACACTTCGGGAAAGAGAAGCCCCTCACCAGGTCTTTCGGCCCCGACGGCACACAAGGACCCTCAGCGCGGCCGGCTGCTCGCGGGCGCGTCGATTGGGAAGCCCGGTCACCCCTCACCGGCAACCGGGCTGCCACAACCTGATGAGTCGTCAGCGTACCGGAATGTGCGTTGACACGTGTCGCATGGGTCGCCTCCGAACCAAATCTTGACCCTTCTTGCCGCGTGGGCCCTGGCGTGTCGGGTAGATTCGCGCGCCTATCGGCCCACCACGGGGCCATGGCGATACCGCGAGGCGTGTGTTCCGCGGGTTGAATTGGGGGCTTGTCAGATGGTTCATCGTGTTCTCAGGCGTCTCGCCGGTCCGATCCTGCTCGCGGTGTTCGCGGCCGTATTGACCGCCGTGCCCGCGCAGGCCGCGCCGGCTCAGGCGCAGGTACGCCAGGTCTCCTCCGCGACGGTGTCGGGCGCATTCACCTCGGCCGGCGTGCAGACGGTCGCGGACACCTCGGCTCGCACCACGTCGCACCAGGCCGCCGCCCAGCAGAGCCACCCGACCAAGAAGGCCAAGAAAAAGAAGAAGAAGAGCTTCTTCAAGAAGGCCGGCAAGTTCATCTTCGCGATCATCGGCATCATCATCGTCGCGATCATCATCTTCTTCGTCTGGCGGGCCCTCAAGCGCCGCAACTGATCGAGCGTCGCGCCCGATCGGGCACCCGCCTCGATCCGGCACTCCCGCCCGATCCGAAACGCACCGCGCGCCCGGCCCATGTCCCTTGGGCCGGGCGCGCGGTCGTTCGCCGATGCGCCGCGGGCCCGACGCGCCGTCGGACCCGCGTGCCGTTCAGTGGTGCCACGACCGGGGCTTGCCCCGATCGCGCGTGTCGGCCGATCGACCCAGAGTCGACAGACCACCGAGAATCATCGTGATCACCAGGAAAACCGCCAGAACTGTCATGTCTCCAGAGTGCCCGATGCTTGCACATGCATCGAGTGGCAGGACTGCCGGATAGGCACAAGATCCTGCCATCCCAGCCGAACTGCCGGCATGCTGGACGCATGCTGCGCAATGTGGTCGTGATCGTTCAGGACGGGGTCGCGCCCTTCGAACTCGGGGTGCTGTGCGAGGTATTCGGCATCGACCGGAGCGAGGAGGGCTGCCCGGTCTACGACTTCGCGGTGTGCGCGGTCACCCCCGGCCGGGTTCGCGCCAAGGCCGGCTACGACCTGTTCGCCGAACACGGCCTGGACCGGGTCGCGAACGCGGACCTGATCGCGATTCCGGCCTCCGCCGAGCACGACGAGAACGCGGCGCCCGATCCGCGGCTCCTGGACGCGCTGCGGGCCGCCGAGGCCCGGGGTGCGTGGATCATGAGCGTCTGCACCGGCGCCTTCACGCTGGCCCGGGCCGGCCTGCTCGACGGCCGGCGCTGCACATCGCACTGGAAGTACACGGACCGCCTCGCCCGCCGGTACCCGCTGGCCATCGTCGAACCGGACGTGCTCTACGTCGAGGACCGGCGGGTGATCACCAGCGCGGGCACCGCCGCCGGCATCGACGCGTGCCTGCACCTGGTCCGGCTGGAGGACGGCAGCCGGGTGGCCAACGCGATCGCCCGCCGGATGGTGGTGCCGCCGCACCGCGAGGGCGGCCAGGCTCAGTACATCGCCCGGCCGCTGCCCGAGCGCTCCGGCAGCCCGCTCCAAGCCACCCTGCTGTGGATGGAGCAGCGCCTGTCCCGCGAGGTGACGGTGGATCAGATGGCCGAGCACGCGCTGATGTCCCCGCGTACCTTCGCCCGCCGGTTCCAGCAGGAGACCGGTACCACCCCCTACGAATGGCTCACCGCGCAACGCGTGTTGCTGGCCCAGGAACTCCTGGAGGAGACAGACCTGCCGATCGACACCGTCGCCGAGCGCTCGGGCTTCGGCAGTGCCGCGACACTGCGCCATCACTTCCTGCGCCGGCGCGGCACCACACCGCAGAACTACCGCCGGACCTTCTGCCCCGGGAGCGCCACCGCATGACCGCGCCGCCGATCCGTACCGCCCGCGCGGACGACTACGACACCATCGTCGCGGTGCTGGACGCCTGGTGGGGCCGCCCGATCATGGACAAACTGCCGCGGCTGTTCCTGGACCACTTCCATCCGACCAGCCTGGTCGCCGAGGACGACGCCGGGCTCGGCGGTTTCCTGATCGGGCTGCTCTCGCCCGCGCACCGGGAGCAGGCGTACATCCACTTCGCTGGCGTCCGACCCGACCTGCGCCGATCCGGACTGGCACGGGAGTTGTACGAGCGGTTCTTCACGCTCGCACGGGCCGACGGCCGCACCCTGGTGCGTGCGATCACCGGGCCGGTCAACACCGGTTCGATCCGCTTTCACACGGCGATGGGCTTCACCGTGCACGGCCCGATCGCAGACCTGGACGGCCCCGGCGCGGACCGGATGCGGTTCGAACGGAGCCTGTCGGCATGAGCACGAAGAGCCGGCGGCGGCGGCTCAACAGAACCCGGTGACCCGCCGCGCCGGTGCCGATCGTCGGTGCGGCGGCGTAACCTACGTCCTTCGACGGTCCGGTCCGACGCTCTCTTGCCCCTGTTCGGGCCGGGCCGTCGTCAGGTGAGCTTGGCGGCGGCGCGCAACGCGCGCATGATCTTGAACCGATTCGGTCCGAGCACCATCATCGGATGCGCGTGCAGGGCGTGTATGGCGTTGCGTTCCGCTCGAACCACCGCCGACCACTGACGGGTCAGTTCGGCGTCCAGCCGTCCGGGGTTCTCGCGTGCGAACGTCGTGACGACGTCGGCCGCGTGGTCGCGATCCCGCTGAAGAGCAATCAGCTCGGCCGGGATTTCCGCCGCTTCATACATGCGGATCATCGTAGGTGGCGAGCCGCCCTCGACCTAGGACATGCGTGCGTCACACGTGCCGCGAATCCCGCGCGTCCTCCCCCGACGTCGGCTCCCGGTCCGGCCCCCGCTCGCCGCGACCCGCCGCGCAGTACAGCGCGACCGCGCCGCCCAGGGCCGCCGTGCCGAGCAGGATGACGCGGTAGTCCAGCACCGCCAACAGACCCGCCACGCCGAGGATCGCGAACGCCGTCGGCGCGAACATGATCGTCCCCGCGGTCGCCGCGACCCGCCCCACCAGGTGCCCCGGCGTCTCCCGCTGCAACACGGTCATCGCCGCGACGTGCACCGCCGGCAACCCGAAGCCGATCGCCACACTGCCGCCCAGGACCGCGGGCAACCACTGCACCACCCGCAGACCCACCCCGACCGCGAACAGCGCCAGGCCGAGCACCGCGAACCCGCGCGGGCCGAGCCGGCGGATCAACGTGCCCGCGCACACCCCGACCACCACGGACCCGGCGCCCTGCGCGGTGTACAGCACGCCGACGAACGCCGGTGAACGATCGAGCCCCTGGTCCACCACGGTGTAGATCGCACCACCGCTGATCCCGGACACCAGCATCGCCAGACCGCCGGAGAACACCAGTCGGCGCAACGGACGATGCGCCCACAGGTAGCCCATGCCCGCGGTGGTCTCCCCCCACCACCCGCCCTCGCTCTTCGCCCGGACCGGCTGGTCGAAGCGCATCAGCGCGAAGACCCCGGCGGCCAGCACGAACGTGCCCGCGTCCAACAACGCGACGGTGTGCCCGCCGGCCCACGCGAACAGGCCCGCGCCCACCAGCGGCGCGACCAGCTTCATCCCTTCGGCCGCGCTGAGCCGCATCCCGTTCAGGTCGCCCAGGATGCCCGGCGCGACGCCGGCCGTGAGCGCGGTCGACTCGGCGGCGTCCAGGAGCACGAAGCCGATGCCGTAGCCGAACATCACCGCGAACAGGATCCACACCTGATCGGCCGAGCGCACGGTCAGGGTGAGGGTCAACAGCGCGGCCAGCGCCAGGTTGACCGCCAGAAGCAGGCGTTTCGCGGGCAGGCGGTCCGCGACCGCACCGAGCAGCGGACCGAACAGGGTCGGCGCGAACACCCCCAGCGCCATCAGCGCCGCCACGCTGTCCGAACCGGTCAGTGTCTTGGCCCAGACGCCGGCGACGAGGGACATCGCGCTGCTGCCGAAGCTGGAGACCACCACGCCGCTCAGATACAGCCCGGCGTTGCGATCCCTGAACACCTTTACCGCACCCCATGCCACTTGCCCACCAGGCCCCTCGTTGTCGATGTCGCGGCTCTGGTTGCTGTACTAGCAGTCATGAGCAGCGACGTCACCCGATTCGTCGAAGAAGTTGAGCCGACCCGACTCAAGTCCGATCTATTCGAGGGGAAAAGCCCTGATCCGGACGCCTTTCGGGTCTTCGGCGGTTGGCTGGTCGCACAGGCGCTCGCCGCCGCCGGAGCCACCGTCGACGAGGACCGGGTGCCGCACTCGCTGCACGCGTCGTTCCTGCGGCCGGCGGATTCCACCCTGCCGCTGACCTACCGGGTCGTGCGGACCCTGCAGGGCCGGACGCTGAGCCATCGTCAGGTCGACGTGCTCCAGGCGGACCGGGTCCTGGTACACCTGGTCGCGTCCTTTCGGGTGACCCGCCCCGAGACGCCGTTCGACCACGCGCCGAGCGCACCCGTGGTGCCCGACCCGGCGACGCTGCCCACGCTCGCGCAGCGTCTGGCCGCACTGAACGGCCCGCTGCGCCGACCGCAGTTGGTCCGGCACAACCCGGTGGACCTGCGCTTCGTGGCACCACCGAGCTGGGCCGACGAGACGTCCACCGCGCGGGCGCCGCACAACGCGCTGTGGTGCCGCGCCGACGGCGAACTTCCCGATCGCCCGTTGCTGCACGCGTGCGCCGTCGCGTACGCGACCGACCTGAGCATTTTGGACACGCTGGTACTGCCGCATGCCCGGGCGCTGGGCCGACGCTGGATCCCCCGAGCCAGCCTGGACCACTCGATTCGTTTCCATCGCCCGTTCCGCGCGGACCGGTGGTGGCTCTACGACCAGGAAGGCACCTCGCTGCACGCCGCGCACGGCACGGTGCACGGTCGGATCTTCGACGCCGCGGGCGCGCTGTTTGCGACGGTGAGCCAAGAGGCACTGTTCGGCGAGCCGGTCGAACACCGGTCGTAGCGCCACCGAGGGCCGGTGGCGCCTGCCGAAGGAGTGCGCATGGTGCAGGTCGGAAAGGTCTCATTGAACGTCAGCGACCAGGACGCGGCGAAGCGCTTCTGGGTCGACAGGATGGGCTTCGAGGAGGTGATGGACACGCCGATGGGCGAGGCCGGCAGCCCGCGCTGGATCGAGGTTCGCGCGCCGGGCGACGGCATCACGCTGATCCTGTTCAGTCAGCGCTTCGACATGGAGAAGGTCGGCTCGCTCAACAACGTGTTGTTCACCTGCGACGACCTGCAAGCCACCTACCGGGAACTGGTCGCCAAGGGCATCGACTTCCCGGACAAGCCCGCTCAGCAGGAATGGGGCTGGTGGGCCACCTTCCGCGACAACGAGGGCAACTTCTACGGATTGACCCAGCGCAACCCGTGACCGGGATCCGCCGGACCGGCCGGGCGACCGGCTGTGATCTTGCCCGCTTGCGGTCCCCGCGGCGCCCCTGGCTCTCGATTCCTGTACGGGGTTGGGATATCCCAGGGTGTCATGGCGGACAAGGTGCTTCTCGACTACGACGGACCGATCGCGACGATCACCAACAACAACCCGGACAAGCACAACGCGTTCGATGACGAGATGGATCAGCTGCTGTGGCAGATCCTCGGCGAACTGCGGCAGCGGCCCGAGGTGCGGGCGGTGATCTGGCGTGCGGTGGGCAAGTCCTTCTCCTCGGGCCGCGACGTGTCCTCGATCGGGGGCCACCGGGTCGAGCTGACCCACCATCAGCTGATGACCCGCGGGCATCGCGGGGTGCAGCAGCTCTTCGAGTTGGACGCGCCGGTGCTGGTGGCCTGCCAGGGCTGGTCGATCGGCGCGTCCTTCCAGCGCGCGCTGTTGTGCGACATCCGGGTGGCCGCCGAGGGCGCTCGGTTCATGCTGCCCGAGACCACGCACGGGGTCATTCCGGACACCGGTGGCGTGGCCCGGCTGTACCAGATCTGCGGGCCCGGGGTGGCCGCCGACCTGGTGCTGACCGGCCGGCCGATGCATGCGGCCGAGGCGTACGCGCACGGCATCGTCTCGCGCGTGGTGCCCGCCGCCGAACTGGACGCCACCGTGCGCGAGATGGCCGAGCAAATCGCCGCCGCCCCGGCGGTGACCGTGAAGATGGCCCGGCGGGTGCTCGGCCACCTCGCCGAACCCGCCGTGCGCACCTCGATGGCCGAGGAACTGATCGCGCAGACCTTCGTCAACAAGTCGGACGACTACGCCGAGTTCCGCGCCGCCCGCGCCGAACAGCGGCCCGCCCACTACACCGGGAGCTGAGCCCTCATGACCGAGGCATCCGACGGCATCATCGGCCTGCCCGAACCGCCCGCCCTGGGCGCCGCCGCGCTGCCGCCCGGCACCTACGCGGACCGTACGGTGTTCGTCACCGGCGGCGGCACCGGTCTGGGCAAGGCGATCGCGATCGAGTTCGCCCGACTGGGCGCGAACCTGGTGGTGGCCAGCCGCAAGGAGGACCACCTGGAGGCGGCCCGCGAGGCGCTGACCGAGGCCGGCGCCAAGGTGCGCACGGTGGCCTGCGACATCCGCGAGCCGGCCGAGATCGAGGCGGCCTTCGACGCGGCCGTCGACACGTTCGGACTCCCGGACGTGCTGATCAACAACGCCGCG
>NZ_JBEXUX010000096.1:0-29740 GCF_040629175.1 Embleya sp. NPDC005971 | reverse complement strand
GCTCTTGTCTGGGGTTCACGGGGTCGCAGGTTCAAATCCTGTCGTCCCGACGGTGTTCAAGAGGCGCTGACCAGGGCAAAAGCCCAGGTCAGCGCCTCTTGCAGGTTTAGACCACTTACCGGTTGGCGTCCGCGTCGCAAGACGCTCATGGACCAGTTATGGACCAACCGGGCGTCAGATGGGCCATCAGGGCCTCCCCCGCGCTCGTTATCGAACGATGATCCGGGTGCAGATATCGCTGCGTCGTCGACAACGATCCGTGGCCGGCGATCATCCGCAACACGTGGACGGGAACGCCCGCGTCGGCCATCCACGTCAGCCCCGTGTGGCGCAGCCCGTGCCACAGCAAGTACTCGTACCCGCACGCGGTCACCACCTCGTCCCAGTGGGTGGCGTCGCGCAGGATCGCGGTGGTGATCCGCCCGCTACGCGGCCCCTTGAACAACCGTCCCATCGGATCCGGGCCCGCCGAATCGATCCTGCGCTGCACCAGATCACGGATCGCGGGGATGATCGGCACCTTCCGGCGGCGCTTGCCCTTGGCGCCCTTGTCCACCAGCCCACCCGGCGAAGTGGTCGTCTGCCGGCACAGGTTCCATACCCACGTACGGGTGTCGATGTCGCCGACCCGCACGCCGGACACCTCGCCGATGCGAGCTGCGGTACATCCGGCGAACAGCACCACATCACCCCACCCGCGGTATCGCCCCGACGAGCGCTCGACCAACGCGTCGGCGAGCGTGCTCAACGCGGCCCAGTCCGGCAGCGCCAGCGCCCTGGGGTCGTCGAGTTCGTCCTCCGCCTTGCGGAACTCGCTCTGCCAACCCGTGATCCGCGCCGGATTGTTCGCAATCAGGCCGTCCCGCACGGCCTGCTGCATCACCCGGACCAACACCGCGGCACTGTTCTTGACCGTCGAACGCCCGTGCCCGTCCGCGATCCACCCGTAGACCGCCCGATCCACCGCGCCGTGCGTGATCGCGTCCACCGGCAGATGCCCCAACCACGGCACCACCCGCAACCGCCACCCCGCCAGATACGGATCGGTCGTCTTGCGCTCCAGCCCACGCAGCGCCATGTCCATGACGGCCGTCCCGTACTCGGCAAGAGACATCGTCGCCATGGTCGGGTCAACACCCGCCGCGACCAACTTCCGCACGCGCTCGATCCACGCGAGCGCCTCGTCCTCGGTGGCCCAACTCTGCGAGATCGACGGGCGCTTGCGAGCCGCGGCATCACTCCACCGCACCCGAGCCCGAAACGGCTTCGGCAGACCCTCGATGAACTCGATGTCGGCCGACAGCTTGACCCCGACCGGCAACACCACCCGACGCGGTATCAAGCGGCCACCAGCGGATCCACCCGGCGCCCCGCCAACCACGCCTCCACATCCGCCGCGCTGTACACCGTCGTCCGCGCCGACAACGGCACGAACGGCGGCCCCTGCACCGGGCGTCCGGTCCGCCACCGCCGCAACGTCGACGGATCCACCCCCAGCAGCTCGGCCACCTCCTCGGTGGAGTACCAGCCGCCCTCCAACATCCCCGCCCCGGCCATGTCCCGCTCCGCACTCGCCGGCCGAACCCGCGTCCGATGCAGATGACGCACCTTCACCACCCCTGTCCGTACTGGTCGTTCTCATACCGGCCCGGTATCGATGCCTGTTCCCGAAGTACCGAGGACCGGCTATCTGCACGCGCCGCAACCGCCACGCGCCGGGCCCGTCTGCGCAGCGCACATGCGGTCCGGTCGCTGGGCCGTCCTCGGCGCGACCGCCGCAACGGCGTTGTTGTGTCCGGTCTTTCACGTGCCGGGGTCCTCCCGCGTGGCGCCCTCGTCGATGTGGGCGAGGCCGGCCGGGAGAAGGGGCGGCTCCAAACCCCGGTCACGCATCCGCGCGCGCAGATCACGCAGGGCCAGAGTGTCCTCGAACGCGAGCCGCTCGTACTGCGCCGCAACCTGCCCCAACCGCTCGTGCTCGGCCGGATCGAGGTTGACCGTGGCCAGCCGACGCCGATCATGCGCTATGCGAGCGGACCCCGACGCCGCCTCGACCGCGACCGCGTGCTGCCGGAACGCTTCCAGGCGCGCACGCGGCGAGCCCGAGGGAGGCAACTCGGACAACGGCGTCTCCCCCGTGAACCAGGCGAGCGCATCCCAGGTGTCGACGACGGCGCCGGGAGTCGGGGCCACGGCGGCAACCTCACCGACGGGAAACAGCAAGGCGACCGGCGGCACGTCCAACGCCTTGGCCAGAACCACCAACTCGGTCACGTCGAGCGATTCGCGCCGCCCGATCTCCAGATTCGCCAGCACCCCACGCTGCATCTCCACACCCAGCGCCGTACACGCGTCCGCGAGCTGCTGGGCACTCATCTTCCGCGCCTTACGATGGCGCCGCACCTCACCGGCGACGACCGCCACCAGATTCACCACCTGCTCATTTTGCGTCATGTGAGCACAGTACAACACGATCATGTCATGAAGTTAGACATATCTCGGCAATGAAGCGTCTTAGGGCGCCTCAGCCATGATTTTGCTCCATGACGGAACACAGTGAGGTGGTCGATGACACTTGAGAACGGCCGGGCAATGCGGCCGATGCGCGGTCCCAAGGAGTGACAGCCGACTCTGGACGTGGGCTGACACCGGGGGCCGACCAAGGCTGCGCACAACGCGCAGCGGCGTCACACCGGCCGCCCCTCCAGGAGACCCCACCAACGTCCGGTAGCCCGCTACGCGACGAAGCACACGTCGACGAATCCCTTGGGCTCCGTCCCCGTGAGCCACGGACACGGCTCGAACCGTCGACCCCTGCTTTGTAAGTGCTGATGGCATGGTAACGGGAGGTGCCACAGAGGGACACTGTGTCCCGTTTTGAATCTGTCTGACACCCCGAAATCGGGTGCCGATACCGCCGGATGCCGGCGGGTGCCGGAACCGCCGCGCACGCGCCGCACGCGAAAATGCGTGCACTGGTCGGAGGTTTCCATGATGCGCCCCGGGGCTCTTCCGTGGCGCATCACATCGTGACGAGGGCGCGGGACCAGCCTTTCGGGTGGTCGCGCCGTCGTGGCGGTGACGAACCCGAAGCTCGGTTCGTAGCGTGCCGATCGCGTTCCGTGCTTCGGGTATGGCTTGCACGCACGTGTCGCTGTGATGGCTTTGCGCGATAGGACCGTCCGAAGTGTTCGGTGGGTGGCCTCATCGCCGATTGGGATGTGCGGATCGGATCGCCGGCGCGGATATGGATCGTGGACCTGCCCGACGGCCCGACCGACCTGCTGCGGACGTTGCTCCACCACCAAGGTCAACAACTCCTATACCTCCCCGACCGACTCATGCACAGTGCCGCAGGCTCCTATCCCGGTGAAGGCAAGTCCGACGCCCGCGACGCGGCGATCCTCGCCGACCAGGCCAGAGTCCGCCGCGACCTGCGAACCCTGTCCCCACCGAACGCGATCGCAGTCGACCTCGCCCTGCTCACCGCGCGCCGCGTCGACCTGGTCTGCGACCGAACACGCGTCTACAACCACATCCGCGGCCACCTCGGCACCATCGCACCGGCCCTCGACCGGGCACTCGAAGTCCGCCTCCAAGGTCCACTGATCCTGCTGGGCAGCTACCCCACTCCGACGGCCCTACGAAAGATGGGCCGGCGCCGCTTGACCGCGTGGCTGCAACAGCGCCACATCCCCCGAGCGAAAGCGCTGGCGGAACGCGCACGGATCGCCGCCCACCGCAAAGACCTGATCGTCTCGGGCGAAGAACTCACGGCTGCCCGCATCACCGAACTCGGCAACAAGGCGCTCGGGTTACAACAACAACGTGTGCGTGAGGTCGAGCACCGGATCACCGCACGCTTCCACGCTCACCTCGACGCCGCGTTGATCACCGGCATGCCCGGCATCGGCGACGCCCTGGGCGCCCACTTCATCGCCGCCACCGGCGGCGACCTCACCCGCTTCGCCAACGCCGGAAGCCTCGCCGCCTACGCCGGCCTCGCCCCGATACCACACGACAGCGGCCGGGTATCGGGCGTACGCCGCCGCCCCCACAATCTCGGGCTGGAACACCCCGACGGCCACCGTCCCGGCCACGACTGGATAAGGGCCTGCTACGGGGGCACCCGCTCCCCCCTCCCTGCCGCGCCGAAGGCCAGTAGCCGTGCGCGTAGTTTGCCGAACTGCCGCTCCTTCAGGGCCGCGACGCTGAACCGCAGGAACCGCTCGTCGGAGGGCATGAAGAGGGAGCCCGGGAGCACCGCGACATCCTGCTCCGTCACGAGCCCGCGCACCACCTCGTACGTGGACTGCGGGAAGGGGTGCCGTACCCAGCCGAAGAAAGCGCCCGAGGCGCGCAGTTCGAAGCCACCGGGGGCGTCGGCCATGAGCGAGCGGAAGCGGTCGAGCTTGGCACCGGTCTCCGACGCGCGTTCGCGTCGCCAATCGAGCGCCCCGCGCAGGCCAGCGATCGCGGCCTCCTGGGCGATGCCAGGCGCGCAGATCGTCATGCATTCGAGCAGCTTGCCAGCCTCGGTCAGCAGGTCTGGATGGCCAACCAGGGCTCCCACCCGGTATCCGGGCAGGGCGAAGTCCTTGGAGAAGCTGTGCAGGCTGACGACGTGGCCCGACCAGCCGGGGGCACGGAACAGGTCGTGCGGGGGTGCGTCGGACTGCCGGAAGCTGCGGTAGGTCTCGTCCAGGATCAGGACGATGTCGCGGCGGACCGCGAGCCCGGCGAAGTCGGCGATGACAGCGGGCGGGATCGTGGCTCCCGTGGGGTTGCCGGGGGTGACGAGGACCATCGCCTTCGTCTTGGAGGTGAGGGCCCGCTCGGCCGCCTCCACGTCGGGAACGAAGTCGCGGCCGACGGGCAGATAGACCGGTACGAGGTGGTCCATCCGGAGCCACATGTCGTGGTTGAAGTAGTAGGGCACCGGCAGGAGGACCTCGTCCCCAGCGGTCGCCAGGGACGAAACCGCCACGCAGAAGGCCTGGTTGCAGCCCGCGGTGATGAGCACCTGCCGTTCGTCCACCGTGCCCCGGTAGGAGGCCGAGAGCTCCTCGGCCATGAGTTCGCGCAGCTCCGGGATGCCCGACCGGGCCGCGTACAGGGACGTGTCGGGGCGCCGGGCAGCCTCGGCCACCCACTCCACGACGGCGGGTGCTGGAGCGTAGGCGGGAACCCCCTGGGACAGGTCGATGAGTTCGCGGTCTCCGCGTCTCTCCGCCAGCAGCGCCTGCACCGCGCCGATCGGTGATGCGGGCTGCTCCAGGGTGCGGGGTATCAGCTTCACGTTCCTCCTGTAGTACCGCCTGTAATACCGCGCCGTGCGGCCATTCAGAGTTATCGGAATTGATCACTTTCAGCACATCAAGGCCGGCCCGAGCGCTAACCTGCGATGGTAACATCGTTTTAGGGAAATTCTGCTGGAGTTCAGAAGGGGCGATTTGATGACGATCATCAAGAAGCTTGCCGAACTGGGGTACGACTTCGAACCCGCCGATCTGGAGTTCCCGCCGTTCCAGCAGGCGCGACGGGTGGGTGACCTGGTCTTCACCTCCGGACAGATCTCGACGCACGACGGCCTTGAAATCAAGGGCAAGGTGGGCAAGGACGTTGACATCGAGCGAGCCGCCAAGGGGGCTGAACTGGCCGCCTACAACTGCCTGCGCGCGGTGGGCGCAGTCGCGGACATCGAGTCGATCCAGGGCATCGTCAAAGTCCTGGGCATGGTGAACGTCGCCGAGGGCTTCGACTCGACCCCGCTGGTGATCGACGGGGCGAGCGAGTTCCTCCGCAAGGCACTCGGCGACCGGAGCCGCCACGCGCGCTCCGCCGTGGGGATGGTCCTGCCCTACAACTGGGCGGTCGAGATCGAAATGGTCGTCCACGTGGCCTAGTGCCGGATGTCCGCCGGGGCCGCCCTGTCCGCTAGTCCGCGAGACGAACGGCCCCGGCGGCGGCGCCCTTGCCGGCGGCCGGCGCCGTCGCGTAGGCCGCCGGGTCGGCCAGGCGCAGCGAGGTGAAGACCTCGTCGATCGCGGCCCGAAGGCCCCAGACCTCCGTGTACGCGGGCCAGTTGGGGTGTCCGCGCGCGATGTCCTCGCGTCGGGCGAAGGGGTAGTTCATCCAGTTCCTGGCCTTGGGGAACCGGTGGTGGTAGTCGTGGCAGGGGCCGTCACCGACCATGACGAACAGCCGGACAACCAAGTGGACCAGGAGCATGCGCAGCCACCAGTGGGTCCAGCCGCGCACCCGGCGCATGCCGCGTAGATCCGGGTCGGGCGTCCGCTCGCCCAGCATGATCCCGTGCGTGGCGACCGCTATCGCGGTGCGGCCGTCCAGGTTCCGTCCAGCGGCCGGAAACAGGTGCCGGCAGGAGAGCCGCAGTACGCCAGCGGCGTTGTACAGCACGGTCAGCGGCAGGACCCAGACCACGAGGACGTACATCCAGGCATGGGCCGCGGTCACCGCGAGGGCCTGCGCCGCCAGCGTCACCGCCATCAGGGCCCGGTGGCGGCCGGAGGTGCCGGAGAAGTGCGACAGCAGCCGCCAATAAGTGGCCCGCAGGTGGAATAATGGTGAAAAAAGCGTGCGCACCATTGCGCGCCACATACCTTTTTCGGCCATTCCCGGGCGGCATCCCATGACTTCCACGATAAAACGCGCCGTGGGATCTTCAATGGCCATATGGCTGACCGAATGATGATCCGCCACGTGCTCTCTGGAATAGTCTTCGTACTCCTGCGTGATCAGTAGAAAGGATATAGCGGTGCCGAGAATGCGGTTGGTCCGCTTACTCGACGCATACGTGGAATGCGTGCACTGGTGCAAGATCATCGAGCCGAGTTTCCGCATTCCATGGACGGTGAGCAGCCACGACACGGGAAGGGCCAGCAGCCACCAGCGGCCCGCCGCGACCCCGGCCCAGCCCAGGGCGACGCCGACAGCCACCGGGGCCACGGAGGCGGCGAGGTGGTGCGCGGGTCGCAGGTTCCAGCTCGGCTCTTCCGCGAGGGGTTTCCCGGTAATCCACGTCAGTACGGATTGCAGCCGCCCGGGGACGACACGCATCGATTCCCGTACGTCAGGGGCCGCGGCCGTCATGGCCGCGGTGCCCGTTCCGGCGTTCCCGGCGCGGCCTGCAGCAGGTAGGCCAGTTTCAGTCCCAGCGAGTCGTACGCCGCGTCGGGGGTTTCGGGTCCGGTGACGTGCAGACGCGCCTCGGCGAAGAGTTCCTCCCAGAACTGCCTGGTTTCCAGGTGCTGTTGGGTGATCTGGTGGATGAGGTAGTACGGGTTGTAATAGCTCAGGCCCAGCCCATGGCGCATGATCTTCTCGTCCGCGGGGCGGTGGTCCACCTCGACCACGATCCAGCTCGCGTCCGGGTGCCGCGTGAATCCGGCAGTGAGGAGGCCGACGATCATCTCTCGGTCAGCCTGTTCCAGCACTTCCTGGAGCACGAAGGCAGTGATGAAGCAGAGCGGCCCGGGCAGGTCACCGAGGTCGGGCAGTTCGCTGGCGGTGCCCCTGCGAATGTCGATGCGATCCGTCAAGTTCCGCTCCTGAACCAGCTTGCGGGCGGTAGCCACCGACTCCGCTCCGAATTCAACTCCGACCCCACGCAGTCCGGCTGTCCGCTCGCAGAGTTCGACGAGGTAGCGGCCGTCGCCGCAGCCTAAGTCCACCACCGTGCGGACGCCGCCCGGTATCCGGGCGAGGAGCCGCTCAGCCATGGGAAGCGCGTCGAACCGGCTGATCCCGCAGCTCCCCACCCCCACTTGTGCCACGTCCCGGGAGGCGTACACGTCGCCGTCGGCCAGGGCGCGGCCGAGATCGCTCATCGCCTGCGTGTATCCGCCGACGAGGAGGGTGTACCAAGGGCGGAAGACGGCTATCCCGGCCCCCTTCTCCGTGAGTGAGACCCGGTCATCTACCGGCAGGTCCACGAAGTCCTCGTTCGCCAAGTACTGGAGGAATCCACGGAGTCGGTCCTCCGCGAGACCACAGGAGCGTGCCAGCCGGGCGACCGTGAGGATGCCCGCGTCCGTGAGGGCCTCGTGTACGCCGGTCTCCATGAACTGGTGGAGTGCCTGGGCGAGTACGAAGCCGCGTATCGGCTGCAGCGCGGAGACGAGCTTGTCTTCCAGCCCGTCGTAGAGGGCGTCATCCATGGGATCTCCTGAAATGGGCGGGTCCACCAGATGCGGCTTCGCCGGGACGGTGGGCGGATGCGTCGACGACCACCACCCGGAATCCGACGTCGTAGAACAGGTTGTAGGACCGGTCGACGGCCCGGGAGCTGCACGCGGCGTACTGGAAGGTGTTGTACCAGGAGCTGCCGCGCACGATGTGTTCGTCGAGGCTGTCGTACGCCGATCTCCCGGCGTCGTACTCCGCCGCGTAGGCGCGGTTCAGGCTCGTGGTCCACTCCCACACGTTTCCGCCGAGATCGCACGGACCCTCCGGGCCCCACGACGGGAGGTAGATGCCCACGGGGCTGGGCTGGCGGATGTTCAGCGCGTTGGTCCGCAGGTGCGTCCTGGCATCGGACTCCTCGTCGCCCCACGGATAGACACGGTCGTCGCCGGCGGGACGGCAGGCACGCTCCCATTCAAACTCGGTGGGCAGGGCCACGAGTTCGTCCGGTCCGAGCATGCCGGTGCGGCGACCCTCCTCGGTTGCCCAGGCGCAGTACGCTCCAGCTTCCCAGTAGTTGATCCCGACGACCGGCTGGTTGGGCTGGTTGAAGCGATGGTCCTCCCAGTAGAACGGCCTGTCGCGCGTCCCGATCCGGACCACGGACTCGGCGCGCAGATCGGCGATGGCGATCTCGCCGTCTCTGAGCTCCTTCGCGTGGTGCTCGTGCACAGTCTCCAGCCAGTGCTCCCGCAGTTCCGCGAGGACCTCCGGGTCGCCGCCGATCCATCCGGCTGCCACCCGGCCGCGCCAGTAGGCCCGTTCGGCGTATCCGCCAGCCTTTACGAAGGCATCGTACTGAGCGTTGGTCACGAGGTAGCGGCCGACGCGGAAGGCCGGGAAGTCGACCTCGCGCACCCCCGCCGAGAGGGTGCGGTCCTCGTCCAGCCGTCCGCTGCCCAGCAGCGCCGGCCCGGCGGGGATCGGGACGAGGTTCTCCCAGGGGCCCCTCGGCTGGCCCAAGTCGGTGACGATGCGCCGGTCGCCCAGGTGGCCTACGACGGAGGCCGCGCGGAAGCGCTCCGCCAGGGTCAGCTGGCCTTCCTCCACCTGTTCCGCGATGGTGTCCTTGGCCCGTCGCCACAGGCCGTGCAGCGCCTGGTTGGTGTCCAGACTCAGGACCCGGTCGAATCCGAAGGCGGCGAGGCGGTCCTGGCCGATCTCTACGAGCATCTCGGCGGCCAGCTGGGAGGTGGCGACCGAGGAGACCGCGGGGGAAACCGCCCAGGAGGACGCAGGAGCGCCCGTGGCGCCCGGGGCGCCGCTGTCCGGCGCCGGATCGAACTGCCCGAGCAGTTCGCCGACCAGAGTGAGGATGTAGAAGATGTTCTCGCCCTCGTACCCGGCGAAACTCGCCATCAGCCGCAGCGGCTCGCGCCAGTGGAGCATCCGGGCCTTGACCAGGGCCTCCGCCGTCCTCGCTCCCTGGGCGTAGTGCTGGCCCGCGAGGAACTCCTGGAAATAGCGGTGGGCGAACCGGTAGCGCTTCGGCCCAATCTCCGCGAGCAGGCCATGGCTGCGCAGCAGCCGGTTCGCCAGCTCCTGCGGTTCGGGAGTCGAGGACCGCACGTGCAGCCGTGCCAAGTCGTCGCAGAGGGCTGCGGCCTGGGCGTGGATCTCCTCGGGGCTGAGTCCGGTTCCCGCCGCCCCCCGGGCGTTCTCCTCGCCGAGGTGGATGTGGTGCGCGACCCGGACGGCGAGGGCCAGCAGCGAGCCCGCCGCGATGGCCGTCTCCTCTCCGCCCTGTCCGCGCCATCTCGCCTTGTTCGCCAGCAGGTACCTGATCGCCCGGTCGCATACGACGGCCCGGACGTTAGGCAGCTGGCCCTCGTCGGAGTGGATGAGCGTCAGGAGGGTCAACAGCAGGGGAAGCTCGCCGAGTTCGGACAGTTCGGGGTTCAGCAGTTCGCGTTTGAGGCTCGCCGAGAGGACGACGGCCTCCTCCTGGGAGAAACGGCCGATCCGGACGGCGGCGTCGTACCACTGGTGGACGTACCGGTCCTTGTCGGTCCGGGTGTACGGCAGCAGTTCGAGCTCGCGGGGGATCCCGATCTTGCGGCTCGGCCTGGTCTGGCGGTAGTCGAACTTCCGGCAGGTGGCGATGATACGGGTCCCGCTGGCGGGGAGGAGGATCTCCGAGATGGCCCGGCGAATCCCGCCGAGCGAGACATCATCGATCTCGTCGATGCCGTCGAGGAGCAGGAGCGCGCGGCCCTGCTGGATCGCGGTGCGCAGGAACTCGGTGAGCTCGTTCCCGGCGCTCCTGCCGTCGCGGGCGACGGTGAGCTTGACCTCCGGCACTCCGGACAACAGGAGCAGTTCGGGACCGCCCGACAGCCCCGCGATGACGCTGCCCAGCTGGACCCTGATGGGCAGCGGAGAGCCCGGCTCGGAGAGGTAGCGGCGGGCGGCGCGTACGGCGATGGAGGCAATGGAGGTGGATTTTCCGCCGCCCGGGTCGCCGAGGACAACGACCGAATCCTGGGTGGAGTCGAGCAGTTCGCCCAGGTCCACGCCATCGACCGAGGTGTCGAACGGGTCCAGGCCGGGGCGGGCCTGCGAGTCCGCGACCCGCAGTGGTGTCCAGACCTGTTCGAGGGTGATCACGCCCGCTCCGTCCGCGCTGGCGTCCGGCTGCGCGGCCGGGTCGCCGAACGTCAGCCGGGAGCTGGAGCGGATCAGGTCGTGCAGGTAGTCCACGATGTTCCAGGAACCGGGCACAGGCGCGGGCACCGGCGCCCTGAGCTCTGCCACGTGCGCGGCGGAGAGGCTGCTCGGCGCCACGTTGCGCGCGAACAAGAACCGCCGGGCCCCGGACGTACCACTCTCGACGGGCTCCGGAAGGCTGGCGCGCAGCAGCCTGGTCCGCAGCTCTACGAAGATCTGGTCCAGCCGCAGTTCGGCGGGCTTGTGGGGGATGCCTGTGGATACGACGTCCAGGAAGGCCTGGGTGAAGTACGTCGGCTCGTAGCCCAGCGGTGCCTTGGCCTTCGCGTGCATCCGGCTCGCGCCCATGAAGTACAGCCCGTCAACGGGGTAGACCTCGGCCAAGTCGGCGGACTGGAACTGGAAGTTGGCGCGGGTTCCCAGCTCCGCGTGACAGCAGTCCAGGATCACCAGCTTGGTGGCGGCCGGGCTGCCCCGCAGGATCCGGGCGATCGCGTCGTACAGGATCGCGGTGTGCGGCAGCGACTCGGGATCCGCCTCGCTGTCGGCCAGTGCGAGAGCCAGCTGGCCGTCCGAAGTGCGCAGGCCATGGCCCACGAAGTAGAGCAGTACGGTGTCGGTGATGTCCCTGACCGCGGAGATCAGGCGGCGAGCGAACTCGGAGGGCGAGGCCAGGTCAAGCAGCGAGACCACGCGGTCCGGCGGCCAGCCGCACAGGTCTCCGGTGAGCAGCCGGGCCATGGCGTCGAGACTGGACCCAGCGGCCGGGAGGTCGGGAATCTTGGAGTCGGCGTAGCCCGAGTTGCCGATTAGTACCGCGCGCGACCGAGACAGGTCACGGTCCACCCAACAGCTCCTTGAGCAGCGGCAGTGTCTCCTCGAGGGTATCGGCGTTGATCTCGATGCGATCGCGGCCACGCTGGACCTTCAGCGTGATCTTCGATCCGCGCGACTCCACCATGCTGCGCAGCAGGTTGATGATGCCGGTTACCGCTCCGCTGGAGCAGACGACAACCAGGAGGTCGATCCCCGTGCCCTGATCGCCCGGGGCGATCGGCGCGGCGACGGCCTCTAGCGTGACGCCGCGCACGCCCCGCAGCTCGCGGTAGAGCGCGTCGAGGTCGTCGGGGTGGCCCGCCCTCAGTTCGATGACCCGCTGCCCCAGATCCTGCTCCCCCATGGCGCCCCGCCCCTTCCGCGATCACGTACGTCTGTGGTCCGTGGCTGGTCCCCACCCCAGGCCCGCCCGAGAGGAGAGGGCGCGGTAATCGCCATCTCCCCACCGCGCCCGGGGGCCAAACACGGGGGGCGCCGTCGTATCGCCCCTGCGGCTCGGTGACGTTCCGATGCGGCGGCGACCGGACGAGCGCAACCGCGTCCCGCTTGAACTCGGCCGTGTACCGCTTGCTCATATTGCTCTTGCCACTCAACTTCGACTGCTTCCTCCGGGACGATCCGTCCCAGTATCAGGCTGTCCACAGCGGAGGAACTTCCAAGGCCGGGTAGTTAGCGTTTTCGCAGGTCACGCAAGGGAGTTGAAGAGCCTCTGCCGCAGAGCAACGGAGCTCGTTGGTACGGGCAGTCGTCCAAGACAGCGCGTATCGCAAGGAGCTCCGTTGCCTGTTCATTCTGTCCTGCCGTGCGCGTTGACGACCGTCACCCGAACGGTCACGGTGGCCGCACGCCACTTCGCACCCGGTCATCTGGGGGCGCTGACGGCGATCGTGCCGTTCGAGCTGGTGGACGCGGTCCTTGAGGAGACCCGGACCGTGCAGCGGCGACTGCGTGGTCTTCCCTCCCAGGTCGGCGTCTACTTCCTCCTCGCCATGTGTCTGTTCCCCGAGGTCGGCTAACGGCTGGTCTGGGACAAGCTGACTGCCGGCCTATCCGGGATGCCGACCGTCCGTCCGAGCGCGAGGCTCTGCGTGATCTGCGCCGTCGGCTCGGCAGCGCACCGGTGCACACCGGGGGCGCGGTTTGGTCCGTTCCAGACGGTATCGTTCGACGGCTGCAGCTCGATCGAAGTGCCTGACAGCGAGCGCAACAGAGACCAGCTGGGCCGGTGCCCGCACGGCGGCTATCCTCTGTTCGAGTTGATGACGCTGGTCGAGACCAGCACCCGGGCCGGCATCGCGGCCGTCTTCGGGCCCACCTGCCGGGGCGAGATCTCCTACGCCACCGCGCTGCTGGAGCATCTGGGCTCTCAGATGCTGGTGTTGTGGGACCGGGGCTTCGACGGCAATGACGTCTTCGCCGCTGTTCACTCCAACGGTGCACAGATCCTCGGCCGTATCAAGCGGTGGCGCCGCCTGGCGGTCCTGCGACAACTCCCCGACTCCTCCTACCTCTCGGTCATCGGAGGTGTCCCGGTGCGCGTTATCGAGGCCCGGAGCGTCACATGCTCGGACGGCAGCAGCTTCGACGGCACCTACCGCCTGGCGACCACGCTGCTGGATGCCCGCCGCTACCCGGCCAGACGCCTCGTGCTCCTCTACCACGAGCGCTGGGAACACGAGAGCGCCTACTACACCCTGCGCCACACCATCGGACGAGCTCTGTCCTTCAAGGACTTCGCCCTGGTCTGGGCCGCCGAACGCGGCCTGTCCGAACTGACCGTCGACCTGTACGGACGTCTCCTCCGCCTGCATATCCTCCCGACCTTCGGCGACCGGATTTCTCGACGAGATCGGCCCGGCCAACGTCCGAACCTGGCACGCGGAAGGCCTCACCGCCACCGGCGCGACCACAGTCGCCGCGCCGACATCGGCTGGCCCACCACCCCGCAGGAGACCTCATGGACTTCGGCACCTGGCCGCGTCTGCTCGTCGCCAACGTGGAGGGCAACGGCGCCAACCCACCCGACCTGGGGGAAGTCGCGGCCATCCCGATCCTCGACGGTCGGTCCGTGCCGGAGTCCGCGAAGACCGCCCTGATCCGGCCCCCGCAACCGATCACCGCCTTCGTCACCAGCGTCCACCACCTCACCAACGAAACCGTCGCCCACGCACCGGCCTGGGACCTGATTGCCCCGTACGTGCAGGAGGATCTGCACGGCGCGTGGATCGCCGCGCACAACGCCTCCATGGACTACAACGTGCTGCGCCGCCACCTCCCCACCTGGGAACCCGCCGGCGTCATCGACACCCTGCGCCTGGCCCACACCACTTACCCCACCGGGACACGCCACGGCCTGGACGCGCTCCTGGCGCACATCGACGTCGACCCGACCGCGATCCCCGGCCGACGTTACCGCGCGGGTTTCGACGCGCACGCCACCGCACTTCTCCTGATCGACCTCGCCGCGCACTATCCCACCTGGGACGCGCTGATCGCGGTCGCCGTCCCACCCGGCATGCCCGGAAGCCCGTCATCGCCCCATCGAGACGAGGAACAGACCCTGTGGTGACCCCTGTTCGCATCGCCATCGCCGGAACCCACTCCACCGGCAAGACCACCCTCGCCCGCCGCATCGAGATGGAACTGCGCGCCACCAGCCTCCCGTGACCCGCACCGGCGGCCTGGCCAAACGCGCCGCGGCCCTGGGCTTCCCCAAGATGACCGGCCACACCGCGGCGTCCACCGAGTGGATCCTCACCGGCGGCCATCCTCGAAGCCGAACTCGACGCCGACGTCGTCCTGATCGACCGCACCGCGCACGACGCGATCGCCTACCATCTCGCGGCCCTCGGACACCGCGACGAACAACCCGGACCCGGGATACTGAAACGCCTCGCTACGCTCGCAGCCCTTGCACAGCCGCGACCAGGCCCTCCTCCTCGCGACCGTTCTGGACCCCGAGGTCCCACCGCGTCGCTCGAAGTCCCGCCGATCCACCTGTTGTTCCCGGTGGGAGAGGTCGCCGCGAGCACCCCGCTTCCCGGTGACGTGCGGCCCAGCTGGGACGCGCTGGCCTGGTTCACGGGCGAGACGCCGCTCACCGAACTACCGGATCCGCGTTCGCCCCGGAGAACCCTCGAAGCGTTCCGACACCACGGCATCGCCACCCATGCCGCGCAGACCTCCGCCCGCCAGGCCCACGAACGACGACGTGACATGACGATCAACCTCGACCCGGCGGCCCGTGAGCGCCTGAGCCAGACGGCCGACCTGTACGAGCGAGTCGCCTTCGACGATGCCCGAGCCCTGAAGGACCTCCGCACGCGGATGCGGGAGCAGGGTCTGGGACCCCCGCCGCTTCCCGCCTCCCTGGCCCATGTCGATGACGCGCGACCGAGCGGAGAACCCTCCGCATGAAAGGTTCGATAACCCGACGCTGCTACTGCCGCGACCCCGAAACGAAGGAACCCCTCGGCACGCTGTGCCCCTCGCTGAAGAATCGCGACCACGGCACCCACGCACTGCGCCAGGAACTTCCGCCTCGCGAGGACGCCTCGCGGCGCTCCTTCTCACGCGCCGGCTATGCCACCGCGAAGGAGGCGCAAGCCGACCTCGACAGCGTGCGCGCCATCCTGGCCCTGGCGAAGCCCACGGATCTCTCCGGGCGACGTGCGATCGGAGACTTCCTCGAACAGGTCGGCGCCACCAAATCCCCGATCCCGGACCTGGTCACGGTCCGCCAACGCCTCAAGGTGGGTCTGAAGCTCACCGACGAAACCACGACGGGAGCGTGGCTCGACACCTGGCTCGCGGGGAAGAAGGGGCGACCTTCCGCGATCACCCGTGACGAGATCAACATTCGGGTTCATCTGAAGCCCCGAATCGGACATCTACCGTTGACGCAGTTGCGGGTGAGTCACCTGTCGGAGATGTTCACCAACATCACCGAGGCGAACGAGGAGATCATCGACTCGAACGCCCTCCGGCGTGCGGCGATGGACGAGTTGGCGACGATCCCGTGGAAGGGGCAGGACAACCGGGCACGGCGCAAGGTTCTCAAAACGTCCATCGCGGAAATGGCGCCGTTCCGCAAGACGACGAACGCCCTCACTCGTCAACGCATCCGGGCCACACTCCGCGCGGCGCTGAACGCCGCGATCACCGAACAGCTCATCACCTTCAACCCCGCCGCATTCGTCAAGATCGATCCCGCCAAGCGCGCGAAGGCGCTCGTTTGGACCGACGAACGCCTCGCGCATTGGCGAAGAACCGGCGAGAAGCCCTCTCCGGTCATGGTCTGGACGCCCGCCCAGTTCGGGATCTTCCTCGACCATGCCGAGGGCGACCTGCTGTACGAGCTGTTCTACGTGCTCGGGTTCCGTGGATTGCGTCGCGGCGAGGGATGCGGTCAGCGCTGGGTCGACACGAATATCCGGGGCCGCAGGCTGACCGTCGCCAAGCAGTTGGTGGTCGACGGTTGGGAGGTCTACGAGGACGACCCCAAGACCGAGGCCGGCGAGCGAACCGTCAGATTCGACGACAACGTTGCCGCCGTCCTCGAAGCACGGCGGAGCCGGCAGGAGCGGGATCGGGAAGCCTGGGGCGACGCCTGGGTGGAAACCGGAAGGGTCTTCACCCAGGAGAACGGCGCGTTGCTGCACCCCTCCACCGTCAGCGATCGTTTCCGCGAACTGACGGTGGAGGCAGACCTGCCCCCACCCGACTGCACGATCTGCGGCACCTCGCCGCAACCCTGGCGCACGCGGCAGGCGCGAGCATCCGCGACATCCAGGAGTTGCTCGGACACTCCTCCATCAGCGTCACCGAGTCTACGTCTCGGTGTTCGAGGAGGCCGAGGAACTCTTCGCCGCCGCAGTGGTGAACCTGGTCCCCCGCGCACGCACGCGAATATGTGCGCAGGTTCGAGGTTTTGAGGATACGCCCCGGGGTTCTCTCGGGGCGTATCGCCTTGCGGTGGGGGAGCGCGCCCGGGCGGTCTTCGCCGGTTCGGGTGATCGTGCCGCCGAAGTGGTGACGTGGTCGTGGGCGATTCGTAGCGTGCGGGTGGGAGGCTGTGCTTCGGGTATGGCCGGCACGCACCTGCCGTGGTGATGGCTCTGCGCGATAGGACCGTCCGAAGCGCTCGGCGGGACGCCCTGATCGCCAATTCGGTGTTGCGGAACGGCTCGCCTTTGACGAATTGCGGACGGCTCCCGCCGTAGGCCCCCTCCGGGCGAGGATTGGAGATCCGGAGTGCGCGAGGTGTGGTTGGGAGTGGATGTCGGCAAGGGGCATCATCACTGTGTCGGGGTGGGCGCCGGCGGTGATGTCCTGTTCTCGCGTCGGGTGGTGAACGACGAGGAGGACTTGCGGGTGTTGATCGCCGACGTCACCGGGCCGGACGTCGATTCCGTATGGGTCGTGGATCTGGCGGACGGCCCGGCGAGCCTTCTGCGCACGTTGCTCCACGACCGGGGCCAGCGGCTCGTGTACTCCCGGGTCGATTCATGCGCAGTGCGGCGGGCGGTTATCCGGGAGAGGGCAAGTCGGACGCGAGGGACGCGGCGATCCTGGCCGACCAGGGGAGGGTGCGCCGTGATCTCCGCGTTCTGGCCCCTCCGGATCCGATCGCCTTGGATCTGGCGTTGTTGATGGCGCGTCGCACCGATCTGGTGTGCGACCGTACGCGCGTCTACAACCGTCTTCGGGACCACCTGAGTGCGATCGCGCCCGCTCTCGACCGGGCACTCGACGTCCGCCTGCAAGGGCCGCTGATCCTGCTCGGCACGTTCTCGACTCCGGCGGCTCTGCGACGGATGGGGGATCGCCGGTTGACGGAGTGGCTGCGTCGGCGAGACGTTCCCCGCGCGAGCGGGTTGGCGGAACGCGCGCTCACCGCGTCCCGTGGCTGGCGCGCGGTGGTACCGGGCGAATGCCTCAGGGCGAAACTGATCGCCGAACTCGCATGGTCGCGTCCGTGAGGTCGAGCAGCGGATTGCCGCGCGATTCCACGATCATTCCGACGCGGGCCTGATCACGAGCATGCCCGGGATCGGCGACATCCTGGGCGCCCAGTTCGTTGCCGCCACCGGTGGCGACCTCACCCGGTTCGCCACCGCGGGAAACCTGGCCGCGTACGCGGGCCTCGCCCCCGTGCCGCACAACAGCGGCCAGACGTCGGGTGTGCGCCATCGACCACGCAAGTACAACCGGGGCCTGCAGAAGGTGTTCTTCCAGTCCGCCCGAATCAGCGTGTTGTCCTGCCCGGCGTCGAGAAGGTGCTACGACCGCAAACGCGCCGAAGGCAAACGCCACACCCAGGCCGTCCTCGCCTTGGCCCGCCGACGCGTCGACGTCCTTTGGGCCATCCTCCACGACCGCGAGCCCTATGAGCTGACCCGAGTTTTGTAGAGTCGTTCTTCGGTTGTTCAGGCGGTCTGCGTGGCTGGCGATCGTGTGGCCTGGTGTTGCTGCTCGTACTCGACTGGTGGCGTGTGGTCGAGCGCCGAGTGCAGGCGTTCGTCGTTGTACCAGCCGACCCACTGCACGACGGCGCGTTCGAGTTGGGCGAAGTCCCGCCAGGGGCCCTGCATTTCGATGAGTTCGGCCTTGAACGTTCCGTTCAGCGCCTCGGCGATCGCGTTGTCGTATGAATCGGCCACGGAGCCCACGGATGCGGCGGCGCCGACGTCCGCCAGTCGCTCGGTGTAGCGAATGGACACGTGTTGCGTACCCCTGTCGCTGTGATGAATGAGCCCCGAGTCCTTCTTGATCCGGCGGCGCCACAACGCCATCTCGAGTGCATCCAAAGGGAGTTCGGTCCGCAGGTGGTCCGCGATCTGCCGGCCGACGATCATCCGCGAGTACACGTCGAGGACGAACGCGACATACGCCCACCCGGACCACGTCCGCACATATGTCAGGTCGGCGACCCACAGCCGGTCCGGCCGGTCGGCGGTGAACCGCCGGTCGACCAGGTCCGGCGGGCGCGGCGCGGCCGGCTCGGAGGTGGTGGTGCGGCGGCGCCGCCCGCGGATGACGCCCTCGATGCCGAGTTCGCGCATCAACCGCTCGACCGTGCAGCGGGCCACCGGGTGGCCATTGCGGGCCAGCGCACGGGTGATCCGTCGGGCGCCGTAGGTGCCGCCGGAGTCGGCGTGCGCCTGCCCGATCAGCCGCATGAGCTGCTCGTCGCGCAACCGGCGGGCGGACTTGGGGCGCTTCTTGCGCGCGAAGTACGTCGACGGCGATAGTTCCAGCACCCGGCATACGGGATCGACCCCGAGACCCCTGTCACGCAGGTGGTCGATCACCTGCTCGGCCTCGTCCGGGGACGGTCGATCTCCTGGGCAAAAAACACGGACGCGGCCTTGAGGATGTCGTTCGCCCGACGCAACTCCGCGACCTCCCTGCGGAGTTGCTTCAGTTCCTCGGTCTCGCCGGTGGTCAGCCGGTCGTCGCGTTCACCTGCGTCGGCCTCGGCCTGGCGGACCCAGTTCCGTAGGGCCTCCTTGTGGACGCCCAGGTCCCGGGCGACGTGCGCAACCGGACGCCCGGACGTGCGGACCTCGCGGACCGCACGCTCGCGGAGCTCATCGGGGTATTTGCGTGGTGCTGGCATGGTTCGTGGTGCTCCTTACGCCGGGCACCATAACCCGGCTTCAAGGACTCCACAAATCTCAGAGCGGCTCAGACCTCGGTCTGCCGATTGTCGGTGCTACATGGGATTCTTTGGGTACCAAAGCGACGGAAACGAGCGGAGGTCTCAAGATGCGTGCGTTGTTCGTGCGTGTTCGGCATACGGACCCACCGGCGCCGTCGGGCTGCCGGTGGTGCGGCGAAGAGAGCAGCAACCACGGACGGCGCTGGGTCCCCTCGGCCGGCATCCACGACTGGGAGGCACCTACTCGCGCACAGCGACTCAGCAGAATGCAGGCGCGCCGCTCACGCAGGTCGGCTCACTCGTCGTCGTCCCAGTAGTGCGGCCCTGCAGCACTGGCGGTCCGAATGGCATCTTTGAAGACCTTCACCAGGGATTCCGGGACCTCCGACGGTGCACGCAAGCGTTGGGCAAGCACAACAACCATGTCCTCCTTCGAACGCGGGGCCTGGGAGGCATGCTCGTGTAGTAGACCATGCAGCTTCTTGCTGAACTTGCCCTCGCCACGAAGTGCTCGGACATCCTGAGGCGTCCATTGCCTCTCGTCCATTCGGGGCCATTGCTCGTTCATGGTGTCGACCCACTGATCGTCCCCGAACACGTCCTCAAGTTCGTTCGGGTCCCCGATGAACAGACAGTCCTCTTGAGTGAAGCCGTATCGCAGCAGCCGGTCGTAGCTGAACTCCTTTTGCTTGTCGCGCGGGGAGTCCCCGTCGACCATGAACACGACGGTGCGCTTGTGTTCCTTGAGGAACTTGGCGAAGTTGAGCGCGCCATCGTTGCCTCCACACGCCCACAGGGCGATACCGGCGGACTGCATGGGATAGCCGAACGCGAGCTTGAACAGGATGGGCAGGGCTGCGTACTCGGTCGCACCTTCCACTGCGACGAAGCACCTCTCGTGCAGCAGAACGCTGTTGCGAAAGCCCAACGAAGCCGCCATGTTCGACAGGAATCGACGGGTTTGCTCGTCTGTATCGCTGTTACCGAGCGACTGGACGAAGGCCCGGCCATCCCTGCTGTTCAGGTGCACGATGTCCTGAATGTCAACGCCATCGATCAAGTTGAGCGAATGGGTGGCGACGATCACTGTCGAATTGGATGTGGACGCCGACACCTTGATCATCTCCATGATCCGGCGCTGGTGATCGTAATCGAGATGAGTGTCGGGCTCGTCGTAGACGATGATCACGCCGCCGGCGGCGTCCCCCTCGGCGCCCTCGGACAGCAACTGCTGGCTGGCCTCCCACAGCGCCAAGGTGATACGCCGAGACCTGCCCGCTCCGGCAGCCGCCAACGGCACCGGATGCTGCCCGCCGGCGGAAGCAGCCAGGGAGACACGACTGATGGTTGGCTTGAACTGGATCTGCGGTTCGAGCTTGAACTCGTCGAGAGCGCAGCGGTCCTCGACCAGCTTGCGAAGCAGGGCAGCATCCTCCTTGAGCCGCTCCGAGAACTCGGCTTCCAAGTCGGTGATCTTCTGTCGAGTCTCCTCACGAAGGGTGTACTCGCGCAGCTTCGCAGCCAGGATGCCGCGAACCACAGCGTCGGGCGACTCGGCCGAGTCTCCCTTGAAGTACAGCAACTGCGGCAAGACATCCTTGAGTTGGGCGGGTGCCTGGACCCAGTCCACAACCTGGGGAGCGGTGGCGGAGTACTCCTCCAGCAGTTCGCACCAGCTCGCCTTGATGTTGGCCTGGCCGTCGCGCAGTTTCAAGCCGACGTCGGCGGCAAGAGCGCGTAGTTCAGGAAGCTTCAGCGCCGACAGATTCCTCAACTCCTGTCGCTCCGGCACCTTGGACTGCCATTCGAAGTAGGTACCGTCGCCCTCCACGTAGCGACGACGCACCCTGGCCGGAGAGGCAGTCAGCAGCAGGTCCGCCTCCGAGGCCGAGAGCTCGAACTTCGCCTCCACGGTGACCGTTCGCGGTTCCTCGTCGCCACCGATCGCAGGCAGCGCAGACCTCTCCTGCCCACCAACGGCGAACCGGGAGACATCGCTGTCCTCGATGTTTCGCTCACCCAAAAGGAACGCCAGCGCGTCGAGCGTGGCTGTCTTCCCGCAGTCGTTGTGGCCGGTGAGAATGGTTTGCTTGTGGATCGGGACGCCCGAAACGTCGGCCAGCGAACGGAAGTTGGTAACGCTGAGCCTGACGAGTTGCACAATGCTCCCTTGCCTTCACGGCACGACTGACTGGTGCGTGGTCGTGGTACGCCGGTTGAAACGCACTCTTCGACCATGGGTTGAGAAAACTCTAGCGTCTCGTGAGGCCCGAGTTCCGAGAGATACGAGCACACCGGCGGGACGTTGCAGCGAGCCACGCGCAAGTCCGTTCGGTTTCGACCCTATCGAGCGCGAGAGCGGCGCCCCGGCGGTACGGATCCGCCTCGCGCGTAGAACCGTGTTCGTCACCAACGATCGCGCCCTGGTCCGCCGAGCCCTGATCACCGACCACCATCACTTCGACAAGGGCCGCCGGGTGTTCGAGGCAGGGCAGGTCCCGATGGGCAACGGCCTGACCACCTGCGCCGACGTCGACCAGGTCTGCCAACGCCCGGCAATACAAACCGCGTTCCGCCCCGACCCCATGCCCCACTACGCGCGCACCACCGCTGACTCAGCACAGCCACCTGCCCCAAGCCGTAGGGAACACCTCGCGGACGCAAAGCTGTTCGGCATAGTCTCGGGGTAAGGCTCAGCCGAATCGATAAATCCGCAGTGCACCACCTTTGCGCGGCCGACGATCCCGGTGACGCCACTGGATCCTGACGATTTCGAGCACTTGGCCCGGCAGGTGTTCGAGATGCGCGGCATCAGCACGTGGAACACCCGGCGGTCCGGGCGATCAAGGCGTCGGCACGGTCCTGGTCACACAGGCCCTCTTCTGGCGGCTACTGCATCGTCCAAGCCAAGCACTACGCCAAGTGCATCCAGCCCGACGCCGTCCTGGCCCTCGCCGGTGTACTGGGCCAAGACCATCACGCGAGCAAGGCGATCTTCGTGACAGCATCCTGATTCGACGACGGCAGTTGGCAGTTCACTCGCGAACACGGCCGCACAGAATTCTTCGACGGCGACAGCTCCGAAACCTACTCCGCCAACACCTCGGCATCGACGTCCAAGACCCGGGTATGCCCCATCACCCATCCCAACGCTGAGCCGGACAACATCACGTCACCAAAAGACGCTGCACGACCACCTCGGGCAGCTCTCGATGGGCTGTCGCTCCCTCAGAGTTCCGGCGGCGCGGACACCTCCAGAGCAGCCTGGACGCCAAGTGCCACGGCCTTCTGTTCGAGATATCTGTCTGCGGCATGGGGATCATTCCGGTTGTCGACCGGGGCGTCGATCAGTTCGGGAGCCAGGGCGACAAGGCCGACTCCAGCGGTAACGGGGTCGCGAGGGTCGTAGACGTTCAACCAGGCAACCCCCATGGGCAAGCGCAAGCCTGCTGTTGCGGTGAGCCCGAGTTTGCGTTGGACGGGCATCCAGGCCAACGGTGAACCGCAAGTGATGAGTTGGGTCACGCCGGTACCCGCGGCGGGCGCAGGGATCTGACCACGCTGAAACATGTCATAGACAACGACGCTGCCCAGTGAGTGGGCGATGATCAGTGGGGTGCCGGTCTGCTCAACCGCCTCACGGACGCGGGTGCGGATCTGTTCCGCCTTGTCCTTGTCCTTGAAGTACCCGTACATCTCGCTGATGCGGCTAAAGACCAACCTGCCCGCTCCGTTGCCGCAACGCCTGTCAACCCGGGCGATCGCCCGGACGAGACGGGGATTCATTCGCGGTGGCATTCCCAAGGTGCCAGCTGACAGCTGTTGTCCCGGGACAGGTGGACTGTGCACCTCCAAAGCCCCCAATATATAAGCGAGTTCCTCTTCGTCGGTCGTGGCGAAATCGGAGACCTCGTCTTCACCAAGCTTGAGGCGGCCGCGACGAAAGACGTCGCCGTAGTACGGCGCCGTCACCACGGGCACAACGGCGTGCGAACCGGCGTGCACGGCGATACCCCTGGCCAGTGCCTGGTTCCAGTCATCGGCCAGCTTGATAGCGTTCGTGTCTCGCTGCCGAACGCCGTGCACACCCACCACATGCAGATCGGTCACTACGCACCTCCCCTCCGGATACCGCCACGGCGGCGGCACTTCACGGATGCTAGCGGGCTTCGCGCCTCGTAACCGCGTGAAAATTGGGACCGTGCGTCGGTAAAGTGCGACCCTTGACCGGTGCAATCAGGGCAGGGAACGCTATGAGTGTGTCGTCATGCCGGGTGCGACGGCTGATCGTGATCGCGGTGAACGATTACGGGGATGGCGATACCGACTTCGCGAAGGGAATCGCCGACCAGGTAGCGGTCGTCACGGGCTGGCTGGCCGATCCGGAACTCGGCGTTGACCGGGTGTTCGAGCCCAAGGTATCGCCGCAGACTCTGCACTCGGTGCAGCAGGTCCGCCAGTTCCTGGACGGTCAGGATCTTGCCGCTGCCAAGCGGGACGAGGCGATCGTCGTCTACATCACCGGCCACGGCCAACGAGGCTCGTCCTCCGGCCGACACTATCTGCGCTTCGCGCGCACCGATGACGCCCGACTGCCGGGAACGGCGCTGACAACCAGCGAGGTCATCAGCGCCGCCCTGGGTAGTTCGGCCGAGCACGTCCTGGTTCTGGTCGACTCCTGCTTCGCCGGGGCACTGGCCAACGAGGTTCCCCTTGTGATGCGGGATCTGGGAGTCCGCCGCAAGTTGGCCTCGCTCGCGGTCGTCGCAGCGGGCGACTTCGACGAGCAGCCCCTGGTCGGGTCCTTCACCGAACTCCTCAACCGCGCTCTGGACACGATCGGTGCAGAGGAGTCAGGGTTCGCTGAACCGTATCTGTCGTTCAGTGAGTGGCAGCAGGTCCTCGACTCGGTCAGCAGACAGGACCGTGGACTGGTCGAGGCGCAATGGGTGTGGCCGCAGAAACTGTCGCAGGAACCAAGTCTGTGCCTGCCCAACCCGCGGTATCAGGCCCCGCAGAAACTGGGAGCTTCGGTCCGTGAGCTTCCCGATGCCGCGGGCCTGTTCGCCGGCTACTGGCACGATCGCGCCTCAGGACGCACTCACGAACAGGATGCGGGCTGGTACTTCAGCGGACGCCACGAGGTCATGCGCAAGGTGGCTGCGTTTGTGACCAACGGCACTGGCGTCATGGTGGTAACGGGGGCAGCCGGCTCAGGAAAGTCTGCCCTGCTGGCCCGCCTGGTCACGCTCACCGACGCGGTGTTCCTCTCCCAGCCGGATCTGTACCGGGTGGCGGCAGCAGTGCCGGAGGAAGAGCGACCGCCGGTCGGATCAGTGGATGCTGCGGTGCTCGCCCGAAACAAGACCTCACTGGGCCTGATCGGGGATCTCTTGCGGGCCCTGGGTATCGGGGCGGTTCCCGCCGGGATGGCACCACTTCAGCTGCTGCTGGAGCACCTCACCGCACGCGCGCAACAAGGCACGGTGCCGACCATCGTCATCGACGGGCTGGATGAGGCCGAGCAGACTCTCGCCTGCCTCAACGATGTCATCCTGCCCATGGCACGCCTGCGAAGGAAGGGCTACCAGCCGCTGGTGCGCATGGTGCTGGGCGTGCGCAGTTCTCGTCCCGACGCCTTCGGGACCCTGCCGGGTCTGCGCATTGACCACGCCAACGCCCTACTGCATGTCCTGATCAAAGCTCTGGCCGACGACCACCAGCACGTACCGGTTCAAGTGCAGCGCACCGATGAACCCACCTGTCAGGAGGACATCTCCGTCTATGTCGAGGCCTTGCTCAACGCCGGCGAGACCAGCCCGTACATAGGGGAAGACGAGCGCGCCCGCACGACGGCACGCGAGATCGCTCGCGTAGTGGCACCCTCGTTCTTGGATGCGCGTCTGGCAGCAGACCAACTACGCACGGCCGATCAGATGCAGGATCTGACTGCAGTCTCGTGGCAGGAGCGCCTCAATCAGGGCACGGTCGCGCTGCTGCATGAAGATGTGCACGAGGTGGCCGGCCACCACGGCGTGCCCGTAGGCATTTTGGTGAGGGTACTTCGGGCCACCGCCTTCGGAGCCGGTTCGGGTCTGCCCTGGTCCGAGGTCTGGCCGGCCGTCGCGCAGGCGCTGGAGGCTCCGGCCACTGATCCCGTGGGCGTGGACACATACGCGGCCGTGATCCGCACCGTGCAGACAACGCGGCTGACCGGCTACCTCACCACAAGCGAGGAAGACGGGCGCACCACCTACCGGCCGGTGCACCAGCAGGTCGCTGAAGTCCTGGTACAGCAGCCTTCCTGGCTTGTGGACGCATCGCCCGCTGCGCGCGGTGAACAACCTTCGCTGTCCGTGGACAAGGAGCAAGCGCGTATCACCGATGCACTAGCCGCGCTTGTGCCCTCAGACCCCCCATCTACGCCTCATCCCTACATCCGTCGGCACCTCGTCGCCCACGCGGCTGCAGGTCGTGTACTGGACGATGATCACGTCCCGCTTCAACTACTTGCCCAAGAAACCTCCCTCACCCTGCGCGAGCAACTGGGCCTGCCCTTGCTGCAGGAGCCGGCGCACGCACACCTGCTGACCGTGACGGCAGCCGCGCTGATCGAGCCGTACCTCACTGAGGACACCGACGCCGCGTCGCGAAGAAGCAGCATCGCCTTGCATCACGCCGCGCTAACAAGCGAAGACCAGGCTGGCACCGGAGCCATCCCCGCTGCCCTGACCCCGCAGTGGGGATGGTGGGAGTCCGCCACCAATGTGCTGGCCTCGCTCGGAGAGCATGTGCATGCGCTCACAGCCGTGGAGGTACCTCCGGGGCGTACCCTTCTCGCCGCCGGCACCAAAACCGGGGCGCACATCTGGGACGCCTCCTCCGGCCAGCATCTGACGGATCTCCCAGCTGGCTTCGTCCAAGGCATGTGCCCGATCCGCAGCAATAGCGGACGACCCTTCCTCGCCACAGCTGGATCACAGGGCGTGGCCATCTGGGACCCGCTGTCTGGTCTGCAGATCGCCCGTACCCGGGAGCCTAAGGCGACCGGGGTGCAGGTGCTTGCCGACGGTGATCAACGGTGGAAGCTATACCTGCGCGGCCGGTCTCCGGCAATCTGGAGCCCCGAAGAGGATCGGATCGAATTCGTATCCCTCACCCCCGACGAGGAGAACCCGTATCTGTGGGGTACGGGGAGGCAAGCTGTCATCCACAGCGAAGGACGACAACCTCTGTTCGCCACTCAGACCTTCGGCCACCTGACCCTAAGTGACCTGCGCGGCAACATCCGTGTACGCCTGCCCTTCTCCGGGAGAGGACTGCGCAAGCTGATGGGCGTACGCCGTCCAGGCCACGGGGACCTGGTGCTCGCCGCGACCTCCGAGCACGTCCTTACCTGGGATCCCGAAACTGGCCAGAAGGTCTACGTGGGTGCGGGCCCGGCAGCGCACCTCGTGCAGATCCCTAGTCACGACGACCGCGTGGCGATCGCCATGGAGCGAAGGGGGTCTGTAGAAGTATGGCAATGGCACGAGGTCACGTGGCAGCTGGCAGCCACCGCCACGGTAGGGCCGATCACAGCATTGACGGCCCTGTCCAGCGACCAGGGTCAGTGGCGGGTGGCAACTGCGGGCGAAGCCGGGCTACGCCTTTGGTATCCCACCCCGGTCACGCTCACCGACCTGGACGACTCAAAGCCCCGCCCCGTCACAGCATTGGCGGCCCTCCATGCCCCCGTCGACAACGGCTCGGCTCGCGATCTGTGGGCCATTGGCACCACCACGGGAGTCGAGATCGCCGATGGGAACAACCCCCCATCGCGTTACCTGCCCACCGGACCCGTCCGCGCTCTGCAGGCCTTGTCGCAGGGGCTCTTGGCCGTTCACACACCTCACGGACTAGAAGTCTGGGATCCCCTGAAGGACAGCCGGGTACAACCTGTGTCGCCACAACAGGAGGAACGCAGCGCGTTCCAGCTGCCGAGCAGAACTCCGGCCAGTTGCGTCATCGACTGGCCGCCCGGCTCCGCCACCGTCGTCACCGCGCACCCTGGCGGCGTGTACCTCACCGGCATCCTGCACGAGGAGAAGGTCTTCGTACCGATCCAACGCGCCGCATCCCCTCGCGCCGTGATAGCCGTACCAGCTCCCGACGAAGCAACCCGGTGGATTGCGCTCGGTACCCGCGGCGGTGTACTGATCTGGAACCTCACCGCGCAGCAAGCAGTTACGGAGCTTCGCATACGCGGGCAATCCGACACCAGAACATTGGCTGTGGTGCGCGAAGGCGACACGACGCTTCTGGCCGCGGCCACCCGAGAACGAATCCAAACGTGGGATACAGCTACTTGGACAGTCCGGGCCACCATCGCCGCACCTTGGACGAAGGTTCTGGAGCCCATCCCGTTGTCCGCGGCACGCAGCCTTCTGGCCAGCGGAAGCGGTCACGCTGTCCGTCTATGGGATCCAACCACTGCGGAACTCCTCCACACACTTGTCACCGCCGCACCTATCGAAGCCATCACTACGCTGCGCGACGACGACACTCTCCTCATCGGAGTCGGCGGGCCCGCAGGCTTCGCGGCCCTCTGCGTCAACATCTCACTTCCCTGAGTAACCACTTTCAGTAATACTTCAGTTACTTACAGCCTTGGGCGAAACTGAGCTTCGGGCGTGCCAGCCTGGCAGCTCGGCTCGCGGGTGGTCAGCGAGCGGTGTTGCGGACGAGGACGAGTTGGCTGCTCAGCCTGCGATGGGTAACCCGCTACGAAGAACGGTCAAAGACGAGCGAGGCGATCGCGAGTTGCGTCTCGGCGTAGGTATCGCGGCGTCCATACGACCCTTCTCGTGTCACAGCCCGACCGGGACGATCACCACATCCGCCAAGATCGTAAAGTGGTGGACAGCCCTCCTGCGCTGAGCGAGCATCTCCGCGATGAATAGCGAACCTCTCTCCATCCCCAAACGCGGCACGCTTACCGAAGGCGCCGTCGGCCTCATCCCCGGCGGAACTGTCGATTGAAGTCAGCGATGACACCGTCGTCCACGGTTAGCGTGAGGCAGAGCGCCAGTTCCACTTGCCGACCGGTTGCGAGCGCGTCCGGCACCTCGCCCATCATCGTTGCCATCTGGTCGAAGGACGTGCGTATATCCTCCGCTGGTTGGCGCACGACGGAGGCGGCCAGGTGTGCTGCGTGCTTCATGGCATCGGGGTATACGGCACCGCGAATCTCGGCGGCCCAATCGAGCAACGACTCGTAACACGAGACGAGCCGCTCGGCCAAGTGGATGATGGCGTCCGGATCGCCTGCGACCCCGGGGGCACCGAATGCTCGCTCCTGCGCTTCGCGGGCAAGGATGAGCATGATGTTTTGTGAGACGTGCATCAGCTCCGTCAACCGACCTCGGAGGTCGTGTTCGACGTCGAGTTCTTGGACATGGCATCCGTTCGGGCGCGCATATCCGAGTACGTAGTCGCGCCACTTCGGCTCGAGGCGAAGCTTGCCCTGAACGAGGGCACCGGCAAACAGGAGATACTCCCAACCGGCCGGTGCCTGCGCGATCAGGACTTGCGTTTCGGCTTCGGTCGTCGGGACTGCGTGGAATACGCCGAGACTCTCCTGCGGACGAGCGTGACCATCGATCCGGCTGTTGATGCGGTCGAGTCGATCCAGAACATCGTTCGTGAGCAGGCTTGGGAACAGTTCGCGAGCGGGGCGATGCCGCTGCAGGACTTCGGCGAGATAGTCGGGGCCTCGCCAACTGACGTCGATACCGCCCGATCGGCCCATCTGCACGGCTTGGGCACCGAGCCGCTCGGGGATAGGGTAGTTGGAGAGGAACGTCCAGGCTCGGATTGCCCAGTCGCCGCTTTGGGCGAGTGCGATGGCTTTGCGAAGGTCGCCGAGCATCTTCGTCTGGATCTCGGCGTCGATGAGACGCTTCTGCGGTCGCTTGAAACAGTGGATGGCAAACATCCGCTGCTCCGATTTGAGGTAGCCGTCATTCCCTCGGTCGGAGCGATCATCGTCGATCGGCAGGAAGTCCGCCCCGTTCTCGGCGCGTAGGACCGCGTTGCACAGGCGAGTGAATTCCTGCGGCACGGTGATGAGTTCGATCTGCGCCTGAAGGTTCACGCGGATAGGTTAAGACTCGTCCACGACATCGGCATCGTCAACGTGGCGTGGATCCCTCCGTGCGGTCGGGCGACAGCACGGACAACCACGCGCCGAACCGGGGAACGAGTACTGGGCGCACAGTGGGCAACGAGCCATCGACTAGGACACGTCCGGTCGATCATGTGACTATCTCGCGGTCGAGTCGTTGGTCCGGGAATGGGGCGGGGTGATCTGACGGATGCGGAGTGGGA
>NZ_JBEXUX010000095.1:0-29747 GCF_040629175.1 Embleya sp. NPDC005971 | reverse complement strand
TTGCCGAACGCCTCGAAAGCGGCGCCGGATACCGACTGACCGACGCCGACGAGACCTGACCCCAGACGGGTCGAATCTGTGAACTCGGCCCCGCTAGCGGGCCAAGCGGGCGTAGCGTCCACCCACTCGACCCGTGGGGGGCCATGAGATACCGCACCACCGCAGCCCTGGCCGTCGGAGGCGTACTGCTCGCGCTGAGCGGATGCTCCGACAGCGGAGGCGGCGACAAGCCGACCGCCCAACAGCCGCCCGGCACCGTCGCCCCGCCGGCGGCGACCGGACCCGGGGCGCCCGCGCCGACCGCGGTCAGCACCACACCCGCCGGTCCACCGGCGCCCGTCGCCATCGGCCAGCCCGTCACGCTCCAGCGATCGGGCGGCAGCGGCATCACCATGACCGCGCTCCGCATCGCCGACCCCGCACCAGGCCCGGGCAGCGGGGCGACCGGCACCAGGCGCGTCGCCGTCCAGTGGGAGATCACCGCCAGCGGCACCCAGCCGATCAGCAGCACACCCGCCGACGGATCCGCACTGATCGACCAGGCCGGCCAGCAATACTCCAGCGCCTCGTTCCTCAAGACCGACCTCGGGCCGGCCATGCCCGGCAGCGCGTCCACCGCCGCCGGCGACAAGCGGACCGGCTGGGTCTGCTACGAAGTCCCCACCGGAGCCCAGGTCACCAAGATCCAGTACGCGCCCGGCCTCGGCCTCGCCGCCGACACCGCCACCTGGACCACCTGACCCGCCACACCACCCCACACTCCGAGGCCCCGGCACCCCCAGTTCGGGGCCTCGGTCATACCCCGACGCTCGGGCGGCGTCGGGACGTAGGTGGGGCCGTCGAGCAACGCTCCGGCCCCACCCGCACCCCGCGGTAGAGCAGCCCGGTCAGCTCGCCGACGCACACCATCAGTCGGAGGACGCCGGTTCGAATCCGGCCCGCGGCACCACGCAACCACCACAACCAACCAGGGAGGCCATCATGGCGCGCGGCACCATCACCCTCACCCAAGGCACGCGGGCCGGGACCACCCTGCCGGCGGCGACCACCGGCGACGCGACCAACGGCCACCAGGTCGCCAACGACAGCCGGCTGCTGATCATCGGCAAGAACACCGGAGCCACGTCACGCACCATCACCTTCCTGCCCAGCCGGTTGGTCGACGGGCTCGCCGTCACCGGCCGCGTCGAGACCCTGGCGGCCGGCGAGAGCCAGGTGTTCAGCGGGTTCGACACCGGCGACTACGGCACCATGCTCAAGATCGACGTCGCCCACGCCGAAGTCACCATCCAGGCCATCCGCGTCTGATGCCGCCCACCTGGTACTGGCTCGGACCGCCGGAGGAGGACGCTCGCCCGCTCGCTGCGGTCAGCCTCACCTACACCTGGTCCGACGGCCACACCCACACCATCGTGGACCGGGCAATCCCCAGCGACCCCCGAGAACAGGCGATCCTCCGGGCGCTCCTGGCCCACGCCCTCGGTCTGCTGGACGCGGACGCGCCCGTCAGTCCCTGAACGAGCCGTCCGCACGCCGCTGGTGACGGCCCATCAGGTGATGACACTGCGGACAGTTCCGCATGATCACCGGCTTGACCAGCCAGGCGAACGAGACCAGATACGCGGTCTTGATCACCAGCTTGCCGAGCAGCGACTTCGTACACGTCTTGCAGTCACGACACCCAGCCACCGCACACCCCCAGCCCCGCGGCCACCCTGGCGGCGGGAGGCCAGCGTGCCGGCCGAGCGGCGAGCAGCGCGGCAGAGTGATCAACCCGCAACCAGGAGACCCGCAATGCCCCGCATTCAGATCCTCGAACTACCCCGGGTCGAGTTCGCCGACGGCACCTACCGCACGCCGTTCGTCCTCGTCCTCGACCAGTGCGACCCGGCGGCCTATGAACTTGAGGCTCCACACCTGGACGCCTTCAAGCGTGCCGTCGGTGCTGCCGCCGTGTACGCCACCCCTGGCACCATCGACATCCCGGCGAACGACCACCGCCCTGTAGAGCGGGACCAGGAGGAGGCGGAGCCCGCACCCGAAGGGCGGGTCACCAAGGCCGAGTGGGACGACATCATGCGGCGGCACCTGGCGCGGATCACCTGGTGACGTGATCATGACCCGCCCCGACCCCACCGACCTGTGCACCTGTGGCCACGCCAGGGCAACGCACGCTCGCACCGTCTGGCGGTGCCGGGAGATCAACGGCTACAACGTCCGGTGCGAATGCGACCGGTTCGAGTACGACGCCCAGGCGAACACCCTGGACAGCCCCGACCCGGACCTGGACGCGCCCGGCACCTGGCTCTGCCCACACGGCAACCGCACCGACGGAACCTGGGGCAAGTGCGACGGCTGCGACGACCTGCGCATCAGCGAGCCGGCATGAACCAACCGGATGGAGGTCGCAATGCCCAAGCGCTCCGACATCACCACCGCCATGGTCCTCGGCGCCATCGACGCATCCGGCCGGTTCGGCGGACACAAGGCATTCACCTCCCTGGTCGAGCACTACCCGTACAAGGTCGTACTCGCCGCCTGGCTGCGGGAGGACGACCGAGGACACATCGACTGGGGCACCAGCATCCTCGGCGCCTGGCTCACCGACGAAGGACGGCAGGCCCTCGCCGCGCTCGGCGGACCCGGCAGGCAGCCGGCCCGCCTCCAGGTCCTGGAGCTACCCCCCGCGGCGAGCAGCACCTTCAGTGCCACGCTCGGCCGCGTCGTATCGCGCGCGCCCAGCCCGCGGTTCGCCTTCCTCCTGGACCGGTGCGACCCCACCGACACCGACCTCGTCGCCCGCGTCCGCTCCGTCGGCGAGCAATGCGGCGCGACCACAACGCTCGTCACCGACCGCACCATCGACCTCCCCGACCCGATGGTGGACGACTACATCCGCCAGGTGTACGGCGAGGCCGAGACCGCCCAGGCGAGGTGACCGCATGCCGCGGCGACTCCGGCCACCGTGCAGCCGACCAGGCTGCGGCAACACCAAGCCCTGCCCCGACCACGCCAACCAGGCCGACCGGCAACGAGGCTCGGCCGCGGCCCGCGGCTACGACGGAACCTGGGCCGACACCCGCGCCGACTACCTCGCCGCCCGGCCCTGGTGCTGCCTGTGCGGTGCCGCCGCCACCGTGGCCGACCACTGGCCGACCAGCCGCCGCGACCTGGTCGCCGCCAGTATCCGCGACCCCGACGCCGACCACCGACTCCGACCACTCTGCCGGCGCTGCCACAGCACCGAGACCGCAACCGCTCAACCCGGCGGCTGGAATGCCGAGCGGGAAAGCCCGCCGTTTTAATCCGGGATTTTTTGTCTCGGATTTTATCGCCTCACTTTTTTCTTTTTTCTTTCCCAGTTTTTTCTCTTTTTTCTTCTCCACTTTTTTCTCGCGACTTTTTTATCTCGGATCTTTTTTCTCCGCGATTTTTTCTTCGTCTTATTTTTTCTCGCTCGCGACGCGCACCCGCGCACCCGGGGGCGCACCCGCGCGGGCGCGCGGAGGTTGACCGCCGGGGAGGGAAAGTCCTGGCCCCGGGGCTGGACCCCTTTGAGCGGAATCCGTCTAAAACGGACATTCGGAATAAGGGGGTGTAAGCCGTGGCCGACCCCCACCGCCGGCGCCCACCCCTCCAGGTGGTCCGCGAGGGCAACCCCGGCAAGGCACCGGTCCGCGAGGGCGTCCGCCTCCCACCCTCACCCCTGGTCGAGCCGAATTGGCTCGACACCTTTCCCACGGTGGCGGACCTGGATCAGCGCGAGACGAATACCAGGTGCCGGGAAATCGCCCGCCGTGAATGGCGGCGCGTCGTCCCTGTCCTCACCCTCTCCGCCGGCCTGGCCGCGGTGGATACGCAGACGGTGCAGGACTACTGCATCTGCGTGGCCCGCATCGACCAGTGCGAGCGGGACCTGTCGACCAGAGGCATGGTCATCCAGGGCGAGCGCGGCTGGATGAAGAACGGCTCGACCACGATCGCCGGCCAGTACCGCCAGCAGTTGGCCAGGTACATCGGCGAGCTTGGTCTGTCGCCGTCTGCCCGCGGCAGGTTGACGCCGCCGGAGGACAACCAGGACGAGGACGACAACGTCTTTGATTGAGAGAACCCCGGCGAGTGCGCTAACACTCCCGGGGCCATGGCCAACCTGGATGAGAGGTCGACATGGGCAACGCTACATGCGGCGTACCCGATTGCGAGCGGCAGCGTCACGGCCGTCACCAGTACTGCAAGCTCCACTACTCCCGGTGGGTGCGCAACGGCCACACCGACCGCGTGGCGGTCTACCGGTCGGCCTGCGAGATCGAGGGGTGCGGCAAGCCCCACCTGTCTCGGGGGATGTGCCCGATGCACTACCGCCGGTGGAAGTTCAATGGTGACCCGAACGTGGTGCGGAAGGTGCGCGACCAGGGCGTCTGTTACGCGGATGCGTGCCCCTCGAAGGCGGAGTCGTTCGGGCTGTGCGGCCTCCACTACCGACGCATGCGGACCTACGGCTCGACGGACCTTCCGCCTCGGGAGGTGGCGCCTTGCTCGGTCGACGCATGTGTCACGGCGACTGTCTCCCTTGGCCTGTGCAACAAGCACTACCGGAGGCTGAGGGCCCACGGAGCCGATGGGCTCACGAAGGGTGACCCCCGAGTCTGTGGCCGTGAAGGCTGCGACGGCCCCTTCTATGCGCAGGACTTGTGCCGCCGACATTGGAGCGAGGGGTACCGCGCAAGGAACCGCGTTCGGATCGCCCAGCACTCGTCTCGCCGTAGGCAACGGGCCGGGGCCGGGATGACAGAGCAGGAGATCATGGAGGCGCTTGAGTATCGCCTCCTGATTGCCGGCGGCCCGTGCGCGTACTGCGGTTCGCCCTCGGACACGGTGGACCATATCGAGGCGGTCCATGTGGGCGGCACGGACAGGTGGACGAACCTGGCGGCGGCCTGCCAATCCTGCAACTCCTCCAAGAAGACCAAGAGTCCCCTGGAGTTCATGCTGTGGCGCTTGTCCCGGAGTGAGGGGGCGCGTCGTGTCGATAGCGCCCGACAACCTTCCGGTGCCGTATGACGCACTGATTGAACTCGGGATGACGGAGGACGAGATTGCGGCGGCTGTCGCGGCTCGTCCTCTTGTCGTTGCGAACCAGTTGGCGGACATGCCGGGGGCGTACTTCGACATCGATGCCGCCGCCCGTGCAATCAAGGCGATCGAGTCGTTCAAGCACACTCGCGGCCGGTGGGGCGGGAACTACCTTCGCTTGGCACCGTGGCAGAAGGTGTGGGTCATTGCCCCGATCTTCGGCTACCTGTACTTCGACCCGGAGCTCGGCCAGCCAGTACGTGTGGCGCGTGCCTCCTGGGTTGAGGTGCCCAGGAAGAACGGCAAGTCGACGCTGTCGTCCGGGATCGCGCTCACGATGTTGTTGGCCGACCGTGAGATCGGCGCGGAGGTGTACGCGGCTGCCGGCTCCTTGGAGCAGGCGAAGCGAGTGTTCGACGATGCCAAGCGGATGGCCCAGACGTCGAAAGCTGTTCGCGGTCGCGCCGAGGTGCTGACGGGTGTCATCAGGGTGCCTCGCACCGGTGGAGTGTTCCGGGCCTTGAGCCGGATTGCTGAGACCGCACATGGACTCAGCCCGTCGGCGGCGGTCGTGGACGAGGTTCACGTGCACAAGAACCGCGACCTGATCGACGCGATTGTCACGGGCACCGGGGCACGGACGCAGCCGCTCGTCTGTTTCATCACGACCGCTGACGACGGGTCCGAGGGCAGCATCTACGACGAGCTGCATTCGTACACCGTGAAGGTTGCCGAAGACGTCGTTCAGGACCCCGCGCACTACGGCGTGATCTGGGCGGCGACCGCTTCGGACGACCCTTTTGATCCCGAGACTTGGGCGCGTGCGAATCCCGGGCTTGGCGTGAGCCCATCGCTCGCGTACATGCGGCGCGAGGCGGAGAAGGCCAAGGCACTCCCGTCGTACCTGCCCACCTTCAAGCGCCTGAGCCTGAACCTCCGGGAGCGGGCGTCGACCCGCTGGCTGGACATGCCGCTGTGGGACTCGCGTGCGGGCATGGTCGACGAGGCCAAGCTTCGCGGCCGGCGCGCCTGGGGCGGCCTGGACCTGTCGGCGGTCAGCGACCTGTCGGCGTGGGTGCTGGCGGTTGAGTCGCCCGAGCCGGGTGTCGAGGTCGAGCTGGTCTCGCGGTTCTGGTTGCCGTCGGATCGGCTCGCCGAGGTCGAGCGCCTGGTGCGGGTGCCGCTCGCACGGTGGGCCCGCGAGGGTTGGCTGACGCTGACCGAGGGCGACGCGATCGACTACGACGCGATCGAGCGCCAGGTCCTCGCGGACTGCAAGGCGTTCGACGTGCAACGCGTGGCCTACGACCGGATGTTCGCCGGCCAGTTGGTTCAGAACGTCGACCGGGAGACGCGCCGCGGCGTGGTCCTCGACCCGACCGCCCAGACCTTCCTCGGCCTGGGCTCCGGCTGCAAGGAGCTGGAGCGGTTGCTCCGCTCGGACGGCCTCCGCCACGGCGGACACCCGGTCCTGCGGTGGCATGCCTCGTGCGTCGAGGTGATCGCTGACGGCAACGACAACGTTCGCCCGACCAAGCCGAACCGGGCCAAGTCCAGCAGTCGTATCGACGGCATTCCCGCCGCGGTGATGGCCCTGTCGGGCTACCTCCGCCGGCCAAAGCCGAAGAGCCGTAGGGCCGCCGGCTTCTGACGATCGAGGGGGTGCTCGTGGCCAAGGCCCCCGTTGTGGAGTCGCCGGAGTGGTGGCGCGATCGGCTGTACAAGAAGCTCGACGAGCGGCGCGAGTATGCCGCGTGCATGCGCCGGTACTACGACGGCGATCCGCCGCTGTCGCCCATCGCCGACAAGGCGCACTCCGCGTTCCGGCGCCTCCTCAAGCAGTCCCGGCTGAACGTGGCCGGCCTGGTCGTGGACGCCACGGTCGAGCGGATGAAGGTCGACGGCATCCGATTGGGCGACGCCGAGACGGGCGACCCGAACGCGTGGCGAATCTGGCAGGCGAACAACCTCGACGGCGCCTCCGCCAAGCTCATCGCCGAGGCGGTCAAGGTCGGCCGCGGGTTCATGCTCGTCGCCCCCAACCCGCGCGATCCGAGCACGCCGATCGTCACACCCGAGGACATGACCCAGGCGATCGTGGACTACCGGCCGGGCTACCTGAACGAGCGCGCCGCCGGCCTCAAGACCTGGATCGACGACTGGACCGGGCTGCTGATGGCCACGGTGTATCTGCCCGCCTGGATCTACAAGTTCCAGGCGGAGGTGCCCAAGGCCGGTCTCACGTCCGGCCCGCGGTGGGTGCCGCGCAACGTGGAGGGCGAGCCCTGGCCAGCGCCGAATCCGCTCGGCGTGGTGCCGCTCATCGAGATCCAGGCGAAGCCGGATCTCCTGGGCAACGCCTTTTCCGAGCTGCACGACGTGCTCGACGTCCAGGACCGGATCAACAAGACCTTGATCGACCGCATGATGGCACAGGAGTTCTCGGCCTTCAGGCAGCGGTGGATGACCGGGTACGAGCTGCCGACCGACGAGAACGGTCAGACCGTCGAGCCGTTCGCGTCTGCGGTGGACCGGCTGTGGGTGGTCGAGGACGAGACCGTGAAGTTCGGCGAGTTCGAGTCGACCGACCTGCGGCCGTACCTGCTCGCGGTCGAAGCGGATGTCCAGCACATGGCCGCCCGCACCAGGACACCCAGCCAGTACCTGCTCGGAAGCATGGCCAACGTCTCGGGCGACTCCCTGAAGGCTGCCGAGTCCGGGCTGGTATCGAAGGTGCGGCAGCGAATGGACCCGGTGGGCGAGGGCGTCGAGGAGTTCACGCGCACGTACCTCCGGGCCGCCGGCGACACCAGGCCCACGGACGCGATCGAGGTCATCTGGCGGAACCCCGAGTTCCGCACCGAGGGCGAACTCGTCGACGCCCTGGTAAAGATGAGCAGCCTCGGCGTTCCGCGTGAGGCTCTGTGGGAACGCTGGGGTGCGTCGCAGACGGAGATCGCCAGGTGGCGCATCCTCCAGACGGACGCCGCGGCGAGGGTGATGGGTGGCGACCTGGCGTCGCTGCTCGGCCCGAAGCCTCCGCTGACGACGGCGGCCCAGGATGCGGGTGGTCTCGATGGCTGAGCCGACGCCCGAGGAGATCACGGCGGCGCGTGCTCAGCAGTCGGCGGCGATCCAGCAGGCGGTGATGCAGCGGGTCCAGGAGATCTGGTCCCAGATGCAGTCGGCGCGGATCGTGCTGGAGATGAGCGGGGACGCCGGTCGGGCAATCCTGGTCGCCGTTTTGGCCGGGCAGCTCAGCGTGGCCCAGGGTGCGCAGCAGTTCGTCGAGGCGTGCATGGCCGCCGCTGCCGGTACGACCGGCGCGACAGGGGCGACCGGTGCCGCTGCGGCAGCCGCCCTCGCGGCGGGCCCGCCGCCGGCGCCTCCGCTGCCCTTGGTGCCGGCGACGTTCGCGGGGACCGCGGCGGATGGTCGGCCGCTGGAGTCGCTGCTGTACATCCCGGCGATCACGGTCGCCGACCGGCGGGCGGCGGGCGCGTCCGACGAGGACGCAATGCTGGCCGGCCTGACGCAGATGACCAGGATCGTGTCGACCACGATCGCGGACATCGCGCGGGAGGCCGACGAGGTCGCGATGGTCGCCAACGACCAGGTGATCGCGTATGTGCGGGTGGCCGAGCCGCCGGCGTGCTCACGCTGCATCCTCCTGGCCGGCCGGATCTACAAGATCCTCGAAGCGAAGTTCCTCCGCCATCCCAACTGCGACTGCGGCAAGCGGCCGATCGCCGAACTCACCGACGACGAGTACGCGCTGGCGACCAGCCCCGACGAACTCTGGGATGCCATGAGCGAGAGGGAGCGCCGGCGGACGTTCGGGGTGCGTGGTGCGCAGGCGATCACCGAGGGCTCGGACATGGGCCAGGTCGTCAATTCGCGCCGCGGCATGACGACGGCGACGGCCTACGGCCACGAGTTGCAGTCGACGACCGAGGGGACGACGCGCCGCGGGCGTGCCTACCACCGGATGCGGCAGGTCGGGTTGATCAACGAGGTCGACGACGTCCTGATCCCGGGCGAGCGGACGTGGCGGACGATGACGCCTCGCCTGATGCCGGAGGAGATCTACCGGCTGGCGGACGGGGACCGGGAGCACGCCCAGCGGCTGCTCTACAACCACGGCTATCTGGCGGTCGGTCCGGCCAGGCAGGCCGGGTTCCTGGATGAGAACTACCGCTACATCCCGGGCAGTACGCGGGGCCAGGCCCCGTCGTGAGATTTCCCCGCCGCGAGGGCGGGGCGTTTGAGAGGAGTCGGCCGCGATGGCTGACGACACCGGCACCACCGGCTCGACCGAGGAGACGACCCCCGCGATGGGCGGCGCGACCGCGACGGGCACCCAGGCCGAGCAGACCGGCGGCAACGGCGGGGCGACGATCCCCACCGAGGTCCAGCGGGCCCTGCACAAGGCCAACAAGGAAGCCGAAGGACTCCGACTGAAGCTCAAGGAGTTCGAGGACCGCGACAAGACCGAGGCGGAACGGCTCGCCGAACGCGCGGCAACGGCCGAGCGCAGCGCGTCCGACGCCCAGGCCCGGTTGCTGCGGTACGAGGTCGCGGCGAAGAAGAATCTGCCAGCCTCCCTCGCCGCTCGCCTCCAGGGCTCGACGCCCGAGGAGATCGCGGCCGATGCCGACGCCCTCGTGCAGGAGTTGGCGCGCCACCAGCAGGTGACCGCCCCGAGCTTCGACGGCGGCGTGCGCACGACCGGGCCGCAACCCACCGACATGAACGCCCTGATCCGCAAGGCGGCAGGGCACTAACCTCCGGCGCGGCCTGGCCCGTCCGGCATATCCAAGGAGAGGTCGGACATGGCCTACGACAACGTCACCAACCGCGCGGATGCAGCAGCGCTCATCCCCGAAGAGGTCTCCATCGCGATGCTCGGCAAGGCGACGGAGCAGTCCACCGTCCTGTCAATGTTCAAGCGCGTTCCCGTCGGCCGCGCGCAGACACGGTTCCCGGTGCTGTCGGCGCTGCCGATGGCGTACTGGGTCACCGGGGACACGGGCCTCAAGCAAACCACCGAGGTCGACTGGACCAACAAGTACCTCAACATCGAGGAAATCGCGACGATCATGCCGATCCCGGACAACGTCCTCGCGGACGTCGACGCGAACGTGTGGGACGAGGCGATGCCGCTGCTGACCGAGGCGTTCGGCCGCGTCCTCGACTCGGCCGTGTTCTTCGGCGTCAACGCGCCGTCCTCGTTTCCGGCCGACATCCTGACGGCGGCGACTGCGGCGTCGAACAACGTCAACGAGGGTTCCAGCGCCGCGAACGGCGCATTCTTCGGCGACATCGACAACGTGTACGAGAAGGTCGAGACCGACGGGTTCGAGATCAACGGCTGGGTCGCGGCGGTGTCCGCGCGTGCGAAGCTGCGTCGTGCCCGCGACACGCAGGGCCGCAAACTCGACGAGTCGCGCGTCTCGGGTGATCTGCGGTCCCTCGACGGCTACCCGATCCAGTACCCGATGCGGGGCCTGTTCCCGACGGCCGGCGGCGTCGGCGTGGACGGGGTACGGCTGTTCGGCGGCGACTGGTCACAGTTCGTGGTGGGTGTCCGCCAGGACATCACCCTGAAGATTTTGGACCAAGCCGTTATCCAGGACAACACCGGGAAGATCGTCTACAACCTCGCACAACAGGATATGACGGCCGTCCGGTTGACCTTCCGCGTCGGGTGGCAGGTGGCCAACACGATCAACAACGACCAGCCGACCGAGGCATCCCGCTACCCGGTGGGCGTCCTGAAGTCCGTCGGCGCCTGATCCCTGACCTGGAAGCGAGGACCCACCATGGCGGACTCCGCCCCCTACGTGCAGCACATGATCGTCACCGTCGGCGCGGTCGGCACCGCTGGCAACGACCTCGATTCGGTCGCCGGTGTCGTGCCGTTCAACGCCACGGTCACCGCCGTCGAGTACGTGCCCGTCTCGGCGGTCACCGGCGCCGCGACGAACAACCGCACCATCTCCCTGGTGAATAAGGGCCAGGCCGGGAGCGACTCGACAAGCGTCGCCAGCCTGACCTTCGCCAACGCGACCAACGCGGCAGCGACCACGCCGCGGGCGGTCACCCTGTCGGGCACCGCCGCGAACCTCCAACTGACCGCTGGCGACACCCTCCTGTGGCGGTCGATCCACAACGCGACGGGGATCGCCGACCCGGGCGGGCTGGTACGCGTCACCATGACCCGCCGCTGACGCCCAGTACGGCTAACCTCCGTGCGCCGACCGGTCGGGGGTGATCCGTGGCGACCTACCGACTGTGGCCCTCGACCGACGGCAACGCCACGGACGAGTCGACGTCACCGATCAACCTGGGCACCGAGGTTGTGCTCAGTTCAACCGGCTGGGTGACCGCGCTCCACTTCTGGCGCGCAACCTTGTCGGAGCTGGGGCCGGTAACCGGGGCGGTGTACGCGGTCGTTTCCGGAGCCCAGGTTCCCGGCACCGCCGTGACGTTCACACTGTCCGGCACCGGTTGGCAGACCGCCACCCCGGCGACACCGGTTCAACTGGCAGCGTCCGTCCGGTACGTCGTGGTCATCCACCACACCGATCGGTACGCCGGCACGGGCGGGTATTTCGCCAGCGGGCCGGGGGCGTCCGGCATTACGTCCGGCATCCTCACCGCGCCCTCCGCTGCGGCGGTCTCGTCCGCGCCCATCGGGAACGGCCGCTTCGACGAGGCCGGAACCATCGCGGCTCCGACAACGACGTTCAACGGCGGCAACTACTGGAGTGACATCACAGTCACCGACGAGGACCCTGCCGGGGCTGCCGCGTCGGGATCGGCATCCTCCACAGGGTCGGCATCCGGCATCCGGGGCGTGGTCGGCTCGACCTCCGGCTCGGCGGCAGGCAGCGGCTCGGCGACGGGCGCCCGAAGCGCGCTCGCCGCAGCATCAGGTTCGGCGGCCGGCGCCGGCTCGGCGGACGGGCTCCGCTCTGCCATTGGCGTAGCCGGTGGGTTCGGCGCATCGGCGGGGTCGGCGGGCGGCAGTCGCGTCGCGATGGCCGCAGCCGCCGGCACCGGGGAGTCGTCCGCAACGGCGACGGGATCCCGGACGGCCGTGGCTGCTGCATCCGGCACAGCGTCCGGCTCCGGCCTGGTCGACGGCGACGGGCGCATCGCGCTTGGCGGCGGCACCTCGTCCGGCGTGGCCGCCATCCACCCGCTGATCCACCGGCCCCGACGGGGCATCATCCATCGCCCCTGACGGGAGACGACATGGCTGGGAATCTGCCCGACACGATCGAGGCCGGGCTACTCGACCACCTGCACGGTGTGGCGACACTGACGATCACGGGCCCGCTGAAGTGCCGGCTGATGACGGCGGTGGGCAGCGACAGTGCGGCCGGCACCGAGGTGACGGGCGGGTCCTACGCCGCGCAGACGATCGCGTTCAGCGCGGCGTCGAGCGGCGCGACCAGCAACTCCGGGGCGATGTCGTACACATCGATGCCCGCGTGCACGGTGGTGGGCGTCGAGATCTGGGACAGCAGCGGAACACCCAAGCGGCTGTGGTACCTGCCGCTCAGCAGCAGCAAGACTTTGCAGGCCGGCGACACCTTCAGCCTCGCCGCCGGCGCGGTCACCGTCTCGCTCGACTGAGAGGCGGTCCCCCATGAGCCTGCCTCCGCTCGCCACCGGCATGGACCTCGCGACCTACATGCAGCAGGACATCGACCTCGCCGGCGCGGAACTCGCGTTGCGGACGGCGTCGGCCGCGATCCGGCGATGGACCAAGCAGGACATCACCCTGGTCGAGAACGACACGGTCGTGCTGCGCGGCGGCGAGCGCATTCTCTCGCTGCCACAGCGGCCGGCCGTGGTGGACGACGATCACCTGCTGCTGGTCACGGAGATGGCCGAGTGGGGTTCACCGGCACAGACGCTCACCGAGAACCTCGGGTACTCGCGGCTGGGCAACGACCTCAAGCGCGGCCACCCCATGTACGGCGGCTCCTTCCGAGGGTGTGTGTGGTCGCCGCGGGTCTGGGTCACGTACTCGCACGGGTACGCGGAGGTCCCCGACGATGTCCTTGGCGTCGTCCTCGACCTGGCTGCGGCGACGCTGTCGAACCCGCAGCGGCTGCGGTCGGAGACGGTCGGCGGCGAGAGCGTGGTCTACACCGTCGAAACGTTCGGCACCGGGTCGTTGACCTCGTCGCATCGGGAGATCCTGGAGCCGTACCGCAGGTCGTCGTACACGGTGAGGCTGCGATGAGCCTGATGTACGTGCAGTCGGTGGTGATCGTGCGGGCTCCGGTGGTGGCGGACCGGTACGGGTCCGAGCGGCGGGACTGGGCCGCGGCGACGCGGTCGACGGTCGACGGCGTGAACGTGCAGCCGGCCGCTCCGCCCGCGCAGTCGACCGAGTACACGCAGGACCGGCAGACGACCGCGACCGGGTGGCGGCTGTACACGCCGCGCGGCATGGACCTGGACCTGCTGGAGACGGACCGTGTCGAGTACGACGGGATGACGCTGGAGGTCGACGGCAAGGTCGGCCGCTGGCCCAGGCCGGGCGGCGGTGTGCATCACGTTGAGGCCGAACTCGTCGAGATCGACTAGGCGGGAGGTGGCGTCGTGCCTTCTCAGTTCGTCAGAAATCCCGCCCTGTTCCAGGAGCTTGCGCGGTCGGAGGACGTGCGCACTGTCCTCAAGGACAAGGCCGATACGGGCCACGCGCGCCTGATCGCCACGGCGCCGTCGTACTCGGGTCCGACGTGGTCGCCGTCGCATCAGCGCTCGGGTGAGTACGCGGCGATGAGCTTCTCGACCTCGGTCATGAGCACCACAGGGTGGCGGGCCCAGTACGGGTCGGACGCGCCGTGGACGCTCCAGGTCGAGTACGGCACCGGCAAGATCAAGAGGACCCGGCGCCGGGTCGTCACCGACACGGTCGACCTGAGCAAGCGGTCCCGCCTGGACATGCGGAAGCGGTCGCGCGTGGACCTCACCAAGCGGTCCCGGATCAACCTCACCAAGGGCATCAGCCTGACCAAGGGCGGTCGCGGTCGCGGTGGTTCCGGCGGCGGAGGCGGCGGGTCGGGCGGCGGCAGCGGTGGCTCCGGCGGTGGTGGCGGGTCGCGTCGGATCGTGACCTACGTGACGACGTCCCGCCGGACGCGCCCGATCCAGGGCGGCTACAACCTCAAGACCCGCGTCCTCTACAAATCCCTGATGTCCATGAAGGTGAGGACGAGATGACACGGATCCGACTCGCGCACTGGCACGACGGCCACGCGCCCGGCGACGAGATCGACGTCGAGCCCGACCAGGTGCGCGCGCTCCAGCGGGACGGCCGGGTGGCCGAGGTGCTCGACGACTACGACCAGGGCGGGCCCCTGCCGCCCGTCAACGACACCGACGAGCCGGTGATCATGCCGCCGAAGCGTGGACGCAAGGCCGAGCTCGAGTGACCGACCCGCTCCCCGTCGTCGTCTTCCCGGACATCGAGGCCCTGAGCATCTCGTTCCTGGCGTCCCGACTCCCCGACGTGCACGTGACGTCGGAGTGGCCGGAGGACCTGGCCGAGCGCCTGCCGGTCGTGGCGGTCTCCCGACTCGGCGGCGGGACCGAGCTGCGCTTCGTTCTCCAGGACGGCACGATCGACATCGACTGCCTGGCCGCCTCGAAGGCGGCCGCGCACGACCTCGCCCAGCTCGTCCTCGCGCACATGCTGACGATGCCGTCGGCCGACGCGTTGGACGCGATCGTCTACACCGTCACCGATGACGGTCTGGTGTGGGCGCCCGACCCGGTGACCGAGCTGCCGCGGTACGTCCTCACCTGCACGTTGCGGTTCCGACCCGCATAACCCCCAACTCCCTTCCCGCCGGCGGTTGTCGAGCGGGCATTTCGGCATGCCCAGGAGGCAGCAATGGCGAACGATGGCGACAACGTCAGGGTCGGTCTCGACGGAAAGATCCTGATCGCCCCGAAGGGCACCACGGCGCCCGCCGACCTGACGACCGCGTGGGGCGTGGGCTGGGTCGACCTCGGCTACCTGTCGGACGACGGCTGCGAGATGCAGTACTCGACCAGCACCGACGACATCAAGGCGTGGCAGTCCCTGTCCCCGGTCCGCAAGATTCTGACCGGCATCGACATGACGCTGCAGTTCACCGCGCTGGAGCTGAAGAAGGACGTCGTCACGCTGTACTTCCCGAGCGCGTCGATCTCCACGACGGGCGGGGTGTCGACGCTGGCGATCCCGTCCGCGCCGGACCCGGACGAGCGGGCGATCGGCCTGGAATGGACCGACGGCGCGGTGACGAACCGGCTGGTCGTGGCGCGCTGCGAGATCACCGACCGCGGTTCGATCACCACATCTCGTGGTGGGGCGGTCGGCCTCCAGATGACGGCGACGGCCTACGCCACGTCCGCGCCGGAGATCGCGACCTGGCTGAGCAACGACCCGTCCTGGGCGTAACCCCCTGATCGTCCGCCTGGTCCGGCCGCGGGTCCGGGCCGGGCGGACCACAACCCGCGTACCCGCAAGGAGTGATCATGACCGACAAGACCCCCAAGACGACGGTGGTGTCCCTCGACGCGCTCGCGAAGCAGCGTCGGGAGGCGATGCCGGAGGCCACCGTGTTCAGCCTGCACGGTGTCGAGTTCGAGCTGCCGCCGATGAAGATGCTGCCGATCGAGATGCAGGTCCGCGTCAGCAGCATGTCCGACGGCTACGCGGTCCTGGAGGACGTTCTCGGCGCGGACAAGATCAAGCAGATGTTCAAGGCCGGCTACACCTTCGACGACCTGGAGCTGATCCACGCCGAGTGGCAGGCGCGTTCGGGTCTGGAGCCGGGGGAATCGCAGGCCTCGCCCACCTCCTGAAGGAGTACGGCGAGGCCATCGAGGCCGACCTTCTGCGCTACTACCAGGTCGACCTGCTGGACCTTTACCGAGGCGAGATGTCGTGGCGCCGGCTGCGGGTGCTGATCCGGTACCTGCCGGTCGAGTCCGCCACGTCGCGGGCCATGCAGCCGCAGGATCCGAAGGACGAGTTCTGGGGCGCGCCCATGGATCGGCGCATGGCTGCGTGGCTGGTCAACGCCGTGCGGGAGAACACCTACGCGACGATCCTGCTCGGCGGTGACCCGAAGAAGGTCAAGCGGATCAAGCCGCCGAAGCCGATCGGGCCCGAGGCCGAAGCCGAGAAGCCGGGCTCCGGCGTAATCCGGTTCGGTGGCCGGCACGGCAGTGGCGCGAAGGAATTGGCCGCTGTGTTCGGGCGGTCCAAGGCGAGCTGAGCCAGGGGCGGGGGTGACCTCGTGCCGGGTGCCGGCGTGCTGGTGGGTCGCGGATACATCGAGATCCGCCCGGAGTTCACGGGCGACTGGGACCGCAACCTCAACAACCAGGTCGGGCGGAGCGGGACCAACGCATCCGGCGCGTTCACGCGCGCGTTCGGCAAGGGCATGGCCGGCATCGGCTCGATCATCAAGGTCAGCCTTGCCGGGTCCGGCTTGGCCACGGCGGCGGCGGGTGCCCAGCAGCTCGGGACCGCGCTGGTCGCGGCGTCCGCCGTCGCCGCCCCGGCCCTGGCCACGATCGGGACCGCCGGGGCTGCGATCGGTGTCGGCCTCAAGGGCGTCGGCGCCGCATTCAAGGCGTTCGACAGTGCAGCGGCCGACGCCGGCAAGGCCGCGGCGGCGACCCGTGCTGTGGAGTCCGCTCAGCGATCGCTGGCCAAGGCTCAGGCCGGCGTCGCCGATGCTCGCGCGTCCGCTGCCCGGCGGGTGCGTGACGCCGAGCAGTCCCTGCGGGACGCGCAGCGCGACGAGCTGACCGCACAGCAGGACCTGACGACCGCACGGCGGGATGCGACCCGCCAGTTGCAGGACATGAACGACCGCCTTGCGGACGGCGCCTTGGACCAGCGCGAGGCGGCACTGCGGGTCGAGGAGACCCGTCGGGAGTTGGAGGCCGCGCGGGCGAGCGGCGACAGGCTGGCGATCGAGCGGGCCCAGCTCGCCGCCGACCGGGCAGTGCAGTCCGCATCCGAGCAGTCGACCGCCTACCAGCGACTCCAAGCCGACGCGGAGAAGGCCAACCGGGCGGGCGTCGAGGGCTCGGACACGGTGCTCGCGGCGAAGGACCGGCTGTCCGCCGCCGATCGCCGGGTAGCTTCCGCCCAGCAGGGCCTGACGGATGCTCAGGTCGACGGCAACAAGCAGATCCGCGACGCCCAGGAGGCGGTCGCGGACGCTGCTCGCGCGCTCGCCGACGCCCAGGCCGCGGCGGCTGCGCAGACCAGCGCGGTCGCGGAGGCGATGGCCAAGCTCACCCCAAATGCGCGGGAGTTCGTCCTCGCCGTCAAAGACATGGCGCCTGCCTGGGGCGAGGTCCGCAAGGCCACCCAGGAGTCGCTGTTCGCCGGGCTCGGCGCCTCCTTCAAGGAGATGTCCGGCCAGATCATCCCGGACATTCGGACCGGCCTCGCGGGCGCCGCGACCGAGCTGAACCTGATGGCCCGGAACTGGGCGTCGGCGGTCGCCGAGATCTCGAAGACCGGGATGCTCGCGACGATCTTCGACAACGCCAACAAGTCATTGGCCGACTTCGCGAAGTGGCCGGCTGAGGCGACCCGGGGATTCGCCCAGCTCACAGTGGCTGCGGGCCCGGCGTTCGGTCGGATCACGGCCGCCGCCGGAGAGGCGTCGACGCGCCTGTCCGAGACCATGGACAAGGCGTTCGTGTCCGGTGCGATGCAGCGCGGCATCGAGTCCGGGATCGCCGTCCTGGGCCAGTTCGCCAGCGTCGTCGGTGACGTCGGCCGCGTCGTGCTCAACGTCTTCTCCGCCGCCCAGGCCACGGGCAACTCCTTGCTCGGTGCGATCGGCAAGGGCATCGCCGAGCTTGCGCGGATCACCGGCCTGCCCGAGGTGCAGGCTGCGTTGAAGAGCATCTTCGCCGCCATGGGCCAGGTTGCCACGGCGACGGTCCAGGTCATCGGCTCGGTCATCCAGGCCGTCCTGCCGCTGCTGGCGGCAGTCGCCCCGGTGATCGGCCAGATCGCCGCCACCCTAGGCCCGGCCCTCGGGCAACTGGCAACGGCCCTGGGCCAGGCGCTCATGCCGATCGTCCAGGCCGCAGGCCCGCTGCTCCAAGTAATCGGTGGCGCGCTGGTCCAAGCCCTCGCGGCGATCGCTCCGCTGTTCGGGCCGATCGGTCAGGTCCTGGCGCTGGTCGTCTCGGTCGCGACGACGGTCCTTGGCCCGGTCCTCGGCGTCGTGGTGCAGCTCGTCCAGCAGTTGGCCGGGCCGCTGACCACGATGATCCAGTCCTTGGCGCCGCTGATCACGCTGCTGGGCACGGCCTTCACCCAGGTCTTTGCCGCGCTGATCCCCGCACTCCAGCCGCTGATCGCGGGGATCGGCCAGATCGCGCAGCTCCTCGCCATCTACTTCGTCGGCGCGATCCAGCAGGTCATGACGGCGATCCAGCCGCTGATCCCGGTGCTCGTGACGCTGGCCACCTCGGTGGTCGGCGCTCTCGTCGACCTGCTCCCGACCCTGGTCCCGGTCGTCCGGCTGCTCGCCGACGCGTTCGTCACGGTCCTGACCGCGCTGCTGCCGCTGATCCCTCAGCTCATCCAGCTCGAAGTGCAGATCTTCCAGGCATTCCTGTCCCTGCTGCCCGCCATCGCGCCGCTGTTCACGGCGATCGCGGAGGCTGTGGTCGGGATCGTCAAGGCGGTCTTGCCGCTCATCCCGGTCGGCATCCAACTGGTGACGTCGGTGCTCGGTGCCCTGGTGCCGATCCTGCCGGCGGTCTCGGAGACCGTGGGCATCCTGGCCGAGGCGCTGATCGCGCTGCTGCCGCCGGTGGTCGACATCGTCGGCCAACTCGCGGGCGACCTGGTGCCGATCATTCGGGATCTGACGCCGACGCTGTCCGAGGTCGCGCGCGTGATCGCCACCGGACTCGGGCAGATCCTGCCGGTCCTGGCCGAGGCGTTCGTCGAGCTGGTCAAGGCCGCGATCCCGATCCTGCCGGTCGTGGCGCAACTCGCGGGGATGCTGGTGCAGCTCGCGGGCGATGTCCTCGCGCAGCTCATGCCGTCGCTGGGTCAGTTGATCGACGCGTCGGTCACGCTCCTCGTGGCGCTGCTGCCGATCATTCCGCCGCTGGTGACGATCATCGCCTTGGCGATCAACCTCGCGGTGACCGTCCTGTCGGTGGTCCTGCCGCCGTTGGTGACCCTGGCCGGGTGGCTGGTCGAGGGTCTGGCGTGGGCGATCGGCACGGCGATCAGCGCGGTGAGCGAGATCGTCAACTGGTTCGCAACGCTGGGCACCACGGCGAAGGACCTGTGGTCGACGATCTCGCAGGTGTTCCAGTGGATCGGCGCGGCTGCGTCGTCCTTGTGGTCCGACCGGATCCAGCCCGCGATCAGCTCGATGATGGGCGGCCTCGCGTCGTTCGGCTCCGGGGTGCGTCGCCTCTGGGACGAAGTGATTTGGCCGGTGTTCTCCTGGATCGGGAACAAGATCGCGGACACCCTGGGCGGGATCCAGTCCGGGTTCGCGTCGACGGTGGACGCGGTCGGCCGCATCTGGTCCGGCCTACAGGAAGTGGCCGCCGCCCCGGTGCGGTTCGTGATCGACAAGGTCTACAACAACGGGATCCGCAGCGTCTGGAACTTCGTCGCGTCCAAGGTCGGCCTCCCGCAACTCGACGCGGTCCAGCTCGGATTCGCCCGCGGCGGTGTCGTGCCGGCGGGCGCCTACGGTGTGCTGCCCGGGTACGCCCCGGGTCGGGACACGATGCTCGCCGCGGTGTCGCCGGGCGAGGCGTGGCTGCGGCCGGAGGCTGCCAGGTGGCTCGGCAGCGCGGGCGTCGACGAGATCAACTACCGCGCCCGGACGGGCTCGTTGCCGGCCTTCGGGTTCGGCGGCATCGTCGGGTCGGTCGTCGACAAGGTCAAGGGCGGAATCAAGTCCATCCCGGGCGTGGGCAGCGTCATCGACAAGATCGGCGAGGTCGTCCGGGGCGGCTTGGCGAAGGCGGCCGAGCTCGGCATGGCGCCTATCCGCGCGCTGGTCAACTCGATGCCGGGCGGCAACGATTGGGTCGACGCGATCAAGAAGCTGCCGCTCGCCGGGATCGACGCGCTGATCGACAAGCTGAAGGGCCAGGACGCCGCCGACACCGGCGGAGCCCAGGTCGCGAAGGCGCTCGACTGGGCGCGGACCCAGGATGGCAAGCCCTATCAGTGGGGTGGTTCGGGTGATCCGAGCTGGGACTGCTCCGGGTTTATGGCCGCAATCCAGCAGGTCATCCTGGGCAAGGCGCCATCGCGGCTGTGGACAACGTTCGATTTCCAGGGAACCCAGGCTCCGGCTGGCTGGAAGAAGGACCTGGACGCGCCGTTCAAGATCGGCATCACCAACAACGGTGTCGGCCACACCGCGGGCACCCTGGCCGGCGTCAACGTCGAGTCGAGGGGTGGCGACGGCGTCATCGTCGGCAGCCGTGCTCGCGGATGGAACGATCCGCTGTTCGGCGCGCACTACGGGTTCGAGCCGAGCCTCAAGGCTGCGGGCGGCCCGGTTCCGACCGGCCAGCTCCTGGCGTGGATCGACGCCGCCCTGTCCGCGACGGGGACTCCTCCGCCGGGGACGCTCGACCAGTGGCGGGCGGGTATGGCCACGCTCATCGGCCGAGAGTCCGGAGGCAACCCCAGGGCGATCAACACCACCGACAGCAACGCGCGGGCGGGCATCCCGTCGCAAGGGTTGGCCCAGGTCATCCCGCCCACGTTCGCCTCGAACCGGGTGGCGTCGCTGCCGAACGACATCCTGGACCCGATTGCGAACATTGCCGCGTCGATCAACTACATCAAGCGGCAGTACGGCAACATCTCGAACGTCCAGCAGGCCAACCCCAACCTGCCGCCCAAGGGCTACGACAGCGGGGGCTGGCTCCAGCCGGGCGACACCCTGGCGATGAACCGCACGGGTGCGCCCGAGCCGGTCCTCACCTCGGGTCAGTGGGCGACGATGCAGCGCGCTGCGGAGGCCGGGATCACCGGTGGTCTCCGGCCGGGCGACCCGATCACGCTCGTCGTCCAGGACGGTCCGACGCTCCGCGCCTACGTAGACACGCGTGTCGACGCCGGCCAGGATCGCGCAGCCCGTCAGCTCGATCTCGGACCGAAGGGCTGGTGACCGTGGGCATCATCAGCAATCTCTTGCCGGTCGACGATGCTGGCCTGGAGGGGTCGATCGGGACGTGGACGGCGGGCAGCAACACGACCGTTGCCCGCGTCACCAGCCAAGCTCTGGCCGGCGTGGCCTCGCTGCGGCTGACGTCGACTGCGGCCGGGGCGATGTCGGCGGCTACCGCCAAGGTCGCGGTGGCGGCGTCTACGACGTACGAGGCGTTCACGTTCGGCGCGAACGTCGCGGCGGCGTCCGGCCGGATCATCTCGCTGCGGGTCGACTGGTACACCTCGGGCGATGTGTTCATCTCGTCGTCGACCACGACGACTCCGGCGACTCTGCCGAACTCGACGGCGTGGACCGGACCGGTCGTGCTCGTCGCGGCGTCGCCGGCGACTGCGGCGAAGGCGTCGGTTGCCGTACTGGTGACGGCGGGCATCACCGCCGGCAGCCAGGCGGTCGTGTTCGACTCGATCGGCCTGGGCCTGCCGACGTCCGTGGCCGGCGACGTCCTGCCGTACAACACCGAGTCGGCCGAGATGGACCCGGCGGGCTGGACCGGGACGACGAACGCATCGGTGTCCCGGGTGGCGGGCGGCGTGTACGAGGGCGCGTACTGCCTGGGTGCGACGTCGACGACTGCGGCGAGCATGACGGTGACGACGGCCGCCAGGGCGCCTGTCACGGCGGGCACTCAATACGAGGTGGCGTTCCGTCTCGTGCCGCCCGCCGTTGGGCGGACGGTCGTGTGGGAGGCGCGCTGGTACGACGCCCTCACCTCCGGCACACTGCTGGCGACGTCGACCAGGACGGTCACGGCTCAGCAGACTGTCGTCTGGGAGCGGTGGGCGCTGGTCGCGACCGCCCCGGTGGGTGCGACGCATGTGGAGGTGCGGCTACGGCCGACCGCCGGCGCGTCGAGCGAGGCATGGTACTTCGATCAGATCGCCGTGCGGCCGACCAGCGTGGCGCTGGTGGCCGGCAACCTGCTCTCCTACGCGATGCAGTCCGTCGAGGTGGACGCGTCCGGCTGGCAGGCCGCCGGGAACTGCACGATCGCCCAATCCGCCCCGGCGGACCCGTCGTTCGCCGACGGCCGCAGTCTCAAGGTCACGGTCACGGCGGTGGGTCAGGCCCGCGTCGAGGCAGTTTCGCTGGTGCCGGTGACGGCCGGGCTGTACTACGTCGCGAAGCAGTGGCACTACGGGGTAGCCGCTCACCAGGTGTGGACGGACATCGACTGGTACGCGGCCGACGGGACCACCTACCTCGGCCACGGTTTCCCGGACCAGGATGCCGCGTCGACGGCGGGTGTGTGGCGATCGAACTCCGTCGGCCGGTTGGCGCCGGCCGGGGCTGCATATGCCCGGGTGGTGTCGCTGCCGCAGGCGAGCACTGCGGGCCAGGTGTTCTTCCTGGACTCGCTCAGCCTGGTGCAGACCGCGCCGCCGTACATCCTGACGCCGAGTCAGGACACGGCGAGCGTGACGATCCAGATCACCGGCATACCGCACCCGACGGCGATCACGCTGAGTCGGGTGGATCCGGACGGGTCGCGGCATCCGGTCCGCGCGATGGGCGGGGACGCGGTCGCGCTCGCAACGACCGGCGCGACGATGATCTTCGAGGACTACGAGGCGCCGCTCGGCGTGCTCGTGCACTACGAGTACTCCTGGTCGGGCGGCTCGACCTCGACCACCTCGGTGACGGTCCCGCCGCCCGACCGGTCGATGCTCTGGCTGAAGGACCCCGGCCAGCCGGCCAGGAACGTCTGCCTCCTGGCGGCGACCACCTCGGCCTGGTCCCGCAAGGTCGACAGGGGCGTGTATCCGGTGCGCGGCTCGCGAATGCCGGTCGTGGTGTCGGACACCCGCATGTCCCGTGAGGGCTCGGTCGCGGTGTACACGCGGGACGCGGACGAGCAGGCGGCGCTCGACTGGCTCCTCGACACCGGGGCGACGCTCCTGCTCCAGGGTCTGAACCTGGGCTCGGTGTACGTGAGCGTCGGCGACTCCGACGACGCGCCCGTGGACAATGACGGCTCGGATCCGTGGCGCCTGTGGACCCTGCCGATCACCGAGGTCGACCGCCCGATCGGCGGCATGGCGGGCACGGCGGGCCGCACCTGGCAGGACGTGTACAACAACTACGCCACCTGGCAGGACGTGTTCGACGCCTACGAGACCTGGCTCGGGGTGCTCACCGGAGTGGAGGGCACCTGATGCAGACCGTCACGGCCCAGTTCCTCGCGGCGCTCAAGGCGCCACATGTGTTGGCCAAGCGGGTCGACGCCTTCGCCGGGTCGACGCTGCTCATGGGCAGGGTCCCGTTCACCGAGGGCTCGGTATCGGCGGACCGCGGCAACAAGATCCGCCGATCGCTGTCGTTGACCGTCTCCGACATCGCCCTGATGCCGCGGGATGCGGGCGACCCCCTGTCCGTGTACGGCAACACGTTGCAGGTCTACCGGGGCATTCAGTACCCGGACGGCACCGAGGAGGTTGTGCCGGTCGGCGTGTTCCAGATCCAGTCGGCCGACGGCGATCGTGACCTCGGGCCGGTCCGCATTACGGGCAGGTCGCTTGAGGGCGTGGTCGCGGACGATCCGTTCGTCACACCCACGGCGAGCACCGGCTTGGGTGCGTGCGCGTCGGTCATCACGACGCTGATTACGCAGACGCTGCCTGATGCGGTCGTCGTCAACGAGGCCACGAACAACCCGTCACCGGCGACCCGCGTGTGGGACAGCGACGACAATCGGTGGGACGCCATCGAGGAGTTGGCCTCCGCGATGGGTGCGGAGGTCGCGACGGATGGCGCCGGCGTGTTCCGCATCCGGGACCTGCCGGACCTGTCGACGGCGACCCCGGTGTGGGATGTGACGGCCGGCCCGGGGGGCGTCCTCGTGTCGGCGACGACGGGCATGACCAGGGACAAGGTCCGCAACGGGTGGCTCGTCACCGGCGGGAACGCCGCGGACGGCGCCGCCCCGGTGGGGGCTCTCGTGGTCGACTCCGACCCTACGAGTCCGACTCGGTGGGGCGGCCCGATGGGTCACGTCCTGGGGAAGCGGCAGTCCAACCTGTGGGTTTCGTCCGGCCAGTGCACGGTGATCGGCGAGTCGCTCCTGCGCGACAGCCTCGGGGTGACCGCGAGTGTCGCCCTGAAGGCCGTGCCGAACGCGGCGTTGGAGCCGGGCGATTGCATCCGGGTCGTGTACGCGGACGGGTACGCCGAGCTGCACATCGTGCAGTCGATCAACGTTCCGCTCACCGCCTCCGGAGATTTCTCGCTCACCACGTACAGCCGGGAGGAGACGTGACCCTGCCCGCGTCCATCGCAGCGTTCGCGAACGGTCTCCGCAACGGGGATTCCAGCGTCCTCGCCACGGTCACCGCGGTGAACGGTGACGGCACGGTCGACCTCGGCCTCGTGCCGAGCGGCACTCTGCCCAAGGTCCGGCCCTTCACCCACTACACGCTCTCCGTCGGCAACCGGGTCGTGGTGACCCGCATGCCTGGCGGCGACCTGTTCATCCCCGGCAAGTACGCATAGGAGGCTGTATGCCCGGCCAAGACATCTACGCCCAGGGCATCGCCGCCGCCCTGTTGTCCGACAAGCCCGACGCCCAGAGCCTGGCGAAGGCCATCGCGGATGGGGCGGCGAAATACGGCGTCAAGATCTTCACAAACGCCTCGAACCGGGGGGCGGTGCTCACCGGCCTGGCGGCGCCCGTCGCAGGGATGGTCACCTACCTCGCGGCGGAGAACCGGATCGACTACTACGACGGGTCGGTGTGGCAGCCGATCACGCCGGGCCCGTGGATCCCGCTGCCGTATGACGCCGCGATCACCGCACAGACGGGGTCGCCGGCGTATCGGCTTGTCAACGGGGTGGTCGAGCTGCGCGGAACGTTGCGCAGGGTCGACGGGGCCTCGTTCGCGAAGGTCACCACAATCACGCTGGCCACGCTGCCAGCGGGGTATCGCCCCGGCTCGTTCCGGTACTTCCCGGTTGCCACCGAGTTTGCTTCCGTCATGTACGCGCGCGTCTTGGTCGACGTGAGCGGTGTGATCCAGGCCAACATCCCCCCGGATGCCGGCACCGCCGCGACGTGGATCTCCCTGGACGGCATCCGCATCGCCCTCTGACCCGACACCGACTCCCGCCCCGAGCCGACTGGCCGGGGCTTTCTCTATGCCCCGAGGAGGGCTCATGTCCCGCTATCACGCTGCGGTCATCCACCCGGGCGACCGCCCAGACACGTACTGCGGGGAGGTGGACCAGGCGCACGCGGACACCGTGCGCAAGCTGGCCGCGCTGGACGAGGTGCCGCGGCTGGTGCGCGAGCACCCGCGCAACGCGGGCGAGTGGTTCGTGCTGCGCGGCGACGGCGACCTGGACCACTACGTGCCCGTGGGCGGCGAGTGATGGCCGGGCCCGCGTACATCGCCGGGGCCGAGCGTCTGGGCGGGCAGTCGATCGGCGGCGCCATGTCGGGCGGTGCGCCGCGCGTGACCGAGCACACGGTCGAGGCGCCGCAGGGGTCGGGCTGGTTCGATTCGATGGCGTCCTACCTGATCAGCGTGTCGTCCGAACCGCAGGTTCTGTACGACCCGTTGTCCGATCGCCTCGGCCAGTTCGGCCCGCTCACCCAGTCCGGGCGAGCGCTGAAGAACGCCGGCACGGTGCGCACCAACCGGACCGGCACGGTCAACATCCAGATCGAGAACCTCGGTTACGCACGGGCCCCGTTCACGGATGGCTGGGACCCGTCGCGCAAGCCGAACTTCCAGCGGTTGTGCGCCGCGATCCGCGCGCACGGTGTGCCGGACACGTGGCCGGCCGGACCACCGCAGGCGTACCCGGGTGATCACGACGACCGCGACATGGCCACGTGGCTGAACAGGCCCGGCTGGTACGGCCATTCGCAGGTCCCGGGCAACGACCACGGCGACCCGGGCGCGATCGACACGAGCAAGGTCCCGTGGCGCGGTGACAGTCCAATCACAGAGGAGGACGACATGACGCCTGCACAGGCACAGCAGCTCACGGAGCTGCACGACGCCCTGGTCCCGTATCAGGGCTGGGGCTACCAGGAGAACGGCTCGGGCCCGGACGCGTGGGCCCTGCTGCAGCGCGCGGCGGATCCGACGACGGAGCTGGGCTACAAGTACCAGGGCGACGTCGAGGCTGCGAAGGCGGCGGGGCGGCCGGCGCCGCCGGACGTGTACGGCATGATCGGCGAGACCCGGGCCCGGGTGGACGCGCTCGACGCGAAGCTCGACGCGATCCTCGCGGCGCTGAAGGCGGGCAAGTGATGACGCCGACGATGCTTCAGGCGGTCGCCGAGACGGGCGACCCGGTGCGCGTGCAGCTCTGGTCGCTGCTCGTCGGCACGGTGCTGCCGATCGCGGTCGGCATCGTCACGAAGTCCTCGACCAGCGCGGGCCTGAAGGCGATCCTTCTCGCCTTGTTCTCTGCGGTGTCCGGCTTCCTGACCGAACTGATCCAGTCGGGCGACCGGTTCTCCTGGGAGACGGCGCTGATCACCTGGCTCGCCACGTTCATGGTCTCCGTCGCGCTGCACTTCGGCGTCTGGAAGCCGACCGGGGTGGCAGCCGGCGCGCAGGGAGTGGGCAACCGGTGAGGCTCGCGGTGGCCCGGTTGCGGCGACGCCTGGGCCGCCGCGGCGCGTTCCTCACGATCGCCGGAGCCGGGAAGGTCTGTCTCGGCGTCGGGTTCCTCGTGGCACCTCCGACGAGCACGCGGGGCCTGGAGGTGCTCACGAACGCGGCGCCGCTGCACTGCTGGGCGTGGGTGTGGGTCCTGGCGGGCTCGGTCACGTTCGCGTGCGGGTGGCTGCGGGTGGGCAATGACGGCGCCGGGTTCCTGGCGGCGCTGGTGCCTCCGTCGCTGTGGGCGGCGGCCTACTTGTGGTCGGCCGTCACGGGCGAGTACGCCCGGGGTGCGTGGCTGTCGGCGTGGTATCTGACCAGCCACATCGGGGTGATTTGTTGGGCGGCGACGGTGCCTGAGCACTCGGTGCCGCCTGTTCGGCGGGCGAGAGCGAGTGACTCGTGAGTGAGATATTCGGGCTGATCGGGACGCTCGCGGCGGTGTCGGTGACGGGTGTGTGTGGCTGGTTCACGTTGAGGGCGACGAACCGCGCGGCCCAGGCGACGGCGGAGGCTCAGCGGGCTGCGGCTGAGATCACGGCTGAGCCTGCGCGTGACCAGGTGAGTCTGTCGATCCTGAAGGAGACGACGGAGCGGGTCGACCGGGAGAACGGCGAGTTGCGGCAGCGGTTGTCGCGGCTGGAGTCGGTTCTGCGGGCGTTCTCGCGGTCGGCGGATCGGTGGTGTGCGCAGATGCGCCGTGCGGGGATCGACCCGGAGCCGCCGGATCCGCTGGTGGAGGAGTACCACCGAACTGGAGTGTGAGTCGAGCCCCCGTCGCCTTCGGGCGGCGGGGGCTCTTTCTCGCGTTCGTTGCACGGATGTCGGGGTGCTGGGCTACGGTGTTTCGTGTCGGCCCCGCTTCGGCGGGGATGCCTCGTAAAGAGGTCCGTTCAACAGCTTGGCCCCGAGTGATCGGGGATGACTCCTGGAGAGGTCTCCTCGGGAGTTCTGCCCCGCTCCAGCGGGGATGGATCGTGGCTGACCGTCGGGTCGGCGATCGACCAGATGTTGGCCCCGCTTCGGCGGGGATGGCTCGTGTCTTTGTCTCACGGGCGGTTCGGCCCCGCGTTCGCGGGGTTCGCGGCCCCATCCCTGCGAGGGATGGGGCCGCTTCGTGCTGTCCGGGTCAGGCGGTTGCCTTGTCGGTGGCGCGCCCGACCGCATTCAGGCCCAGGGTGCTCGCGTGCAGGGATGCAGTCCACTCGCGGGATGCGTAGTAGTCGATGGCGACTGTGAGTTGCCCGACCGCCGACCGCCATTCCCGACTTGCGCAGGGCCAGGTCACGTAGATGTCGGATCCGAGGTCGGACAGGGGGATGGCCGGCAGGTCGTCCCATCCGCCGCCGAGCAGGCCGTTGAGGAATTCGTTCCGATGGTCGCGCGGATCCGCATCCCACGCGTCGAGTTGGGTCGCGACGTCGGCCCATCGGCTGTGCAGGACCGCGATGCCCGCGTCGGCGTGTTCGGCGGTCACGGTGGTGGTCCGTGCGGCCTCGGCGATGGTGGCGTCGGGACCGGCGGCGAGTTCCACGTCCTCCATTTCGCCGTCGACGGCCCGGTGCAGGGCGCGGTGTTGCGGCGCCGAGGCGGCCCATTGGCCGTCGGCGAGCAGACGGGCGAGATCGGCGATGCTCTGTCGTGCTGCGGTCTGGTCGGTCGTCATGACGTCTCCTGGTCGGTGGCGGGAGCGTGCAGGTCGGTGCGGGCACCCCTGCCGGGTCTCGCGGCCTGGGCGTCGCGCACGGCTTGGGCGTCGTACAGGTTCTCGCCGCTTCTGCCTGGTTGCCGGCCGGTGGCGTGGATGCCGGCGCGGGCGAGGAAGCGGCGGGCGGTGTTGGTCGATCGGGCACCCAGGTGTTCGGCGGCCTGGGTGATGGTCCACGTTTCGGCGGGGTCGGTACTGTCGATCATGGTGCGGGCTCCTTCCGCGCCGGGACGGCCCGCCTTCGGATGCGCCCCGGAGGCGGGCCGTTCGCGCGCGGGGTCAGGCGTGGGTGACTTCGGCAAGGGCGTCGAGGCCGGCGATCGCGGAGTCCTCGTCGGCCCAGACGCGGACGCGCATGTGGCCGGGGGTGAGGTTCTCGCTGGCGAGGTCGGTGATCCGGTTGACGAGGATGGCCTGGGCGACGTCGCGGGGGGTCTCGCCCTCGGTGTCCTCGGTGCCGCGGGCGTCGTCGTTCTCGGGCATCCAGGTGGTGCCGTCGTCGGAGACCTCGATCTGGTAGAAGACGGCGTTGCTCGTCTCGTTGTCCTCGGTGCCGCTGTAGGCGGCGGCAAAGGCGTCGCGGATGTCCTGCGCGGCGTCGTCGCTGATGGTGATCCAGTGGTAGACGTCGAGGTCCTGCGGGTTGCTCTCCAGCAGTTCGGGCCGGATGGGGCGGGTGGAGAGGATGACGTTCTCCTCGCCGTCGATCTCGACGATCTGGTTGAGGAACACGTGGATCGAGTCGTGCGCCTCCCGGTCGCTGCCGACGTACTTGCGCATCTCGTCGAGGAGTTCGTAGGGGTGGACGGTGCGGCCGGGGATGTGGCTGGCGATCTCGACGCTCATTGGAGGCTCCTTCTCCGTGTGGGCTTCGGGTGGTCCGTCGGCCTCACACCCCTAACTATGTCCCATGGTGGGACAAGGTTCAAGGGGTTCTCTGCGATTCACCCGATCGAGTGACCTCAGCCGATCGCTGCACACCTGTCGGCCCGGTCGGCTACGGTCTACGCATCGGCATCACCTCGGTGATCCGACTGCTCCCCGCGCACGCGGGGATGGCCCTGAGTCAATGGGCAC
>NZ_JBEXUX010000094.1:24764-30696 GCF_040629175.1 Embleya sp. NPDC005971 | reverse complement strand
CGAAGCGAAGGGACACGAAGTCACGAGCGAGGGGCCACTTTTTTGTGGAGGAGCCTGCGACGGAGCAAAAAAGTGGTGCCTCGCGAGCCGGCGCCAAAGGCGCCCAATAAAAAGCAGCGCTGCATCGCCGAAAGCCGCCCACCCCGCTCGCTGCGTTCGCGACCTCGGCTCGGGTGTGGGGTCGGGCCCACGGCCGGGGTCCACCGGTTCGCTGCGTTCGCGACCTCGGCTCGGGTGTGGGGTCGGCCCACGACCGGGCCCACCCGCTCGCTCCGCTCACGACCTTGGGTCGGGTGTCGGGCCCGGCCCGTGACCACCCTGCCCACCCGCTCGCTGCGCTCGCGACCAGGTCGGGTGTCCGGCTCGGCATGCGATTGCCGCTCACCGACTCGCCGCGCTCTCGACCTCGGCTCGGGCGTCGGGCCCGGCCCGCGACCAGGGTCCACCGGCTCGCTCCGCTCGCGACTCCGGCTCGGGTGTCGGGCCCGGCCCGCGACCTCCCTGCCTACCCACTCGCTGCGCTCGCGACCTCGCCCGAGGCGTCGGGCCAGGCTTGCGTTTCGTGTCGGCCCGCCAGCTTGCTCACGACTTCAGGTCGGGTGTCGGGCTTGGTTCGCGTGCTGGGCCTACCGAATCGCTGCGTGTGCGATTTTGCTCCCGGTGTTGGGCTCGGCATGCGATTTGCCGCTTACCGACTCGCTCCGCTCGCGACCTTGCCTGGGTGTCGGGCTTGCCATGCGACCGGGCCCGCCGGCTCGCCGCGCTCTCGACCACGGCTCGGGCGTCGAGCCCGGCCCGCGACCGCCGCCCACCGACTCGCTGCGCTCGGACCTCGCCCGAGGTGTCGGGCCAGGCTTGCGTTTGTGTCAGCCCACTGGCTCCGTTCGCGGTTTCGGGTCGGGTGTCGAGCCCGGCCCACGACCGCCGCCCACCGGCTCGCTGTGCTCGCGACCTCGCCCCAGGCGTCGAGGCCGGCCGCGACCACCGTCGACCGACTCGCTGCGCTTGCGATCTCGCGCCCGGTATTGGGCTCGGCTTGCATTTCGGACTGACGGGCTCGCTCCGTTCGCGATTTCGGCTCGGGTGTCGGGGCCCAGCCCGTGACCGCCGTCCACCCGCGCTCCGCTCGCGACCTCGCCCGAGGCGCCGGGCTCGCCATGCGATCGAGGTCCACCGGCTCGCTGCGCTCGCGGTTTCGGGTCGGGTGTCGGGGCCCAGCCCGTGACCGCCGTCCACCCGCGCTCCGCTCGCGACCTCGCCCGAGGCGCCGGGCTCGCCATGCGATCGAGGTCCACCGGTTCGCTGCGCTCGCGGTTTCGGGTCGGGTGTCGGGGCACAGCCCGCGACCGCCGCCCACCGACTCGCTGCGCTCGGACCTCGCCCGAGGTGTCGGGCCAGGCTTGCGTTTCGTGTCAGCCCACTGGCTCCGTTCGCGATTTCGGGTCGGCTGTCGGGCTCGGCCCGCGACCGCCGCCACCGGCTCGCTTCGCTCACGACCTCGCCCCAGGCGTCGAGCCCGGCCCGCGACCACCGCCCACCCACTGGCTCCGCTTGCGATCTCGCTCCCGGTGTCGGGCTTGGCTTGCATTTCCGCTGACCGGCTCGCTTCGCTCACGATTTCAGGTCTGGTGTCGGACCCAGCCCACGACCACCGCCCACCCGATCCCCTCGCGCGCCCCCGCCCCCAACGCCACCCTCACCCCGCCGGCAGTCTCACCTCGAAGCGGCAGCCCATTCCCGTGTTCGCCACGCCCACCTGTCCCGCGTGGGCTTCGACGATGCCTCGGACGATGGCCAGGCCCAAGCCCGCGCCGCCGCCGGGGGCCGGGGTGCGGGCGTGGGTGCCGCGCCAGCCGGTGTCGAAGACTCGGGGGAGGTCCTCCTCGGGGATGCCGCCGCATGCGTCGGTGATCGAGACCACGACCTCGTTCTCGGCGGTGCGTACGCCGACCGCGACCGTGCCGTCCGAGGGGGTGTGCCGGATCGCGTTGACCAGGAGATTCGTGAACGCCCGGGACATCTCGCGGCCGTCCACCCGGACCGGTACCGCGGCGATGTCCTCGCCCGCCACCCGAACCGAGCAGGACCGGGCCAACTCCTCCGTACCCGCCATCGCGTCCGCCACCAGATCGTAGAGCGAGACCCGCGCCAGGGTCAGCTTCAGCGCGCCCGCCTGGATCCGGGACAACTCGAACAGGTCGTCCACCATCCCGCTGAGCCGATCCACCTCGGTCCTGATCCGTCGGTGGTAGCGCGCCGGATCCTCCGGCAGCCCGTCCTCCAGCGCCTCGGCCATCGCACGCAGACCCGCGAGCGGGGTGCGCAGGTCGTGCGAGATCCACGCGATCAGCTCGCGCCGGGCGTGCTCGACTGCCCGCTCGCGCTCCCTGGATTCGCTGAGCTGCACTCCGGCACGCTCCAACTCCCGTCCCAATTCCGCGAGTTCGGCCACGGCCGAGATCCGGTGCGGCGGTCCGGACGGGCCGCCGCCGAGTGCCCGCGCGGTGCCCCGCAGCGCCCGCACGTCGGCCACCACCGGGCGGCCGAGCAACATCGCCACGCCGATCGCGAGCACCGCCGAGACCGCGCAGACCACCATCACCACGGTCAGGTCGTGCGAGGAGAGCAACATCGCCTGGGAGACCCCGACCGTACCCGCGGCCATGCCGGCTATCGTGACCATCGACATCGCGGCCAGCGCGACCGAGAGCGAGCGATTGCGCAGCGCGCGCAAACCGAGCAGGCCCAGCAGGGTGACCCCGAGCCCGCTGCCCGCCGCGATCAGGCAGATCAGTGCGAAATCCTTCACGGGCACGCGGACTCGACCTCCAGTCGGTACCCCACGCCCCACACGGTGACCAGGAGTCGGGGAGCGGCCGGGTCGTCCTCGATCTTCTCCCGCAGCCGACGCACATGCACGGTCACCGTCGACTGGTCGCCGAATTCCCAGCCCCAGACCCGGCGCATCAACTCGTCCCGGGAAAAGGCCCGGCCCGGACTGCCGAGAAAGAAGCACAACAGGTCGAACTCGCGTGCGGTGAGCGAGAGTTCGCGACCGGCACGAAGCACCCGGTGGGCGGCGACGTCCACCTCGATGTCCGCGTGCCGCAACACCGACGGCAGTACGGGCGCCGCCGCAGCCGGGGCCGCGACCCGGCGCAGCACGGACTGCACGCGCAGCACGAGCTCACGCGGACTGAACGGCTTGGTGACGTAGTCGTCCGCGCCGACCTCCAGGCCGAGCACCCGGTCGCCCTCGTCGCCCAGTGCGGTCAGCATGACCACCGGCACCGGACCGCGCTCGCGCAGCCGCCGGCAGACGTCCAGCCCGTCCATGCCCGGCAACATCAGGTCGAGCACCACCAGGTCCGGCATTTCGGCGAACGCCAGATCGAGCGCGGCGGGCCCGTCGGCGGCGTGCGCCGTGCGGAACCCCGCGCGTTCGAGATAGCCGACGACGACCTCGGCCACGGTCGGATCGTCGTCGACGACGAGCACCTTCATGCCGGCGAGTGTAGGTGCGCGAAGGGGGACGATTCCGGCGGGCGGTCGATCCGTAAGAGGGCCGTAACCCACATGGCCGTATCGCCGCGACGTCAGCACTCCGTAAGCACGTCATGCCTGGGTATGCGGCCGGTGCGTATCTAGCGTGAGCCGCATGGAAGCCTCTTCAGCGCATCCCGCCACGCCTCCCGCCGAGCATCCTGCCGCGCCTCCCGTCGAGCATCCCGGCACGACCTTCGAGACGTCTTCCGGAACGACCTCCGACACGTCTTCCGGAACACCTTCCGGAACGCCTGCCGAGATGCCGTCCGGAACGCACTCCGAAACGCCCCCCGCCGTGCCCCGCGTGGACGTCGTGTTGCCGTGCCTCGACGAGGCCGACGCGCTCCCGTGGGTGCTGGCCCGGATGCCCGCCGGATATCGCCCGATCGTCGTGGACAACGGCTCGCGCGACGGCTCGGCCGAACTGGCCCGCTCGTTCGGCGCCCACGTGGTGGTCGAGGAGCGGCGCGGGTTCGGCGCGGCCTGCCACGCGGGGCTGCTCGCGGCGACCGCGCCGGTCGTGTGCTTCTGCGACTGCGACGCGTCGCTCGACCCCGGCCAACTGCCCGAGGTCGCCGACCCCGTGCTCGCCGGCGCCGCGGATCTGGTGCTCGGCCGCCGCCGCCCCCAGACCCTGGGTTCCTGGCCGCCGCACGCGCGCCTGGCCAACGCCGTCCTGGCTCGGCGGTTGCGCGGGCGCACGGGCGCTCGGCTGCGCGACCTCGGGCCGATGCGGGCCGCCCGGCGCGTCGACCTGCTCGCCTTGGAGGTCGTGGATCGCCGCTCCGGCTATCCGTTGGAGACCGTGGTCCGCGCCGCCGACGCCGGCTGGCGGATCGCCGAGGTGGACGTGCGCTATCTGCCGCGCTCCGGCCGCTCGAAGGTCACCGGTACGGTCCGGGGCACGGTCACCGCGGTTCGGGACATGAGCGCCGTGCTCGCCCGCGCGGGGCGGCCCGCATGAGCACCCTCGTGGTGATCGCCAAGGCGCCGCTGCCCGGTCGGGTCAAGACCCGGCTGACCCCGCCGCTGACCCCGGACCAGGCCGCGACCGTGGCCGAGGCCGCGCTCACCGACACGCTCGCGGCCGTACTGGCGACGCCCGCCCGCCATCGCGTACTGGTGCTCGCCGGCGAGCCCGGACCGTGGCTGCCCGCCGGCTTCGACGTGGTGCCCCAGGGGCTCGGCGGCCTGGATCTGCGCTTGGCCGCCGCGTTCGCCGGTTGTACCGGGCCGACCCTGTTGGTCGGCATGGACACCCCGCAGATCACTCCCGAACTGCTGACCGTGGACTGGTCGGCCGCCGACGCGTGGTTCGGCCCGGCGACCGACGGCGGATTCTGGGCGATCGGGCTGCGCGAGCCGGACCCGTCGGTGTTTCCCGGCGTGCCGATGTCGGTGCCGAGGACCGGCGCGATCCAGCGCGCGCGGCTGCTCGCCGCCGGGCTGACCGTCCGCGACCTGCCCACCCTGACCGACATCGACACGGTCGCCGACCTGGCCGCCGTCACCCGTGACATCCCCGACTCGCACTGCGCCGGCGTGGCCCGCGCGTTGCTCGGCGGGGAGGTGTACGCATGACCCTGGTGCGCGAACCCGATCGCACGGCCGACCTCCCGGCGGCCACGCGGGCCGGTACGACGGCCGACGGGCCGGCGGGCGCCGGGACCGACCCGTACGCGGTCGCCCTGCGCGAAGGCGGAGCGCTCTACGTACGCCGCCACGGCCACCGTCGACAACGCCTGGAACTGGCCCGTTGGTGCGCCGACCCGGACACCGCCGACGACACCATGCTCGCCCGATGCACCGGTCCCACCCTGGACGTCGGCTGCGGCCCGGGTCGACTGGCCGCGGCCCTGAGTCGCCGAGGAGTGACCGCGCTCGGCATCGACCCGGTGCCGGCCGCCGTCGCGCGGGCCCTGGCCGCCGGCGCCACCGCGCTGTGCCGGTCGGTGTTCGAGCCGCTGCCGGGCGAGGGTCGTTGGGCGGCGGCGCTCCTCGCCGACGGCAACATCGGCATCGGCGGCGACCCCGGCCGGCTGCTCGACCGCATGCACGGCCTGCTCGCCCCAGGCGGCCTGCTCGTGGTGGAGACCGACGCCCAGGACGTACACGAACGCTTCGCCGCCCGCGTCGAGGACGACCACGGCTGCCACGGCGGCGCGTTCCGCTGGGCCCGCATCGGCACCCCGGCCCTACGCGTCCTGGCCCGCGCCCACCACTTCACCATGACCGAAACCTGGACCCACCCCAACCGAGCCTTCGCCACCCTCCGCCGACCCTGAACCACCAACACCCACCCCGGAGCGCCACCCCCGCGCTCCGCGCCCGCCTCGGGGTGCCACTTCCGAGCCCCGCCGGTCGCCGCGCTCCGCGCCCGCCTCGG
>NZ_JBEXUX010000094.1:0-24668 GCF_040629175.1 Embleya sp. NPDC005971 | reverse complement strand
ACGGGGTGCCACTTCCGAGCCCCGCCGGTCACCGCGCTCCGCGCCCGCCTCGGGGTGCCACTTCCGAGCCCCGCCGGTCACCGCGCTCCGCGCCCGCCTCGGGGTGCCACTTCCGAGCCCCGCCGGTCACCGCGCTCCGCGCCCGTCCCGGGGTGCCACTTCCGAGCCCCACCGTCACCGCGCTCCGCGCCCGTCCCGGGGCGCCACCTCCGAGCCCCGCCCTCATCGCGCCCCGGAGTGCCACCTCCGAGCCCCACCGGTCACCGTGCTCCGCACGCGAACAGGAGCGCAGGCCCCGAGCCCAACCCTCACCGCGCTCCCCACCCGAACGGGAGCGCGGCCCCGCGCCCCACTCGCGCCGCACTTCACACTCGAATCGGAGCGCCACCTCCGAACGCCACCCTCACCGCACTCCGCACCCAAACCCGTATCCCGGCCACGCCGCGCACCACCGCACCGCCGCGCCCCCCGCCCCCCAGTGCCCCCGCGCACCGCCGCGCCCGAGCCGCCTCGTTCGACACCCCACCCCCACCCGCCCTCAGCTCACCTCACCTCACCTCACCCCCACCACATCAACCCCCGCCCCGCCCCCGCCGCCGCGCCCCGCGCAATACCAGCACCGCCGCCGTCCCCACCCCGACCGCCGCCCACACGATGACCAGGCCCCGCGCGTAGTCCAACGGCAGCACCGACGGGTTCTGTGTCGGGAGCGGGCGCAGCAGCGCCGGGAGGGCGATCAGCGTGCCCACCACCCCCACCGCCGCGCCGCCCAGGACGGTTCGTCGCACCCACGCGGGCGGACCCGGCCGCACCCGCATCGTCAGCGCGGCGACGGTGAAGACCGCGACCGCGAAGACCGCGTCGTGCAGCAGCAATCCGCCGACCAACCACTTCGCCAGCCCCACCCGCGCGGTCAGGAACGGGTCGTCCCAGGTGCCCGCCACGCCCCAGCCGATGCCCGCCAGCCCGGCGGCGCCCAGCACGAGTCGAACGGCGTTCACCGTGCGCCCGGTTCGCGGCCGGACCGGCTCGGGCTCGATCGCCGTGCTCATCCCAGCACCTCCATCCGGTCGACCCACTTCGTCTGGAGCACGCCCGGCCGGTTCGGCGCGATGATCCGGGCCGGGTAGCCGTGGTCCTCGGCCAGCGGCGCGCCTTCCAGCATCAACGCCAACAGGGTCAGCGAGTCGCGCGCCCACTCGTCCGGCATGTCCATCACCGAGTACGGGCTGAACAGTTCGTGCGAGAACACCCGCAGCCGGGCCCCGGGCGGCGCGCCCGCCCGAGCCATCAGGTCCCGAATCCGCACGCCGGACCAGTGCGCCGACGCGCTCCAGCCCTCGACGCATGTGATCGGCAGCGTGGCCTCGTGCTGCGGCATCGCCAACAACTCGGCGCGGGTGAGCGCGAACGGCCTCGGCCCGGCCACCTCCAGCCGCCATTGGGGATCGCGGACCGCCGTCAACACGCCCGCCGCCCGCGCCGTGCGATTCACCGGCAGGCCCTGTGGGCCGAGGTCCGCCCGCCGCGGCGCCAGCACCGACACCCGCCCCAGCGGAGTCACCGTCTGTCCCACGGTGGCCAGGGTGACCACGCCCACGCCGCCGCCCAACACGGTCAACAGGCCGCGTCGCGAGGGCCCTTCGCGCTCGGCCGCGACGCCCTGGGGACGCCGCCAGTGCGCCAGGATCAGCGGCAGCTTCACCGCGACGTGCAGGGTGACCGCCCCGGCCGCCACCCACGCGATCCAGTAGTGCGCCGGCACGAACGGGAACGGCCACGGATACCACTGCACGATGTTCAGCAGCCCGGTGACCAGTTCGAAGATCGCCGCCATCATCAGCACCGCGATCGACAACCGCTCCAGCGCGTGCGCGACCGACGTCGCCGGCGGCCAGGCGAACAGCCGCGGATAGACCACCCACAACTTCACCAGCAGCAGCGGCACGGCCGCGATCCCGGTCGCCACGTGCAGCCCCTGGGTGACTCGATACCCCCACACCGGCCGGGACGGCAGCGCGAGCCAGTGCGGCTGATGCTGGAGCAGATGACTGAACAAGCCGGTCAGAAAGCAGATCAGGAAGGCGAGGCCGAGCAGCCGGCCGACCAGTACGGTGGTACGCGGATCGTGCAGTGCGCCGCGAAACGCGCCGGCCCGGAACGGACCGCGGCGCAACCCGGCGGGCGGGTCCGGCAAGCGGATGTCGAGCTTCATGTGCCCAGCCAACGCCGAAAACCCGCCGCCGGCCCCCATTGACCGCCTTACAAAGTGCTGACGGTCGGCCCGGGATGCCCCGAAAACGGCCTCGCGACGCACAGACTCGCGCCATGTCATCGAGCACGGCGACCCCGAACAGCACGGCCGACACCGGCCCGACCAGGAGCACCACGACCACGATTGCCGCCGCCGGCACCGGACTCGGCCTGGCGGGCGCCGTCGGTTGCGCGGTGTACGGCCCGTGGACGCACCCCGGCAGTGTGGGCGTGTACGTCGTGTACGGCGTCGCCTGGGTGTTGTTCGCGCTCGGTGTCCGGCTCGTGCATCGGCTGCCGGTGCGCCGCGCGGTGCCGTTGATCCTGATCGGTGCGCTCGCGCTGCCCGCGTTGGCGGCCGGCGCCCCGCCGCGGACCAGCGACGACGCCTACCGCTACGCGTTCGACGGGCGGGTCCAGGCGGCGGGCCGCTCGCCGTACGCGCACGCCCCGGCGGATCCCGAGGTGGCCGGCTTCCGCGACGCGTGGTTGTTCCCGAGGGGCGAGTGCGCCGGGTGGTTCAAACACCCGCTGCCGGACGGCTCGTGCACCCGGATCAACCGGCCCGACGTGCACACCATCTACCCGCCGGTGGCCGAGGCGTACTACTGGCTCGTGCACGTGGTCACCCCGTCCGGCCGGCGCGAACCGGTCCAGGCCGCCGCCGCGTTGCTGGCCGTGCTGGTGACCCTCGCGCTGCTCGTGGTGTTGCGCCGGTTCGGCCGCGATCCCCGACACGCGGTGTTGTGGGCGTGGTGTCCGATGGTCGCGATCGAGGCGGGCAACAACGCGCACGTGGACGTGCTGGGCGTGCTGCTGATGGTGCTCGGACTGGCCGCGGTCGCCGGGCGCCGGTCGATCCTGGGCGGGGTGCTGCTCGGCGGTGCCGTCGCGACGAAGATGTTTCCGGCCGCGGCCCTGGTCGGTGGGCTGCGTCGGTCGCCGGTGCGGCTGCTCGCCTCGGCCGGGCTCACCGTGTTGCTGGTCTATCTTCCGCACGTGCTCGCGGTCGGGCCGGCCGTGTTCGGCTACCTGCCCGGCTACCTGGAGGAGGAACGGTACGACGACGGCGCGCGCTTCGGCCTGCTCGGACTGGTGCTGCCGACCGGTCTCACCCCTTACGCGGCCGTCGTCGTACTGATCGTGCTCGCCGTCGTGGTGGCCGCCCGCGCCGACCCGGACCGCCCGTGGCAGGGCGCGCTCACGATGACCGGCGGCATGTTGTTCGTGCTGACCCCGGCCTACCCCTGGTACGCGCTGCTCGTGGTCGCGCTGGTGGCGCTGGACGGGCGGCGCCCGGAGTGGCTCGCGCTGGGCCCGGCGGGATATGCCCTCTATCTCACCTGGGGCCTGGAGCTGACCCCGGATCAGATCCGGGCCACCCACCAGATCGGCTACGGCGCGGCGCTGCTGCTTGTGCTCGGCGCGGCGCTCTACCGACGATTGCGGCCCGGGGCGGGCACCACCGGCAGGCCGGCCGCCTTCCACGCCTGGAAGCCGCCGATCAGGTCGGTCGCCCCGGACAGGCCCAGGTCCACCAGCGACGCCGCCGCGAGGCTGGACGCGTAGCCCTCGTCGCACAACACGACCACGCGCAGGTCGTAGCCGGTGGCCTCGGGCACCCGCGCCGTGCCCTCGGGATCGAGGCGCCACTCCAGGTGGTTGCGTTCGATCACCAACGCGCCCGGCACCGCGCCGTCCGCGTCGCGCTGGAAGTCGGGGCGGGTGTCCACCAGCACCGCGCCGTCGTGGAACGCGGCGTGCGCCTGTTCGGGGGTCACCCGGGCGAGCTTGGCCCGAGCCTGTTCCAGGAGTCGGTCGACCGCGCTCACCACTGCTCTCCCGAACGCTCGACGCCGACCCGACGCAGCGGCGCGAAGCTGGGCCGCGCGATGTCCTCGCCGGCGTCGTACAGGTTCATCGAGTCCAGCCGCGGCGTGTACACGTGCACGCTGATCGCCGGTTCGGTGCCCATGTTGGTCACCTCGTGTACATAGGTCGGCCCGAACACGCGGGTGGTGCCGGCGGTGAGCACCCGCTCGCGGGCGCCGGCCCGACGCAGCGGGGTGACCACCAGGGAGCGCTCGTGCAGTTCGCCGGAGACCACGGTGAACACGCCGGACGAGCCGCCGTGGTCGTGCAGTCCGGTGCCCTGGCCGGGCAGCCAGCTCAGCAGCCAGACCTCCATGTCCTCGGTCGCGGCGAGCCGCTTGTACCAGCGGGAGATCGGGTCGTAGCGGACCTGGTCGAGTTCGGCCGCGACCAGGCCGGCATGCTGCCGGGCGAGCGCGGCGAGCCGGGCGACGGCCGGACGCACGGGGGGAGCGACGGGGAGGGCGAGCACGGCGGGGGCGGCGAGCGGGTCGCCGGCGACGGTGATGTCGCTGGACATAGGGGAGTCCTTCGAGATGTCTGCGCTTGTTTCTGGCGCGGCGGATCAGGCGAACGCGACGGAGCGAAAGCGAACACGCGAGCGGCCGACAACATCCCGAACGGACATTCGGCCGAATCGAACGGCCGTGCCGATAAAGGGGGAAAAGAGTGCCGCCGCTTGCGCGGAGGACAGCCGAAAAGGCGTCCTCAGGCGATACAGCCCGGACAACAGCTGTACACGTGGTCGCACGGCGGACACAGCGCGCTGAACACCCGACGGACGTCGACAGGACGACTCCGGTACCGGCTGCAGCGTGCGGACATGGGAAAAGAAGACCGTCTACGGGGTGGCCGTGTCAACTCGCCGCGGTGCGCCCGCGCCGGTCCGCACCCCAATCGGACGCCCGCTGCCCGATTCGGGTGAGGAATCCTGGGAAGGGATTGAAGCCCGCAGGGCACGGGGAGGCCCATTTCCGGGTGACATCGGCAACCGACGTCGATGTGTGACCTCGGTCATCATCGCGGTTTTCGGGCCCGTCCCGGGAACTGCGCGGACGGTGTGAGGCGTAGTCCATTGCAGAGGTCATCACGGGTTGGCATCGAATGTCGCCGCGACTCCCGCCGGTACGCTCCCGCCCGGAACGTCGAAGCGATCGCGTGGCACAGTGCTTGTCCGGATCTGTCCATTTATGTGGTCAATCCGGATTGCTGTGGTCCCGGGGAGTGAATCCCCGCCCTAATAGCAGAGCCCGGCTTGACGTCGCAGCAACGACGCGCTTGTAATTTCACACACGTCGTGAACCGTTACCGGTAACGGCTTAATCACGGGGACGCAAAAACGGGTCGAGGAGGCACGCGATGGGCGAGCTGTTCCAGCTACTGGTCGCCGACGGCGAGAGCGAGGAGGAGGAGCTCGGTTGGCAGGAGCGGGCACTGTGCGCGCAGACCGACCCCGAGTCCTTCTTCCCGGAGAAGGGCGGCTCGACACGAGAGGCCAAGAAGGTCTGCCTCGCGTGCGAGGTGCGCGACGAGTGCCTGGAATACGCGCTGGCCAACGACGAACGCTTCGGCATCTGGGGCGGATTGTCCGAACGCGAGCGGCGCCGACTCAAGAAGGCGGCCGTCTGAGCGACGCCCGCTGAGCATCGCCCGCCCAGGGGCGTCGGCCGAGGCCGCGACCCCGAGCAGAGCGGGCGCGGGGTGCCCGTCGCGTAGTGTGTTCGCCGTTCGGCCGGATGCCGGACCGCTGGTACCACGCCGCTTCGAGCCCCCCGGGGTCACCGCACTCGATGTCACTTTTCAGCCATCAGTCGGCATACGCGCAAGCTCCGGCTTTTTCACGGCACATAGTCACCGCGATCCTCGTCGCCCATGACGGGGCACGCTGGTTGCCCGGCACACTGACCGGCCTGCTCGGTCAGGAGCGCCCGGTCCAGCGCGTCGTCGCGGTCGACACCGGCAGTACCGATGCCTCGGCCGGTCTGCTGGAGGACGCGCTCGGTCAGGGCTCGGTGCTGCACGCCGAGCGACGGACCGCGTTCGGTGCCGCCGTGAGTGAAGCCCTGCGTGCCGCGCCGCACCTCGATCCCGCGTCCCTGCCCTATCGGATCGACGCGTACGACGCGTCCGACCCGTACGGCGACACCGACCAGGACCGCCCGCCGCGGTCGACCGAACCGGTCGAGTGGCTGTGGCTCCTGCACGACGACAGCGAGCCCGCACCCGACGCGCTGCACCTGCTGCTGCGCGCCGCCGACGAACTGCCCTCCGCGGCCGTGCTCGGCCCCAAGGTGCGCAGTTGGTACGACCGCAGGCAACTCCTCGAGGTCGGCACCACCCTCACCGGCAGCGGCCGACGCTGGACCGGCCTGGAGCGCCGCGAGCAGGACCAGGGCCAGCACGACGCGGTGCGCGGTGTGCTCTCCGTCTCCAGCGCGGGCATGCTGGTGCGCCGCGACGTGTGGGAGGGCCTGGGCGGCTTCGACCCGCACCTGCCGCTCTCGCGCGACGACACCGACTTCGGCTGGCGGGTCAACGCCGCCGGACACCGCGTGGTGATCGTGCCGGACGCGGTGGTGCAACACGCCGAGGCGGCCACGCGCGAGCGCCGACCGATCGACGTCGCGGCGAACCGCCCGCACCGGGTGGACCGCGCGGGGGCCGCCTACACCCTGCTGGCGAACACCACCGGCGCGGGCTGGCCGCTGCTCTGGTTCCGGCTGTTGTTCGGCGGTCTGTTCCGCAGCCTGGGCTACCTGCTCGGCAAGCTGCCCGGCATGGCCCTGGACGAACTGCTCGGCACCATCTCGGTGTTGCTGCGCCCCGGCGGATTCCTGTCCGCGCGCCGGGCCCGGGCCCGCACCCGGACGACGTCCGACAAGGACCTGGGCGACCTGTTCCCCAGCCGCGCGGCCACCGTGCGCCATGCCGCCGAGGGGCTGCTGGGCAACCTGCGGCGCAGCGAGGAGCCGGAGACCCGCTCCGGCCGACACAGCAGCGCGGAATCGGGCCCGGTCGACGAGGACGCCGAGTCGCTCGACTCGGAGAGCTTCGTCAAGCTGCGTGTGCTGATGCGCCGCCCCGGACTCTCGCTCGCCGTCGCGCTCACCCTGATCACCCTGTTCGCCGCCCGCGAATTGCTCGGCGGCGGAAGCCTGTTCGGCGGCGCCCTGTTGCCCCCACCCGAGGGTGCGGCGGATCTGTGGGACCGCTACCGCGACACCTGGCACGGCGTCGGCTTCGGCGAGGCGGCGAGCGCCCCGCCCTATGTCGGCGCGCTCGCCGCGTTCGCGACCCTGCTGTTCGGCAAGGCCGGCACCGCGGTCGCGGTACTGCTGATCGGCAGCGTCCCGTTGGCCGGGATCAGCGCCTACCTGTGCACCCGCCGACTGGTGTCCGCGCCCGGCGTGCGGGTGTGGGGCGCGGCCGTGTACGCGCTGACCCCCGTGGCCACCGGCGCGATCGCCTCCGGTCGGATCGGCACCGCGGTCGCCCTCGTGCTGGCTCCCGTGGTCGCGCGCGGCGCGGCCCAGGTGTTCGGCGCCGGCGACCTCAAGCCGTCCATGCGCGCCGGCTGGGCCACCGGCCTGGCGCTGGCCGTCGCGGCGGCGTTCGCCCCGTTGTTGTGGCTCGCGGTCGCGCTGCTCGCGCTGATCGCCGTCGGGGTGTCCTTCGCCGGACTGCTCGGCCCGCGACCGGGCCCGGGCCTGCTGGTGCGCATCGGCGTCGTGCTCGGCACCCCGCTGGTCCTGCTCGGCCCGTGGACCCTGACCCTGGCGGGCAACCCCAAGCTGTTCCTGACCGAGCCCGGGCTGGCCGGCGACGCGCTGGCCGAGAAGGGCACCAGTCCGGTCGGCCTGCTGCTCCTGGACCCGGGCGGTCCCGGCACCCTGCCGCTGTGGCTGACCGGCGCGCTGCTGCTGGTGGCGCTGGCCGCGCTGTTGCGCGACTCGCGGCGCGCGGCGGTGCTGGGCGCGTGGGCGGTGGCCCTGGTCGGCCTGCTCCTGGCGATCGTGGTCAGCCATGTCGAACTCACCGTCGAGGCCACCGGCGACAAGGTGCCCGCCTGGCCCGGCACGGCCGTGGTGGTGATCGCGCTCGGCTACGTCGCCGCGGCGATGGTCGGCGCCGAGGACGCCCGTACCCGGGTCGCGGCCGGCAGCTTCGGCTGGCGCCAGCCCACCGCCGTGGTGCTGACCGTGCTGGCCGGGCTCACCCCGGTCGCGGCGGCCGGCGTCTGGTTGTGGCAGGGCGCGAACGGGCCGCTGGAGCGCCGCGACCCGGTCGTGGTGCCCGCGTTCGTGGCCGAGGAGGCCGCCGGGCCGCGCCATCCGCGCACGCTGGTGCTGACCTCGCCCGAGCCGGGCAACGTCGCCTACACGATCGTGCGTGGCTCGGGCCCGGTGCTCGGCGACGCCGAACTGGCGCCCAAGGCGTCCACGTACCGGCAGTTCGACACGTTCCTGGGCAAGTTGCTCTCCGGTGGCGGCGGCGCGAGCGCGAGCATGCTCGCCCCGTACGGCATCGAGTTCGTGCAGCTCAAGCCGCCGGTGGGCGGCGAACTGGCCGCCCGCCTGGACGGCACGCCGGGCCTGGCCCGGGTCGGCGCGACCCAGGGCGCCACCCTGTGGCGTCTGCAATATCCGGTCGGCCGCGCGCTGATCGTCGACCCCGACGGTCGCAGCGCGGCGGTCCCCTCCACCCGCGAGGGCGTGTCCACCCGGATCGAGGCCGGCCCCCAGGGTCGAATCCTGCGACTCGCGGAGCGCGCCGACTCGGGCTGGGAGGCCACCCAGGGCGGCCGGAAGCTGACCGCCCGCACGCTGGACGGCTGGGCGCAGGGCTTCGAGCTGCGGCCCGAGGCGGGCCGGCTCGAAATCGTGCACTCGTCCGGCGGACACGGCATCTGGCTGCTCGTCCAGGGCGTCCTGGTGTTCGTCGTGTTCGTCATGGCGCTGCCCGCCCGTCGACGCGGCACCGACGACGACCTGCCGGAAGCCGACGCCCCGGCGGCCCCGGCCGCCGGCGAGGGCACCGGGCGCCGCGCCCGCCGGGCCAAGGCCGAGTCGGAGGAGCCGGTGCCGGCCCCGGAGGCGGTACCGGTCGCGGTGGCCGCCGAGGGCTCGGACGCGTTCGGCTTCCCCGAGCAGCGCACCGACCCGGCCGAGGCGCCGGTGCCGGTGGAGGCGTGGAACGGCGCGTCCTACGACGCCGCCGCGACACCGGCCTACGAGCAGTACCCGCAGCAGGACTACGGGCAGGAGTACCAGGGCTACCCGGACTACCAGGGCTACCAGTACGACCAGGGCGCCCCGGCCGCGCCGGGTGCGCCGGACGGGTCGGACGCGGCCGGCTCCTACGGCTGGGTCCCGCCCCAGCCGCAGCACCCCGTCTACGACGAGTACGGCAACGTGGTGCCCGCGCCGCAGTACGACCCGAACGCCTACCCGGACCAAGGCGGCTGGCCGCCCGAGCCGAGCCCGGGTGACCAACCCTGGCCGCCGCCCTCGCAGGGAGACCGCCCGTGAAGCGCACCACCCTCTCCCTGGCCGTCGTCGTCGCGCTGCTGGCCGCGGTCGTCGGCCTGGCGATCGTCACCCGCCCGACCGAGAGCAAGGCGGCACCGCCGCCCGCGGCGGGCCGGGTGCCGATGCAGCAGTCCGAGCTGAGCTGTCCGACGATCCGCGAGCTGCCCGGCAGCTCGACCGTGGTCTCCGCGTTGACCCCGCCCGCGCAGAACCCCACGAGCGGCGGTGAGGCGAGCGTCGTCGAACTCGGCGACCGCACCAAGGCACGCACCAAGGTCGAGGCCCCGGGCAAGCTCGCGAGTTTCAACGTGGACAACATCGACGTCCCGCCGCTCGTGGGCAACGCCGCGGGGGCGTTCGCGCCGGGCTTCACGGCCGGCGCGGTCACCCGGGTACCCAGTGGCGCCGGCCGCGGCCTGGCCGGCCTGGCCTGCGAGGCGCCGACCACCGACCGCTGGTTCGTGGGCACCTCCACCGCCGAGAACCGCGACGCGTACCTGTACCTGTCCAACAGCAAGGACACGCCGGCCGTGGTCGACGTTGAGCTGTTCGGGCCCAACGGTCCGATCGACGCCGAGGCGGGCCGCGGGTTGTCCCTGGCGCCCGGCGCGACGCTGCCGGTGCTGCTGCGCACGCTCAACCCGAGCGCGGTCTTCCCGGGCGTGGCGGTGCACGTGATCGCCCGCACCGGCCGCGTCGGCGCGGCGATCCGGGACCAGGAGGGCGCGGTGGGCACCGACTGGCTGCCCTCGGCCGGGGCGCCGGGCCGCAACCTGGTGATCACCGGCCTGCCCGCGATCACCGGCGACGCGGGCAACGTGCAGCTCATGCTGCTCTCGCCCAGCGGCGAGAACACCGACGTGCAACTGTCCGTGGCCGGCAAGGTGAACACCTTCAAGCCGGTCGAGCACGAGAGCACCGAGGTCAAGGGCACCAAGCTGACGGTGATCGACCTCGGCCCGGTCAACCGCAGCGACGCGGGCGCCCTGCGGCTCACCTCCGGACGCGCGGACATCATCGCCGGCGTGCGGGTGGTGCAGGGCACCGGAGCGGACGCCGAGGTGGCCTTCCTGGCCGCCACGCCCGAACTCGCCGGACGCGCGGTGGTCGCGGAGAACCGCTCCGGCGGCGCGGTCACCGGCACCGTCTCGCTCACCGCGCCCAAGGGCCCGGCCAAGGTCAAACTCACCTCGATCGGGGACAAGGGCGAGCCGGTGTCCGCGGACGTCGAGGTGCCGGCCGGCACCACGATCCAGGTGCCCGCCCCGGTGCCCGCCGGCGCCGCCCGGTTCGCGGTGATCGCCGAACCGCTGCCGGGCTCGCAGCCGGTGCACGCGGTGCGCACGATCACCGAGACGATGGGCAAGACCGCCGCGTTCACGGTGCAGCCGTTCGTGCCGACCACCGAGACCGTCGTGGTGCCCAACGCGCGCGAGGACCTGTCCCTGCTGGTCCCGCAGAAGTAGCGCCGCCGTACGCGGAAAACGACCCGGCCCGGCTCCCCTCGACGGGGACCCGGGCCGGGTCGTTTCCTGCCTGCCGCTCAGTCGTCGGGGTCGATGGTGTCCGGATCCATCCCGAGCAGGTCGGCGACCTGCTCCACGAGCACGTCGTTGACCAGCATCTCCAGCTCGGTGCGGCCCTCGGCGCGCAGTTCGAGCGGGCGGCGGTACAAGATGATCGTCGCCGGGACGCCCTTGGTCGCCGGCACCAGCCGGCCCAGCGCCACGGCCTCGTCGCCGTTCACCGCGGTTTCGGCCTCGGGCACGTCCAGGACCGCGAAGCGGACCTCCTCCAGTTGCGGCCAGCGCTTGGCGAGCCGTTCGACGACGTCGGCGGCGAGGTCGTCGAACCGCTGCGCGCGAGTCAGCGCGATCGGCACGGGGGGCGGGGCGAGCGGACCGCGCATGCCGCGGCCGTGCCGGTCGCGCCGACTACGGCGCCGCCGGTCACGCTCACGAGGAGAAGAGGGGACCGAGTGCTCGTTGTGCACGGGACGAGCTTAGGGCCTGCCGGCCCGATGCGGATCGGTCCGGGCGGGCTCGTTCGCACTCGGATCGGGGCGCCGAACGGCGGTGCGAGACGCCGTCCGCACCCTGTGAGGAGCGACACGTGAGTCACACCGCACCCGGATACGACGCGGGTTCGGCCCGCTTGCGGTACCGTCCATCGTCGTGAGCCCTGTACGTCGCTGTTCGCGGACCGCCTGCGGCCGAACCGCAGTCGCCACGTTGACGTACGTCTACGCCGACTCCACGGCCGTCCTGGGCCCTCTCGCGACTTATGCCGAGCCCCATTGCTACGACCTGTGCGCCGAGCACTCGGAGCGGCTGACCGCGCCGCGTGGTTGGGATGTCGTGCGCCTGGCGCCGGATCCGAGCGCGGGCAAGCCCAGCAGCGACGACCTCGAGGCGCTGGCCAACGCCGTGCGCGAGGCCGCCCGCCCGCCGCAACCCCCGCAACCCGCGCCCGAGCCGCCGGACCGGGACGGCCGTCCCGAGGCCGGTCGGCGCGGTCACCTGCGCGTTCTGCGCTCACCCGAGAGCTGACCGCCGGCCGATAGGGTCTGATGCGTCGTCCGCGGGGCAGGGATCGACGGTCAACGGCCATTACCGCGGCGAATCGGGACCGCGGCCAAGCGAGTGGAGTCTTCGGGTGCGCGACCTCTCCCAGATCGTGAAGGCGTACGACGTGCGGGGTGTGGTCCCCGAGCAACTGGACGCCGACACCGCGCGGGCACTGGGCGCGGCGTTCGTGCGGGTCACCGGGGCCGACGCGATCGTGATCGGCTGGGACATGCGGCCGTCCTCGCCGGAGTTGTCCGGCGCGTTCGCCGCCGGCGCCGCCGCCCAGGGTGCGGACGTCACGCTCATCGGCCTGGCCTCCACCGACGAGCTCTACTTCGCCAGTGGCAGCCTGAACCTTCCCGGCGCGATGTTCACCGCCAGCCACAACCCCGCGCAGTACAACGGGATCAAGATGTGCCGCGCGGGCGCCGCCCCGATCGGCCAGGACAGCGGCCTGGCCGACATCCGCGCGCTCGCCGAGGCGGGCGTGCCCGAGTACACCGGCGAACCGGGCACGATCACCGAGCACGACGTGCTGGCCGACTACGCCGCGCACCTGCTGGGCCTGGTCGACCTGACCGGCATCCGACCGCTCAAGGTGGTCGTGGACGCGGGCAACGGCATGGGCGGACACACCGTGCCCAGCGTGCTGGGCGCCGCGAGCGGGCTGCCGCTGGAGATCGTCCCGCTGTACTTCGAACTGGACGGCTCGTTCCCCAACCACGAGGCCAACCCGCTGGACCCGAAGAACCTGGTCGACCTCCAGGCCGAGGTACGCAAGAGCGGTGCCGACCTGGGCCTGGCCTTCGACGGCGACGCCGACCGCTGCTTCGTCGTCGACGAGAACGGCGACCCGGTCTCGCCGTCCGCGGTCACCGCGCTGGTCGCGGTCCGCGAGATCGCCCGGGCCAGGGCGAACGGCGAGGACGCGCCGGTGATCATCCACAACCTGATCACCTCGCGCGCAGTCCCGGAGATCGTCACCGAGCACGGCGGCCGGGCGGTGCGCACCAGGGTGGGCCACTCGTTCATCAAGGGCGAGATGGCGAAGACCGACGCGATCTTCGGCGGCGAGCACTCCGCGCACTACTACTTCCGCGACTTCTGGCGGGCGGACACCGGCATGCTGGCCGCGATCCACGTGCTCGCCGCGCTCGGCGGCCAGAGCCTGCCGCTGTCCGCGTTCGCGAGCGAGTACGACCGCTACCCGGCGTCCGGCGAGATCAACAGCGAGGTCGCCGACCAGGCGGCCGCGACCGCGAAGGTGCGCGCCGCGTTCGAGGGCCGACCCACCGCCGTGGTGGACGACCTGGACGGGATGACCGTGGTGGCCGACCGGTGGTGGTTCAACCTGCGTGCCTCCAACACCGAGCCGCTGTTGCGGCTCAATGTCGAGGCCGACGACGAGCCCACGATGATCGCGGTCCGCGACGAGGTGCTGGCACTCGTCCGGGGCTGACCGGTCGGCTCGGTAGTGTGGTGGGTTCAATCGGACGGCCGCCGCGCCGAATCGGGGCGAGTGGGTACGAATCGGCGCGGCCGGCCGGAAAAGTGGGAGATGTCGTGAATCTGGAACCGTCGCAGTTGGCGATCCTGACCTGCCCGGTCTGCCACGCCTCGCTGCACCGGGACGGGGACGCCGCGCTGGCCTGCGACAACTCCGCGTGCGCACTGGTGTACCCGGTCGTCGACGACATTCCGGTGCTGCTCGTGGACGAGGCCCGCCGGCCCGGTACCGCGCGGGCATGAACATCCTCGACGAGGGCCTGCTGGACGACCAGGACGGCATCGCCCGGGCCGACGCGGCGGACACGCTGCGCGCCCTGGCCGGCGCCGGGGCACAGGTGCGCCGGGCCGTGCAGGCCGCGCGCGAGGCGGTGCCCGCCGCGATCGCGCCCCGGGACCGCCCGCGCACGGTGATCCTGGCCGCGCCCGCGTACGGGCCGCTGGGCCATGCGCTGCGCGCGGTCACCGGCGCGGACGCGGCGCTGCCGCTGGTGCTCGCGGCGGGCGGCGTGCTGCCCGGCTGGGCCGGTCCGATGGACCTTGTGCTGTTGGCCGGTCGAGGGGACGAGCCCGGCTTGATCGAACTCGCCGGGCAGGCGTACCGACGCGGCTGCCAGGTGGCCGCGGCCACTCCCGCCGGGTCGCCGCTCGACGCCGCCGTGCAGCAGTCCCGCGGTGTGGTGGTCCCGGTTCCCGTCGATGCCGCCCCGGTCGGCACGACCGGCTACGCCGATCACACCGTGTTCGCCGCGCAGACCGCGTTCTGGCCGCTGTTCACCGCGCTCCTGGCGCTCACCGGCGCGGTCGGCGCGAGCGCGTTCGCCCCCGGCGAGGCACTGGCGAGCGTGGACGCGATGGCCGACCGCCTCGACGAGGCGAGCACCCGCTGCCGGCCCGCCGCCGACGCCTACCTCAACCCCGCCAAGGGGCTGGCCGTCGCGATCGCCGGCACCATCCCGGTGATCTGGGGCGCGGGCACCGTCGCCGGTGTGGCCGCCGAGCGCTTCGCGACGATGTGCGTCGGCGTCGCCGCCACCCCCGCGCTGTCCGGCGCGCTGCCCCTCGCGGGCCGCTACCAGGACCGGGTCTTCACCGCCGGCGACGCGGCCGACGTCGCCGACCCGGACGACTTCTTCCGCGACCGGGTGGACGAGCCCGAGCCGGTGCGGATGTACCCGGTGCTGCTCGTCGACCACGACGACCAGGACACCGCCGCGCCCCTGGACCGGGCCCGACGCACGCTGGGCGCGCTCGGCCAGTCCGCCGTCGGCGAGGTCGGCGCCCGCGGCGGCAGCCCGCTGGAACGGCTCGCCGAGCTGATCGCGGTGACCGACTTCGCCGCCGTCTACCTGGCCCTGGGCACCGGCGTCGGCCCCGCCGTACCGGGCCTGTTCTCCTGGACCGAAGGTGGTCCCCGCTAGCCATGGACCGCCTCGTCAACCGGATCCGCGCCAACGCGTGGGGTTCGCTCACGGCCATCCCCGAACTGCTCGGCGTCGCTCCCAGCGGCCGACCGCAGGCCGAGCTGTGGATGGGCGCCCACCCGGGCGCGCCCTCCGAGATCGACCGGGGGCAGGGGCCGTGCTCGCTGGTCGAGCTGATCGCCGCCGACCCCGAGGGCGAACTCGGCGCGGACACCACGGCCCGGTTCGGCCCGCGCCTGCCGTTCCTGCTCAAGGTGCTGGCCGCGGAGGAACCGCTCTCGCTCCAGGTGCACCCCGACGCGCTCCAGGCCCGGCACGGCTACGCCGAGGAGGAGGCGCGCGGCGTCCCGATCGACGCCCCGCACCGCAACTACCGCGATTCCAGCCACAAGCCGGAGATGATCTGCGCGCTCGGCGACTTCGAAGGTCTGGTCGGCTACCGCGAGATCGCCGGCACGCTCAAGCTCCTCGACGCCCTCGACGTCCCGGAACTGGCCCCGTTCGCACGGGCGTTGCGAAACCCGGACCAGGAGGCGGCACTGCGTGCGGCGACCACGCACGTGCTCATGCTGCCCGCCCGCCTGCGGATCGGCGTGGTCGACGCGGTCGCCGCCGCCTGCCGCCGGCTGGCCGCGAACGGATCCCCGTACGCGGGGGCCTGCGCCGCGGTCGCGGGCCTGGCCGAGCGCCACCCGGGCGACCCGGGCGTCGCGGTGGCGCTGCTGCTCAACCACATCCGGCTGCGCGAGGGCGAGGCGGTCTTCCTCGCGGCCGGCATGCCGCACTCCTACCTGCACGGCGTCGTGGTCGAGATCCTCGCCAACTCCGACAACGTGTTGCGCTGCGGCCTGACCGACAAGCACATCGACGTCGGCGAACTGCTGCGGATCATGGCCTTCCGGGCCGGCCCGGTGGAGATCCTGGGCCCCGAGCCGACCGAGGTCGACCCTGGCGAGGAGGTCTACGCGACCCCGGTCGCCGACTTCCGGCTCTCCCGACTGCGGGCCACCTCGGGCCGTGCGCCGTACCTGCTGGACACCGCCGGCCCGCAGATCCTGCTGTGCGTACGCGGCGCCGCGACCGCGACCGGCGCGGACGGCGCGGTGCTCGACCTGGCGCGCGGCCAATCGGTGTACGTTCGCGCGGGTGAACCGCGCGTCGCGGTCACCGTCGAGGGGGACGACGGCCTGGTCTTCCGGGCGACCGTCCCGTGCCCCTGAGCACCGCGGCGCGATCGACGCGGGCCACATCGAGGCAAGCCTGCCGGGGTAGGCGCGTGCCCGATGGCACACTGATCGCCGACGAACGGTAGTCGGCGGCCGACGACGATGGTCAACCAACGGGTGGGAGTCGACCTATGAGCGCGGGTGGCGGAACCAAGGCGGTGGTCGCGGCACTGGCGGCGAACCTGGGCATCGCGGTGGGCAAGTTCGTGGCCTTCGCCTTCACCCGGTCCTCGTCGATGCTGGCCGAGGGCGTGCACTCGTTGGCCGACTCCGGCAATCAGGTGCTGCTCCTGGTCGGCGGCAAACGGGCGCAGCGCGACGCCACGCCCGAACATCCCTTCGGCTACGGCCGCGAGCGCTACATCTACGGCTTCCTGGTCTCCATCGTGCTGTTCTCCGTCGGCGGCATGTTCGCGATCTACGAGGGCTACGAGAAGATCGCCCATCCGCACGAACTGAAGAGCTGGTACTGGGCGGTCGGCGTGCTGGTCTTCTCGATCGTGCTGGAGGCCTTCTCCTTCCGGACCGCGATCGCCGAGTCCAACCTGCACCGGGGCGCGCTGAGTTGGCCGCAGTTCATCCGCCGGGCCAAGTCGCCCGAGCTGCCGATCGTGCTGCTGGAGGACTTCGGCGCGCTGATCGGCCTGGTCCTGGCCCTGGCCGGGGTCAGCCTCGCGGTGGCCACCGGCGACGGGGTGTGGGACGGGATCGGCACGCTGTGCATCGGCGTGCTGCTGGTGCTGATCGCGATCGTGCTCGCGCTGGAGACCCGCAGCCTGCTGCTCGGCGAGGCCGCCGGGGTGGAGACGGTCCGGGCGATCGAGGCGGCCATCGTGGCCGGTCCCGACGTCGAGCGGCTGATCCACATGCGCACGCTGCACCTGGGCCCGGAGGAACTGCTGGTCGCCGCGAAGATCGCGGTCAACCACGACGACACCGCGGCCGAGGTGGCCCGGGCGATCGACGCCGCCGAGGCACGCGTGCGCGCGGCCGTGCCGATCGCCCGGGTGATCTACCTGGAGCCGGACATATACCGTCCGGACGAGGCCGCGCGCGGCGCCGACCCCGAGGCCACGCCCGGGGGCAAGGACCCGCACATCGCCGACCACTGAGGTGTTAACGTCGTTGGCGCACAACGACAGTCGCTGCAGAGGGCGGTCGGGTCCGGGACCCGTAGGCACAGAAGTGTCCGACTGGATGGCACGGCATCGGCGCCCGCGGCACCGGTGTGTCTCCAGTCCCATCCACCCCCTCCGCAGAAGGATCCAACCATGGCTTCGCAGCTCGACGGCGATTTCAAGGTCGCCGACCTCTCCCTCGCCGCGTTCGGCCGCAAGGAGATCACCCTCGCCGAGCACGAGATGCCCGGACTGATGTCGATCCGTCGCGAGTTCGCCGCGTCGCAGCCGCTGGCCGGCGCCCGGATCATGGGCTCGCTGCACATGACCGTGCAGACCGCGGTGCTGATCGAGACGCTCGTCGCGCTCGGCGCCGAGGTGCGCTGGGTCTCCTGCAACATCTACTCCACCCAGGACCACGCCGCCGCGGCCATCGCGGTGGGCCCCGAGGGCACCCCCGAGGAGCCGCGCGGCGTGCCGGTCTACGCCTGGAAGGGCGAGACCCTGGAGGAGTACTGGTGGTGCACCGAGCAGGCGCTGAACTGGCCCGGCCAGGACGGTCCGAACATGATCCTCGACGACGGCGGCGACGCCACGATGCTCGTGCACAAGGGCGTCGAGTTCGAGAAGGCCGGCGCCGTCCCGGACGCGACCGACGCCGACTCCGAGGAGTACACGGTCTTCCTGGCGCTGCTGCGCGCGAGCTTCGCGGCGAACCCGGGCAAGTGGTCCGCGATGGCCCCCGGGATCATGGGCGTCACCGAGGAGACCACCACCGGCGTGCACCGCCTGTACGAGATGTTCCAGGCCGGTTCGCTGCTCTTCCCGGCGATCAACGTCAACGACTCGGTCACCAAGAGCAAGTTCGACAACAAGTACGGCGTCCGCCACTCGCTCATCGACGGCATCAACCGTGCCACCGACGTGCTGATCGGCGGCAAGGTCGCGGTCGTCTGCGGCTACGGCGACGTCGGCAAGGGTTCGGCCGAGTCGCTGCGCGGCCAGGGCGCCCGGGTGATCGTCACCGAGGTCGACCCGATCTGCGCGCTCCAGGCGGCGATGGACGGCTACCAGGTCACCACGCTGGACGAGGTCGTCGAGATCGGTGACATCTTCGTCACCACGACCGGCAACTTCAACATCATCATGGCGTCCGACATGCAGCGGATGAAGCACCAGGCGATCGTCGGCAACATCGGCCACTTCGACAACGAGATCGACATGGCCGGTCTGGCCAAGATCCCGGGCATCGTCAAGGACGAGGTCAAGCCGCAGGTGTACACCTGGACGTTCCCCGACGGCAAGAAGCTGATCGTGCTGTCCGAGGGCCGGCTGCTCAACCTGGGCAACGCGACGGGTCACCCGAGCTTCGTGATGTCCAACAGCTTCGCGAACCAGACCATCGCGCAGATCGAGCTGTTCACCAAGCCCGAGGAGTACCCGGTCGGCGTCTACGTGCTGCCCAAGCACCTGGACGAGAAGGTCGCGCGCCTGCACCTGGACGCGCTGGGCGTCAAGCTCACGACGCTGACCGAGGAGCAGGCCGCCTACATCGGCGTCAAGGTCGAGGGCCCGTACAAGACGGACGCCTACCGCTACTGATCCCGACCGTCGGTGCCGAGCACCGACATCGACCTCGATCGGTTCGACACCGATCGTTTCGACAGGCCGGGCGGCGCACGGATCGTGCGCCGCCCGGCCTGTTTCCGGACCACCATCGGGCAACGACACCACGACATCCCTCGGGGGGCGGTCGCATGCAACGGCGCGCGCACATATCCATCTCCGTCCTGCTGGCCGGCGCCGCACTGACGGCTTGTCAGGGCGACGACTCCAAGGCCGAACCCGCGGCCGGCGCCAAGTCGTCCAAGTCCGCCGCGGGCGCCTCGGCCCCGGCCGGCGGCTCGGCGGTCGACCCGCTGCAGAACGAGCAAGGCACCGGCCCGGGCCTGGCGCCGCTGACCTCGGCCGCCGACCTGACCCGGGCCCGGACGCTGATCGGGCGGGTGAACACCAAGGCCCGCGGTCCGCAGACCGGTTACGACCGGGAGAAGTACGGGCCGGCCTGGACCGACAGCGTCACCGACGTCCCCTTCGGCAGGAACAGTTGCGACACCCGCGACGACATCCTCAAGCGGGACGGCCAGGGGACCCGGTGGAAGGACGACAAGGGCTGCGTCGTGAACACGATGACGCTGCCCGATCCGTACTCCGGCAAGGACATAGCGTTCACCAAGGCCAAGGCGTCCGCGGTGCAGATAGACCACGTGGTCCCGCTCAGCGCCTCCTGGCAGATGGGCGCGGCGCAGTGGGACGCCGACAAGCGCCGCCGACTGGCCAACGATCCGCTCAACCTGCTCGCGGTGGACGGCCCGATCAACGGCGGCAAGGGCGATTCGAGCCCGGCCACGTGGCTGCCGCCGAACAAGGTGGTCCGCTGCTCGTATGTGGTGCGCTACGCGCAGGTCTCGATCAAGTACGACCTGCCGGTGACCGACGCGGACAAGCAGGCGATGCTCGCGCAGTGCGGCGGGTGAGCGAGCAGCGAGCCGGTCGGGTCGCGCCGAAGCTCGGGCCGTGCCCCGAGGCGAACGCTCGCGGCGGTCGAGCGAGCAAGCCGGCCGCGCCGCCTACGGTCGCAACACGACCTTGCCGAGGTTGGCGCGCGCCTCGATCACCGCGTGCGCCTTCGCCGCGTCCGCGAGGGCGAACGTCTCGTGCACCGCGACCCGGAGCCGGCCCGCCGCCGCCAGGTCCCACAGTTCCCGCCCGTGCCGTTCGTATCGCTCCGGAAACGCGGTGGCGAACCGCGCCATCGACATTCCGGTGATCGTCCGCGCGCCTGCGAGCAGTTCCCACGCGGGCACCGTTCCGCCGCCGGAGTTGAAGAAGACCAACCGTCCGAACGGCGCGAGCGCGCCCACCGCACGCGGCAGTACGTCACCACCGACCCCGTCGAGCACGACGTCGACCGGCTCGCCCCACGACCGGGCGTCGTAGGGCACCACGTCGTCGACGCCCAGACCGCGCAGGAAGTCGGCCTTGTCGAGCGAGCCGACGGCCGCCACCACGCGCCGGGCGCCGCGCACCCGGGCCAGTTGCACGGCCAGATGACCGACTCCGCTCGCGGCGCCGGTGACCAGGACGGACTTCCCCTCGACCGAGCCGGCCGAGGCCAGTGCGGCGAGCGCGACCTGGCCGCCGCGCACCAGCGCGACCGCGTCCACGGCGCTCGCGGCGGCCGGGATGTGCGACGCGGTGAAGATCGGTGCCGGGGCCAGTTCGGCATAGGCGTTGGTGAACGAGATCGCGACCACCCGATCCCCGACCGCGTATCCGGTGACGTCCGCACCGATCGCCGCCACGTCGCCGGCCACCTCCCCGCCGAACACCCCGGGCAGCGGCAGCCCACCCTCGCGCACCTTCCGCACGCTCGGCAGGCTCACCCCGATCGCCTCGGTACGGATCAGCAATTCGCCCGGCCCCGGCTCGGGCGGCTCGGCCTCCTCCACCCGCAACACTTCCGGACCGCCGTACTCGTAGTAGCGAACGCGACGCACACACACCTCCGAGAACCTGGCGAACATCATGGGGAACCCCAACGATATGCACTCGGTCGTGGGAAAGTCCAACGATTCTCCGGGTAGGCTGCCCCCATGGTCGACAAGCTGCCCGCCCCCGCCCGGATCCGCGCCCTGCCCAGTTGGCTGCTCGGTCGCGCCGCCGCCCACGGCCGCGGACTGGTCCGGGAGGCACTGGCTACGGACGGCATGCCGATGCTGCACCACCTGGTGCTGATCGCGGTCCGCGAGTACGGCCCGGTCGCACAGGCCGAACTCGCCCGCGCGGTGGGCATCGACCCCAAGGACATGGTCGCGATCCTGAACGCTCTCCAGACCGACGGCCTGGTCACCCGCACCCCCGATCCCCGCGACCGGCGCAAGAACGCGATCACCACCACTCCCGCCGGCGAACAGCGGCTGGTCCGCCAGGAACCGCTCGTGGACGCCGCGATGGACGAACTGCTCGCCCCGCTCGACCCCGCCGAGCGAGCCACCTTCACCGCCCTGCTCCTGCGCGTGGTGGCCGCCGGCGAACCCAGCGTGTCGTAGGGTCCGCGCATGCCCTCAGGCACCTACTCCTTCCACGACCCGCACGACGGCACCCCGCTCGGCGAGGAACGCTTCTCCTGCGCACCCGGCCCGATCGGGTGGCGCTACACCGGAAGCGGCATCGACCTGACCCTGGACGCGCGCGGCCGGCCACTGCGCCTGGAGGCGCTCGCCGGTGGCTGGCGGGTGCGCGGCGGCGCGACGGTCGTGGACGGCGCGGCCGGGGTGGTGTGGTTGCGCGGCGCGGCCGATCCGAACGTGGACGAGCCGGCGATCGAGGCCGAGGCGAAGGCCGCCGGCTTCACCGGTCGCTCGCCCGCCTTCCTGATCGCCACCGCGACCCTGCTGAACCTGGCCCCCGGCGGCTCCGCGCGGCTGCGCCTGATCGCGCTGACCGAGCCGGTACTGGCGGCACACACGGTGGACCGCTCCTGGACCCTGGCCGAGGTCGAAACCCACGACGGCCTGCTCGTCGAACGCTACGAGGTGGACGACCTGGCCACCGGCGAGCGCACGACCGTGCACCTGAGCGGCGACGTGGTCCTCGCCGCCCCCGGCATCGAACTCGAAGCCCTCGACACACCCCCGAACAGGCGGATCACGACGGCGGGGTGAACCCGGGTCGCGGTCCGCGCTCGGGATCGGCGGGGGGTACGACCGGGGCGGGTCGAACCTCGGGTGTGGTGCCGGCAGGGGTGGCGGGCGGCTGAGCGGGCTCGGGCGCGGGGGCCTGCTCGTGGACCGGCGCCCAGGCCGGCGTCCGACCCGGAGCCGGCTCCGACGGCCGTGCCGCGGCGGGTGCCGCCGGCGGCGCGGGCATCCACGCCGCGGCCCCGGCACCCGCAGGAGCCTCGGCGGCGAAACCACGCGGCCCGCCCGCGTACCGCTCCCAGTCCCGCCGCTGCCGCTCGGCCAATACCGCGGCCAGATACACCACCGGGTGCATTCCGGGCGGCGGGCCGATACCGATCCGGTTCGCGGTATCCGCCGTCAGCCGCAGGCCCAGCGACGCCTCTATCGCCGGATCCAGATCACCCCGCCGCGACAGGAATTGCCGAATGGCCAAGGCCAGATCGTCGGACAGCCCCGACAACTCGATCCCGGTCGCCCACGCCGACGCGGCCGGATGCAGCGGCAGCGGCAAGTGCCGCGCGCCGGGAGTGCGCTCCCGCACCACGAACGTCCCGGCCACCATGTCGCCGAGCCGCTTGCCGTTCTTCGAGGCGAGCGAAGAGAACACCGCGCCACACCCGAACGTGGTCCAGAAATCCGCGAAGAAGCCGATCAACGCCCGCACCAACGCGTGCCGGAACCGAATCGGCCCGCCGTCGTCGCGAACCACCCGAAGGCCCAGCGCCATCTTCCCCGGCGACCGCCCGTGACTGGTCGTCTCCCACGCGACCGGCCAGCCGACCACGACCAACACCAGAATCGACAACAACAACGCCGTCGCGAGCGCCTCGTCCGCGACCGGCACCGCCAGCGACACCAGCCAGACCGCGAGCAGCAGCAGCGCCACCTGCGCGGCCACGTCGATCGCCATCGCGATCGCCCGACTGGGCAACCGGGCCGGCCGCAGGTCGAGCGCGACCGCCTCCCCCGTGACGAGCTCGGACACGTCCACCTCCAGTGTGTGCGTCGATGCCACTCCCAGAGAGGATGCACCGTATGGATGTCGACGTGTTCGTCGCGGTACACCGCCACGAGTGGCAACGCCTGGAACAACTGACCCGCCGCCGGCGGCGATTGTCGGGCCCCGAGGTGGACGAGCTGGTGACGCTGTACCGCCGCACGGCCACCCACCTGTCGACGATCCGCTCCGCCGCGCCCGACCCGGTGCTGGTCGGCCGACTCTCCACCCTGACCGCGCGAGCCCGCTCGGCGGTCACCGCCCCCCGTACTCCGGCCTGGCGGGAGGCGGTGCTGTTCCTGACCGTTCGATTCCCCGTCGCGGTCTACCGCAGTCGCCGCTGGTGGGGCGTCACCGCGTTGGTCTTCGTCGCACTGGCCTCGATCATCGCCGCCTGGGTGGCCCACGACCCGGCGGTCCGCGACGCGGTCGCCGCCCCGGAGGACATCCGCCGGTTGACCCGCCCCGGTGGGGACTTCGAGACCTACTACTCCAGCGCCCCCGCGAGTTCCTTCGCCGCCCAGGTGGCCACGAACAACGCGTGGGTGACGGCCGGCTGCCTGGCCCTGGGCATCCTGCTCGGCCTGCCGGTGATCTACATCGTCTTCGGCAATGCGATGAACGTCGGCATCTCGGCCGGCCTGATGGCCGACGCGGGTCGCCTGGACGTGTTCTTCGGCCTCATCACCCCACACGGCCTGCTCGAACTCACCGCGGTCTTCATCGCGGCGGGCGTGGGCCTGCGCCTGGGCTGGACGGTGATCGACCCGGGCCCCCGCACCCGGGCCCGCGCGATCGCCGAGGAGGGCCGCATCGCCCTGGGCATGGCCCTCGGCCTGGCCCTGGTCCTGGTCGTCTCCGGCGTCATCGAGGCATTCGTGACCCCGTCGGGCCTGCCGACCTGGGGCCGCATCGCGATCGGCGTGACGGCCGAGGCCCTGTTCCTGGGCTACGTGGTGATCCTGGGCCGCCGAGGCCAATTCGCCGGGGAGCAGGGGGATGTGGCATCCTCGGACGTCGCGGACGAACTGCCGATGGTCGCCTGAAGGGGTGATCTTGACAGTCCACCGGCCGCACACGTAGATTCGAAGGGTTGTCGCAAAGTTGTTCAACGGCGCGACAGTCTGGTAGTCTCTGCCAGAGTCGAGCGGGGCGTCCGTCAAGGATCGCATTCCTGCCGCAGCATCACCATCGAATTACTCGATCATCGGTCGCGTTCATTCGCGACGGGTTGGGCTATTTGCTGTTCTTGTGCGTGTGGTTTTGGAATTCCCAATCGGCCGGAGCGTGGCAGAAACGGGTTACCGAATCTGCTAAGCTCGAAGAGCCGGAAGCCAAGGAAACGAGAGTTTCGAAGGCGGAAAGCAACGGACGAAAAGCGGGTCGCAGGATCTGCTAGAGTCCGGAAGGCGGAAAGCGCGGAAACGCGGTG
>NZ_JBEXUX010000093.1:0-31139 GCF_040629175.1 Embleya sp. NPDC005971 | reverse complement strand
GTGTCACTGAAGAGTGGGGCTTATGCCGCAAGCTGGATCGAACGTGATCGAGGACAGGCCGACTTAACGTCGAAATCCACCGCTAAACGCCCACTAAGAGAACTTCACTGTGGCTGATGAGGCCGTGGGTCGCGGTATCCCACAACCACACTTCACCGTCGCCGACGCCGACCAGGAGTTCGCCGCGCGGACTGAACACCACCGACAACACCCCGACGGTGGACCCGGCGAGGTCAACACGGGGGCCAGCCTTGAGATCCCACAACCACACGCCGCCGACGCCGACGGTGGCCAGGAGTTCGCCGCGTGGACTGAACGCCATCCACCACACCCCGGGGGTGGACCTGGCGCGGTCAAGGGAGCGGGCCTTCACATCCCACAACCACACACCGCCGCCGCCGACGCCGGCCAAGGATTCGCCGCCCGGACTGAACACCACCGACGACACCCCGCCGGTGGGCCCGACGAGGTCAACGCGGGCGCGGGTCTTGACATCCCATAACCACAAACTGCCGCCGCCGACGCCGGCCAAGAGTTCGCCGCCCGGACTGAACACCACCGACGACACCCCGCCGGTGGGCCCGACGAGGTCAACGCGGGCGCGGGCCTTGACATCCCACAACTGCACACCATTGCCGCCGACGCCGGCCAAGAGTTCGCCGCCCGGACTGAACACCACCGACGACACCCCGTCGGTGGGGGCATCGAGGACATCGGGGGCCCTGGGCCGCGTCGCGACGTCCCACAGCCACACACCGCCGATGCCGCCGCCGGCCAAGCGTTCGCCGCGCGGACTGAACACCACCGACGACACCCCGGTGGTGGTGCCGGCGAGGTCAACTCGGGCGCGGGCCTTGACATCCCACTACCACAAACCACCGCCTGCGTTGAGGTCGATGCTGGCGTTGGCGCCGACGCCGATGTCGACGCAGGCCAAGAGTTCGCTGCCCGGACTGAACACCACCGAATTCAGAATGTTTCTCTGGATGTTCCTCTGGATGTTCCAGTTTTCGGGCGTGCGGGGGCTGTCGATGCCGTCCCCGCGCATGGTGACGAGTGCGCCGGTCGTCGCGGTCAGTGCGGCGGCGCCTCTGATCAGGACGGTGCGACGGCTCGGTCCACGCGGGACGGCTGGTGCCGTGGTGCCCCCTGGGTCGACCGGTTCGAGGGCGGGTGGCGGTGTCGCGTTTCGGGGTTGTCCGGGTGGGGTGAGGTGTTCTGGTCCGCCGAGGTTGTCGACGGCGGCGCGGACGGCTTCCTCGCGTTCGTCGAGGATGCGGCGGGCGTGGGCAACGGCGCCCGCGGCGACTTGCAAGGGTGTGTCGTCGAACGACAGGACGGGTGCGAGGTCGGGCGTGCGCGGGGGGGGTGGTCCGGGAGGTTTCCTGGATTCGGGCGAGTTCGGTGCGTAGGTGTTCGATGGTGTGTCGGGCGGATTCGGCCACGTGTCCGAAGATCATCCGGTCGCGTTCGGCGCGGGCGAGTTGGGTGTGCGCCGCGATGCGTTCGTCCACGGCGTGGTCGAGTCGGGGGCGCAGGTGTCCGCCGCCGCCGGTGGTGATGAGGTCGGAGAGTTCCCGGATGACGGTGGTCAGGTGTCGGATGGTCTCCAGGAGGCTGTCGGCGACGAGGCGGGCGTCGTCGCGGGCTCGTTCGCTGACTTTGAGGACTTCCTGGCAGTTGAGGAGTTTGTCCTGTACGGCGATGGTCTTCCGGTGCGCGGCCAGGATCTCCTCGACGCCGCCTACGGGTGGCGCGGGCCGGGGCACGGTCGGGGAGACGGCCACCGGGAGGTGAGGGTGTTCATCAAGGGGGGTGGGGGGGTTCTGGACCGCGTCCCACGGGGGTCGGGCCTGCTCGAGGAGGCGTTGCCCGTCGACGGCTTCGGCGATGTGGATGAAGTTGATGGTGTGCTGGTCACGGCCGACGTTGGTGCCGCCGGTGTTCTGCTGGAGGTTCTCGCCGACGGTGTTGTTGCCCGCGTCCTGCGCGGTTTCGGTGCGCCGCGCGGGGCGCCGACGGAACGGACGTCGGGGTTCCTTCCCCGGCTCACCCATCCTGGCGCTGCCCGAAGTTGCCGTCGATGTCGTTTCCGCGCGCTTCCTGGTCCGCGGGCCCGGTGGACGTCTGGGTGAGCGAGCCGCCGATCCTGTTGTCCTCGGCCGACTGGCGCCGGACCGGCGCGGGTGCCACCGGGAGCCACCACTGCACCGCGACCCCCACGACGAGCAACACCGCCGCGGAGGCCCACCACCGCGTCGGCTCGGTGGTGAGGAGTCCGGTGGCCACGTTCACCATCGCGGCGACCACAACCGTCCCCACCGCGCCCACGAAACGTTGCACGATCGGACTCATCCACGCCCCCCGGCAATATCGAACACCCGCCACGAACGTCGTGTCGGGAACCGGCCCACGGGCGCGGGCCGACCTCACGGGACCCGGGCGTCCACCGGCCGTCGACACCGTTCTCACACGGGAAGGCTTCCGCCCGCCCGGCCCCCTACCCACCGACCCTAGAGCCGCGGCAGGACGAACGCCCGGGTGATCGCGCATCCGACACCCAACCGGTCGGGGTCTATCCAGTTTTCGGCTCTGTTCCGTAGTCGGTGGTGACGGTGGGTAATTGCACGTGGTCATGGGGCGTGCATGATGTCAACACGCTTGTGGGAACGGTGTTCGGTACTGCGACGACGCGGTCGTCCACTGCTCCAGTCGGGTTGGCGGGCTCGGGTCACCGCGACGTAGAACATTTGGCGGGCCGCGTCGAGAGCGCGGGGGCTCTGGCCGTCGTAGTAGTTCGGGACGATCCCGTCGATCAGGCAGGGCAGAACGACGAGGGTGAACTCTCGTCCCTTGGCACCGTGGTAGGTCGGGAAGGTGACTCGGCCCGGGACACGCCGCCTGCCATTTCGGCCGTGGTGATGCCTTCGTCGCACACGTCCTGCGGACAGCGGTGGACGGAGAACAGCAGCGACTCGTAGGAGCTGCCCAGGAGGCGGCCAACGCGGGGTCTCACCGGTACCGGAGGTCACCCACCGGTCGGTGCAGCGGTCCCAGACCACCCACGGCTGACGGCCCCGTCGGCGGCGGGCAGCCGCACCGCCGGCCACCGCACCACCAGGTCCGGCTCCACCGATCCCACGGAATCGACCCTACGCGCGTCACCCGGCGCGCACACGGACAACTCGCACACGGCCGGGCCGCGCTGACGACCCGCCAGGCCGGCCCCCGCCGACCCCGGCCTCGGGCTGCCAATCGAGCGCCGTATCGCGCCATCGGGGCGTCAGCTCCTACCGTGCGGGCGCGGCGGCTCGAATGGGTGGCTAGCGGACCTCGTCGAGGGCGATGCTGTTGTGCGTGGGGCCGATCTTGACCTTCACGGTGACGTAGCCGGGCTTGCCGTCCTTGGTGCCGTGCTCGCCCCAGTACTGGCAGGTGTAGCCGGTGTCGGCTCCGAAGTCGAAGGTCTTGGCGACCGGGATCTCCTCGCAGGCGAGCTTGCTCGCGTCGCTGGCACCGGAGGCGGAGCCGTAGCGCTCGTTGAACCGGTTGTAGATCTCCTTCGCGACCAGGAGCGCCTTCTTCGGGGTCTTGGTGTAGGAGAAGACCATGCTGCCCTCGGTGTACTTGTCACCGATCTTGACCTCGTAGGGGATCTCGGCGCCCTCGTAGGTGACCACGCACTGGCTGACCGCACCGGCCTTCATGGTGATGCCGTCGGCGCACTTCGCGCTCGTCGTGCCGGGCACGTGGGCGCCGGAGAGAACGTCCTCGCGCAGCGCGTGCTCGACCTTCTCCACCACCGGCGCCTTGGTGCCCGGTAGCGGTGTGACCCTGAGCGCGTCGCCCCCGCGCGGGAGCACGTCCTTCTGCGGGCCGTCGATGGCCACCGGCAGCACCTTGACGGCGTTCTTCGCGCCGCTGTCGGCGGAGCCTGACGGACTGTTGGAACCGCCGCACGCGGTGGTCAGCAGACCGACCGCGACAGCGACTGTGAAAGCCTTGATCATTCGCATGGGCCAGGACCCCATCGGCGCGGCCGCCCGGCACAACGGCCGGATGGCAGTACCGCCGAGTAGGCGGGAAAGGCCTGTCCAGTGCGGGTGCGTTCAGGTGGCGGCCTCGGCGAAGGCGGCCAGCAGTTCGACCAGTTGGTCTTGGCTCAGGGCGTCGTCTGCCACGGGCCCTGGCCGCACTCGCCGACGAGCTCGACGAATCCCACGAGCCAGGCGCGTAGCCCGAACGCGCGCGTGACGGGCGGCCGACGCAATGCCGCGCGCACACTCGAGTCATGGAAATCGTCAAAGCCGAGGGGTACGTCACGGTGCCGGGAATCGGCGACGTCGAGGTCCGGCTCGACCTCCACGACCGGCCCGTCGCCGAGCCCGCGTTTCCCTGGTCGTGGAGCGGGGTGATCTCCGACGGCCCCGTCATGCCGGTGGGCACCGAGGGCGAAGTGCACCTCGACGACGAGAACACCACCGTCGGTCACCCTTTCGTCGTCATCACGAGCGCCCACCACGTCTCCCGGATCCGCGGCCGCGAGCACGCGTGAGCGGCGGCTCCCACGTTCGCGCGCACTACGACGGGCCCGCGATCGTCACCGTCGACGGGACGCGCATCCCCGTCGAGGGGCACCTGCGGCTGCGCCAACGCACGACGACGACGCGCCACCCTCCCACCCGAGCGACGGCTCGGAAGAGGGCTTTGGCGTGGCAACGGCACATCCGTTAAGTGGAGTGCGGCCGGGCCGGCGGGCCCCACGGCGGCGGGGCGGTGCGGCCGGAGTACGACCCGGCCCGGTTCACACTGGCCGAGCGGGAACGTGCCAAGGCCGAGGAGTTGACGGCGCCGGGTTTCGGGGCGGGTGTCGCGGACGACGGTGCAGCGCATGCGCGGCCGGTATCGGCGGCAGGGATTGTGGGGCCTGGTCGACCACCGCACGACGCGTTCCGGCGGGGTGGGGCGGACCGACGAGCGGATCGTCGCCGCGATCGAGGACGTGCTCCACGGGCGGCGAGGGCGTTCCAAAGGCACCGTCAAAGCGCTGATGCCGTCGGTCGCGCGCGTCCTCGAGGATCGGCACGGTGGTGCGGTGGTGATGCCGTCGCAGGCCACCTTCCACCGGCTGGTGAACGCGTCGGCTGATCCGCCGCTCCGTTCGGCGCCGTGTCCGGGGGCGGCGGCTAGAGTGGCGTTGACCGTGTTGTCGTGAGGAAGGGGTTTGGGGTGACCGCCGAGCCCGAGTACTCGACTCCGGTGATGGCACGGCCGGAGCGCACGATCGAGGGAGTGCGCCAGGCGATCGCCTTGTTGGCTCCGCACTGGCTTCCCGAGATGGACCGCTCCCAGCGCGAGGCGACCGCGAAGGCGTTGGAGATCAACCGGCTCGACCCGTTGCGGGCCTGGTTGCGGCACTGGGCGGCGATCACGGAGATCGAACGCCACCCGGACCTCGCTTTCCGCTACCACCACGCCGAACAGGTCGACACCGTCAGTGACGATCCCGGGGTGCGTGCCCGCGGTGTTCGGGTCTCCGGCGAGTTGTTGCGGGCCGCCTACGCCGCGGTGGGCGTGTGAGCTGGGGCTGGGAGTACGAACCCGACCAGGCGAGCGTGGTGGGCGGTGCGCCGGAGGCGTTCGTCGCCCTGGTCGAGACCGCGGTCGCGGAGATCGTCCGCGCGGCCGAGGCCCTGTATCTCGACGGAACCCTGTACGAGGGGCCCAATCCCCGTGCGGCTACGGCCTACGTCGACGACGGCATGTTCGTGTACCTGATCGTGGTGCGCAGCGAACGCGTCTACGTCCTGCAGACGACGTACCTTCCCGCCCACTGACACCATTACGTCCGTATCCGCACGCCTTGTGTGGCTTGTATGTGGCCGGGTAGGGCGGCGAACAGCATCCGTTCCCCGCAGCGGTTGAGGTTCTCGATGCCGCCCTTCAGGTGCGGGCTGTAGGGCGGCAGCACGGTGATGTCGGCGTCCGGGGCGGTCAGCGCGGTGGTCACGGTGCGGGAGAGGAAGTTGCTGTCGCGGTCGAAGCGCGAGTTCGGGCAGGCCGCCGAAGGGCCATAGCGGGCGGTGCGCACGATCGCGGAGCGCAACGCGGCCAGGACCGAGGCCCGCGTCGGAGAACCGGGCGTGATGGCGACACCGGTGATCGCCTCGGTCGCACAGTCGATGAACCAGGTGATGTACGGGTGGACGAGGTCGCCGTCGGCGGTCACGCGGAGAGAGGCCCTGGACGTGGTCGGCCTCCCAGACGACGTGGCTGCGCCATGTACGCGGGCGCTTGGCGAACACGTCCAACGCCCGGGCGGCCTCGGGGCCCTTGCGGTGGCCGATCCGCTCCCCCGCGGTCAGGTCCCGGCGGAGTGCACGCAGGAACGTCGACAGCGATGGCACCGGATCCAGCAAGGGCACGGCGGCCTGTGGTGCACCGCCCGGGAGCGGTATGCCGCCCGGCCGGGGCGGTGGCGTAGCGGGCAAGGCGGGGTCGTCGGCCGTCGTGCCCGGTCTGGTGGCAGTACGGGCACGGGCGAGGAGCTCACGGTGGACCGCGGAGGCGTTGCCGCGCCAGTAGGCCGGCAGCACCCGAATGTCCGCGGTGATCTCGAACCGGTCGCCGTGGCGGGCGGCCGGGGAGGCAGCGGTGGCGGGTGTGTTGCCGGCTTCGGCCGGCCGGCGCCACACCGTGCGCTCGGAGACGTTCAGGCACTGTGCCGTGGTGTGGACGTGCGCGCGGGTGAGGCGGCACTGGGCACGCAGCGCGAGCAGACGGCGAACGGCCGGAGCCCGCAGGGCGGTTGACGACACGGCGTCGAGGACGGGTTCGGCCGGGGGTGTCGAGGGTTCCCGGGTGGTGTCGTCGTGGGGGGCGGTGGTCATGGGAATCCTTCGTTCCTGCCCGTGGGAGCGGTGGATCCGCGATGGGTCAGGGGTTGGGGCCGAGGCGGGAGCAGGCCCGGGTCGGCAGCGCGCGATCCACGGCGGTGTCGGGGGCGCGGCTACGGGCCGCGTAGGCGTGGGAGGTGATCTTCGCCCGGGTGCGGAAGTTCCCCCGCGCGCACGTCTGGTCCGCATACAGCAGATCGGCATCGGTGGCGGTGTCCCACAGCGGATGGAACAGGCTTAGCACAATGGGGACTTGGGACGCGTCCAGGCGGGGCACCTGTTGCCGGGTCAGCACGCGTGAGGCCGGCGCGGGGGCCCGGGCGAGGGTGCGCTCGGCACTGGCGCCGCACAACACCAGCGACGTCTGGGTGGTGGGGCGTCGACCAGGAGGCGGAGGTAGTCCGGTTCGGGGGCGGCGATGCGTTGGACGTCGTCGTTCACGAGCACGCCCGGGGGCTCGAGGGCGTCCAGGATCGCGCGGTCGGCCGCGTCGGTGCGGTTCGTCAGGTGGGCGGCCGGCAGGCCGAACGCGGTGAGCAGCGCGGCGCGCAACCGCAGCAGGGCCGGCTTCACCGCCACCAGAGCGCGGCGTACCGGGACACGGCGCGGGAGCCGACGCAGCGCCTGGTGGAGCGCGACGGTCTTGCCGTGGCCGGGTCGCCGTACACGCCCATGATTCCGTGGGCGGCGACGGTGTGGGTGAGGGCTTCGGTGACCTCGCCGAGTCGGCGCGTCGACACGACGTGCGCGCCGGGCGTGTACAGGCGGGTGCCGCCGGCGAGCGGCGAGGGTGGTGGTGTCGGGTCGCTCTCCCGGGGCCCGGCGGGTACGCCGGGTCGGGGTTGGGGTGCGGGCACGGGGCGGCCGGTGTCGTCGACCGTGCCCGGCAGGGCGAGCTCGGCCAGGGCCCGGTCGTAGCGTTCCGGGTCGCGGCGGGCGTGAGCGGGCCGGACTCCAGGACACGGCCGGCGCGCAGTTCTCGGCGCACCGCGTCGTGCACGGTCGTCAACGACGGTACCCACCCAGCCTCTCGGCCGGGCGAAGCCTCGGGGGCTGGTCGTGCATCCATCGGTGCAGCGCCTTCACGTTCCCGCCCAGGTCCGACAAGCGGGACCACAGCTGGTCGGTGAGCGTGAAAGCGACACGACCCGAGGCGGGTTCGGGGGGTTCCGGTTGTCGGGCCGCGGCCGGCCAACGCCAGATGGTGCGCAGCGACACCCCTGCCGTGGCGGCGGCGATACGCACGTGCGCCGTCTCCAAAGACCCGGCCTCGTCCAGGACGAGAAGACGGCCCACCACCAACCGGCGTGTCAAGGCCCGGTCTTGTGACGGAGAAGCGAGTGAAGAAGCCCGTACGGCGGCGAGCGAGGAGATGTCGGGCCCACCGGGAACCGAGGACACGGGCAGCGGAGACGGCTTCGCACTCATACCCGCAAGCACACCCCGGCACCGAGCCGGCAGACATGGGAATGTGCATCCCCACGACAGCCGGACCATCCGTGTGGTAGCGGTCCTTGGGTGGACCATGACAGCCACTTCGTCACTCCGTGACAGCCGAGATCCCCGCATTCAGCCGGACAAAGCCCAGCTCAACAGGGCGAAACCAGAACCGGAACCGCTGTCACCAACCCCACTGACACCACCCCGCACACTCACACGTGGGGGGGGGAGCGCAGGTGCGGACGGACGAGGTGCGGAGTGACTTTGTTCGTGGGAACCGAGAGCACCTCGACGGGAGTTCTGGTGCGCGCCGGGATTCGCCAGGGGTGATGTTCACGAGTTCCGAGAACACCCGCCCTCTTGCGTTGCGAGTATGGGGGTGCTCGGCGCGGTGAGGGGGCGGTGTGCCTCGGGATTCGAAGGTCGATCTGTACGCGGCAATCCGGCGTTACTACCGCGCGGCGGCGACGAAGCGGGCCCTGATGCGGCGGTACAACGTCGGCTGGGCTGCCGGACGGCCTTGACTCGCACGACGTCATGACGCATGGTCAGCGCGCATGGACAGCGGGCGGCCGCGCAGGGCGCCCGGTGGAAGGGGGCGGCGCCGATGCGGGCGTGGCGGGTGGAGAAGCACGGTGAACCGGCTGATGTGCTGCAGCTGGCCGACGCGGACGTGCCGGAGCCCGGGCCGGGCCAGGTGCGGATCCGGGTGGCCGCGGCCGGGATCGGGCTGCCGGACGTGCTCATGTGCCGGGGGTCGTACGCCCTGGTCCCTGCCCTGCCGTTCACACCCGGCCAGGAAGCCGCGGGCGTCGTCACCGCCGTCGGCGAAGGCGTCGACCTGCCGATCGGCGCCGCGGTCATGGCGGTCACGGCGTTCCCGTCCGGCCACGGCGCCTTCGCCGAGGAATGCCTCGCGAAAGCGGACTCGGTCTTCGCCGTGCCGCCTGGCCTGGACGTCACCGCGGCGGCCGGCTTCTGGATCCCCCATCTGACCGGCTGGCTCGGGCTCGTCGACCGCGGACGGCTCGCCGCAGGCGAATGGCTCGCCGTACTCGGGGCCGCAGGCAGCAGCGGCCTCGCCGCCGTGCAACTCGGCCGGGTCCTGGGCGCCCGGGTCATCGCCGTCGTCGGCGACGACCGACGCGCCGACCTGTGCCGGGGACTCGGCGCCGAGACCGTCGTGAACCACCGCACCGGCCCACTCGGCCCGGCGCTGCGCGAGATCACCGGCGGGCACGGCGTCGACACGATCTACGACCCCGTCGGCGGCACCACAGCCGCGGACGCCGCCGGGGCGCTCACCCGCGGCGGGCGGCTCCTCGCGGTCGGGAACGCCGGCGGCACATGGCCCCGGATCCCTGCCGAACGACTGGTCATGACAAACACCTCGGTAGTCGGCGTCTACACCGGCAGCTACTCGTACGCGGAACGAAACGCCGTACACACCCGACTCTGCGAACTCCTGGCCGACGGACGCCTGCACACCGCCGCCACCACTGTCCCCTTCCACGACCTCCCGGCCGCCCTCGAACAGATCGCCGGCCGGACCGCCGCCGGCAAACTCACCCTCACGGGCATGTGAACCTGCCTCCCCGGCAACCACCGCAACGGCAACCGAGCCCGAGGCGGAGCCGACCGCCCCACCATCCACGACAACACCGCCTCTCCCGCGCAATGCCACACGAAAGCGCGCGCTGTCCGCGGTGCTGTTGCAGCACGGCAACCACCACGTTGACCGGGCCCGCCCACACCCCTGCGCCGAAGCACGCCTGTTGTCACCTGTCCCGTCTCGGATGATCCGGCCCGGTACCCGGCGGTGATCGGCGACGACCGGATCGATCGAGACGCCCAGGAGCCGGGCATCTCGGTTCGTCCGGTTCGCCGCAGGCGTTCGCAGTGCGGCATCGGGCGAGCGTTCCGCCGGATGACCTGCGTATCCCACGTGATCCGGTCCGTCGCGAGCGGATCGGACCGGTCACGTGGGATCGGGACCAGGTCGAGCGAGACGGGACACCCATGACCAGCACAAACACGGGCCGGTCCTTTGGACGCACGGGGCTATGTGCAACACACCCGCGCGTTCTCAACGAAACAGCCACATCCCCAGGCCAGGACCACACACGGCCCACACCCAGACGATACCGAAACGTTCTCATCCAACCTGCAACACCGCAGGTCACATCACCAGCCGCACACCAACAACCACCCCCGGAACCACACAAACCCACCACCAAAAACCACCCACAGATGGACGCGGAGCTCCGTCCGTCCAACCCGGACGGCCATCACGAGCAGTAGTCAGCTTGTTACCGTATGCCGCCTGTGCCATTCTTGCGAAGAACTAGTTGGTCGGAAGCGTGTCGCGCGAACGCACCCAGCGTGGCGGCGATGGTCCAGGCGAACGGAGTGTCTCTCATGGTCGAGCCGATCGGTCCCACGATGGCCGGTGGAACCCAGAAGGTGAACGTGGACACCGGATGGAGTGCCAACTTCTATCCGGATGCCAACAACCACGATCTGATGGAGGCGGGCAAGTCCCCCGTCTACTACTGGCTCCCGACCCGCATGTCGCTCGCGCGCAACGAACGAGGCGACTACCGCTTCAACCTCATGCGCTTCGCCGGGTCGGGCAAGGGCGAGGAGAAGGACACGGTGGGTGGGGTGCTCAGCCTGACCACCACCGGAGCGATTCCTGCCAAGGAATGGCAGAAGCTCACCGACCAGGTGATCAAGGAGACCGAGGGGCACGCCAACGGGCTCTGGTACAACAAGAAGCGGCAGAACCCCACCTTCATGCCGGTGATCGTGACCTCCAACACCGTCAGCCTCTCCAATCTCAAGCTCAATCCCGAGGGCTACCGCTTCTACGCCAAGGACGAGAGCGGCCAGTTGACCCTGCGGACCTCCTCTTGGCTGGGCGACGAGAACCGGTCGAAGCTGCTGAAGGGCTCTCCGCTCAAGGACGGGGACATCGGCAACTGGTACTGGGTCCTGCAGGGCGGAGGCAACGCGTCCCTGGACCCCAGCGGCGAGACCGCGTTCGTCGCCATGGTCGGCAACTACCCCGCGCAACTGCTCTACACGGGTTTCAACGGGACGAGCACGGGCGTGGTCTTCGCGAGTTCGGCCATGCAGCTCCAGATGTGGACGCCCAAGATCTCCATGCACATCCACGGGAACTGGAAGAAGATCTACGAGCACTTCTCCACCCACACCACCGCGAGCGGGTGGTTCGTGAAGGCCGACATCAAGACCGCTCTGGACGACCTCAAGATCTCCGGTGGCATCACGGTCGAACTCAAGCTGGCGGGTGCGGGCATCCCCGGGGTGGGCGATATCTCCGCGACCTTCCAGAAGCACTCCGACCTGATCGTGGACAAGTTTCTCGAACAGGCCCAGCGCATCATCTTCGAACCGCAGCACGTGGACGAGACACCCGCCGAGACGTCCTCGGGGATCAGCCCCTGGGGCTTCGGTTTCGCGCTGAAGAAGACGATGAGCAAGGTCGAACTCGACCTGGACTACAAGGAAGAGGCTCAGGTCAGCCACCTGCAGACCACCGTCATCAGCAGCTCGCTGACCGGCATCCTGCGGGATGAGGGGGTGACCGAGGACAACGAGAAGAAGTACTTCCCGGTCGTCTACCTCGACGACTGGCCCGAGAAATTGGCCCGGGTCTGCACACCCTTCGCCGCGTGGGGGACCGGCGTCTACAGCGGGCTGTCGGTGCAGATCGGCTATCCGAACGACAAGGGGGAACTGCTCTGGGACTCCCACGTGTTCGACCCGCCCGCAGCGAGCGAGCCGCTGGAGCATTGGGTCTACCGGGTCTTCCAGAAGTCCTACGAGGAGGTCAAGAACCCCCCGCCCGGATGGGAGCCGGACCGGACCTTCGTCAAGCGCGCCATCCACTTCGCAGAGCCCGACCCGGCGAACGAGTACGTTGTCTTCCACTTGGCCGAGGGACACTCCGACCTGCGGATCGATCCCGAGCCCAACGGCACGGCGACCAACGAGCGGATCGTCGAGGTCAGGGCCTCGGCCAACGCGATCATGACCGTGAATGTCAGATTCTTCGTCCCTCGCAACAAGACCGGCCTCACCGAGGACCAGTTCGCCGAGCTGACCCTCGAGCCGGTGGATGCCGACGAAAAGCCCATCGGCAAGGAACAGGCCACCTTCTTCGCGGAGCAGGCCGACCTGGCCAAGCCCCGGGTCTGGAAGCTGTGCCCGGCCCCGGACCCCGGCAAGCAGTACCGGTACCAGATCAAGGTCACCGACACCGCCGAGAACTCCGAGTGGACCAGCGCGTGGAAGGTGACCTCCGCGGAGAACCTGATGGTCGCGATCCCGAAGAAGAACGCCCAGGGAGTGACCTTCCGGTTCCGGGACCACGACTAGGATGACTCCGCCCCAGGGGCCGACCGAGATCGCCGGGCGCCGGGTCGAGGATGTCGACGGACACCGCATCGTCTTCTATCCCGACGCGGCAAATCCGATGAGGCCGGCCAGCGAACCCGGCCGGTTCCACTGGATGCCCGGACGGCTGTGGCTGGGACGGCGCGGCACCGAGCACGACTTCTCCTTCACCCGATACGTCGGGGCCACCGGCAACGACCCCTGTGGCCTGGTGCATTTCAGCCTGGTCGCAGGAATCCCGGAGGACGTGGTCGACCGGGCCACCCGCCAACTGTTCGACTCGCAGCCCAAGAACGATCCGTACTGGACCTCAAGCTCCTACCATCGGTACTGCTACGTCCCCTTGACCTTCCGGGACACGCACACCACCCTCTCGGACGTCGCCGCCGAGACCGACCCCCTCGTTCGACGGGTGACCGGCGTCGCCCCCTGGTATCGCGAGAGCCAGGGGGCCGACGCGGCTCCCCTCCCCGCCACCGGCAGCCGCTCCTACTCGGTCCTGCTGGATCTCCAACACACCGCGCTGTTCCACCGCTCGGTCGTGGACGGCATCGACGATGCGATCACCGTAAACCGCACGATGAGCGTGGAGTTCACCGCCCCGGTGAGCGGGTTCACCACGACGATCGACTGGCTCCGCGCCCGCCGCGTGTTGGGGAGGCGGGCCCGGACCGTCGGCGATGTCACCCTGGAGGATGTTCGCGAAGCCGTCGACGAACTGCGTTCCGCAGACGACTTCACCGTTGCGTGCACGCTCGACCCGAGCGTGCCGCCGGACGAGCAGTACGAGAACACCCTGCTGTCCGCCTCCGGATGCGTGGCCGCCCGGTTCCTCCAACTCGCGCGCGCCACCATCCTGGAGGCCCCCGACAACCGCCCCACCCCGCTGGCCTCCGACGCGGACGGGAGCGCCAACCCCTGGGGTCCCACCTGGATCGTCGCCGACGAGCCCGCTGCGGCCCGCTCCTCCCAGGACGTGCTGACCGGGCCCTTCGGCTACCTGCGCCGCGTCACCGTCTCCACCCGCTTCACTGCGGAGTTCCGCGAGATGCGCGCCGACCCCACCCGCTACTTCTTCACCCGCTACCCGGCGGACGAACACCACACCCTGCGCCGTGTGTTCCGCCCCGTCCTGGCACACGACAACCCGGCCGTGGAATCGGTATCGGTGTGCTGTGGCTACCCGGACACCACCGGACGCCTCGTGTGGGAGGGCCGAGTGTTCCCCCGCCCGCAGACCGCGGCGGACCGGCTCGAACCGTGGACCTACGGCACCGCGCAACTCTCCCTCGACGACATCCACGACCCGCCGCCCGGATGGACTCCCGATCGGACCTTCGTGCGACGCTTCGTCCAGTTGTGCGACGGCGCCGAAGCCGGCAACGACCTGTGCCGGGTCCAGAACGACATGGCCGAGATGGCCATCGACCCAGACCCCGAAGGAACCCTCCTCAACGACATCGCCGTCGACATCTCGCTCGCCATGGTCACGCACCTGGACGTCCATCCCATTCGCCTGACGCGCCCAGTCGGCGCGGAGGAAACCGTGGATGCCACATTCGAAGCGCTTGACGAGGATGGGGAGTTCGACGGGCGCCACCGGGTCACCTTCCGATGGGAGGGAGGTGACGACCGCCCCAGGCGCTGGATCGTCTTCCCCGACGACCCGGGCTTCCCCCGTTCCTGCCGCTACCGGATCACCCTGCGCGGCCCGGGTACTCCGGTGGAGACCCGCTGGTACTACTTCTCGGGCAGTGGCCCCATCCACCTGCTCGTGCCCCGGTGACCAGCCCGCAGAGTCCGACGGGCCGGCCGCACCGAGCCGTCGGGGACCGACCGGATGCCGCGGTCGTCGGTTCCCCGCAGCGACGACGGTGCGCGACATCGATGCTCACGCGACAACCTTGGCCGGTCACCCACCGGCCACAACCGATAGACGACCCTCTTTGGAGCAGACGTGAGCACAGACACGAGTCAGTGGGTGCACACCCCCTTCGGTCTGGTCCCGGAATCGAAGGTCTTCAGGGTGAACAGCCACGAGACGATCAAGGTCGTGGACGGCCGTGTGGTGAAGGCGGAACTGGAGTCGGGACGGGTGATCGCAGAGTACGGCGAAGCCGACCCGGAGGCCGGCCACGCTCCCTACGAGTACGCCGCGCAGCTTCGTGAGCAGGCCGGCGTGGGCGACCCCGACTGGCAACCGGCCGCCGCAGGGTACCCACTCAACGGCTACTACACCTCGGACGACTCGATCACGCGCATCCAATCGTTCTCGACGACCTGGAATGTGCCGTCGAAGCCTCGGCCCGGCTTCACATACCTGTATCTGTGGAACGGACTCAGCGGCGGCGGTTTGCAGCCGGTCCAGAAATGGACGAAGGGCCGTGACACACATCAGCCGTGGATCGTCAACTTTGCGTACGTCTCGGGCGCCGGCTATGTGCACGGTCCCGACAAGGACGTGGCGCCCGGTGAGGAAGTGACCGGCCGTGTTCGATATATAGGGCGCGAGCAGGGCGGCGACGGCTACGTCTACACGGTGTCGTTCGTGGGCCATCCCGAGCTCGATCTCACCGTCGTCCGCCCCAAGAAGCAGGGGCCCGCGGACGGCGTCGTCCAGTGCTGGGAAGCGTACTCGGACCAGCCGACCTGGCCGACCGACACCAAGGTGGGAATGCGCAAAATCGCGCTCACGATGCAGGCGGGGACACCACTGCCGCCCGATCTCAAGTGGGGCTCGTCGGGCAAACACGTCGAAACGCCGTCCGGCAAGAACATCGAAGTCGTGAATACCAGCAGCACCAGCGGAGAAGTCGACTTCTATTTCCAGTGAGCCGCCGCACCGAGAGCCCGGCCGACATCAGCCCGCATCGCCACGGCAACGCGCCGGCCTCGGTGACCATGACGCCATCACGCTCCACGTGCCACCCGGAACCCTTTCACAGTTGGCGACTGCATCCCAAGGGGTGAAATGAAGATTCTGTCCACACGCTACGTTCCAGTACATGCGGCATTCGTAGCCGCTTCGGTACTGGCCTTCCTTCCGGTTCTCTCGTATCCATCGGCGGTCGCCGCCCAGCCGCGCGCACATCATCCGGAGACGTCGCCTCCGGCCCCGGACGCTCCCGTGGATCGGGCCGGAGGTTTCTCCCTCGTCGAGAACAAGTACAAGGGGGATGCGGGGCAGGCGCGGTGCTTGCGGACGTTCAACGGGAACGCCGACGTGAAGATCGGGGACTGCAACGCTCAGGGCGGAGCCTCCGACTACACCTCCATGCGCCAGTGGAAGGTTGTGGACGGAGGCAACGGCTACGTCCTGTTGGAGAACAAGTACAAGGGGGATGCGGGGCAGGCGCGGTGCTTGCGGACGTTCAACGGGAACGCCGACGTGAAGATCGGGGACTGCAACGCTCAGGGCGGAGCCTCCGACTACACCTCCATGCGCCAGTGGAAGGTTGTGGACGGAGGCAACGGCTACGTCCTGTTGGAGAACAAGTACAAGGGGGATGCGGGGCAGGCGCGATGTTTGCGGACGTTCAACGGGAACGCCGACGTGAAAATCGGGGACTGCAACGCTCAGGGCGGAGCCTCCGACTACACCTCCATGCGCCAGTGGAAGTCGGATGCCTTCGCGGGGGCCTGGCCAAGCCGTCCGGTTGTCGGAAAGAAGCGAGTGCTGGTCATGGCCACCCACTGGACCGGGACCACGCCGGCGGAACCCGGTCCGATCCGTCAGGCAACTCTCGGCAATGATTACCCATCTCTGCGTTCCTACCTGAAAGAAGTGTCCCGAGGAAAGCTCGACCTGTCCGGCGATATGCTCACGGACGTCGATCTGGGGCCCCGTCCGGAAGGATGTGCATCGATCCGGAGTACGGCGAAGGAGGCCGCGAGAGATCAGGGCGTGGATCCGGACTCCTACGACTATCTCTTCGTCGACATCTCCCGTCATTCGGCATGCAAGTTCGAGGGGCTGGCCTCCATGCCGGGGAACTGGATCATTTCCAATGGGGTGGGCCACAAAACGTGGATGTGGACCCACGAATTCGGCCACAATCTCGGGTTCCAGCATTCCAAAACCCTCAAGAACTGTCCTGTCTCGGGGAATGTGACCACGGTTAACGGCGACTGTACGCAAACTGGAGGCGACGACCCGACCGACACGATGGGCGGCGGCGGTATGCATCTCTACCCCGTCGACTACCGGCAGTTCGCCGGTTGGCTCACCGGTGACGAAGTCGTCCGTGTCCGGAGCGGCGGAAAATATCAGCTGGGCGTCCTCGGCAAGAATGGAGTGCAGGAGTACCGGATCCCGCGCGGTGACGGGACCTACCTGTCCCTGGAATTCCGCCGCCCCGTTCCACCGTATGACGACTACGCCGCCGACGACCCACTGGTCAACGGCATCTTCGTCCGCATCGTCAAGGCCGATGGAACTATTCGCAACACCCTGGTGGACGCCACCCCCGCCACCCCCGGTACCAAAGACGCCACCTTGACCAGCGGCAAGACACTCGTGGACGAGACCGCCAAATCCGCGGTCAAGGTCTGTTCCGTCAACAGCCAAGGCGCAGACCTTCGAATCGCCATCGGAGGCAGCACACCGCCCGCGTGCTGACCTCACCCGAGACACAGCGCATGAACGGATGCGTGAGCAGGGCGTTGAGCCGCCACCCCTCCCGCACTGGCTTGGCTACGTCGACGACGGCGGGGTCGTGGTGGACGTGTCGGTCGGCGAGGAGGTGACCACCGCTTGGCCGCCGGGTGGGCGATCCAACGCTGCGGCCGAAGACCGCGTCGTGATGGCGCGACGCGCCTGTGAGCACAAATCTTCGGATGGCGTGCAGGCGATCCCCCGGCCGCCCGCGAGGGATCTGGCCGCACTACGCGAGGGCAGCGTGCGCGGCGTCGTGGTCGCGCAAACCCGCCGGCGCGGGCACTACGACCGCGAACGCCTGATCACCCCGCGCCCGCACGAGATCGCCGACGGGGCCACCCGGGTACGGATCGGCACGGACGAGCAAGCCTGGTTCGCGCTGGACACCGCATCCGCCCGCGCGTACATCCGGGACACCCCGCGTATCTGGCTAGACCCGGTGCACGTCGACACCCACCCCGTCGAGCCGGTGCACGTCGACCCCGGCGACCACCGGGTGTACTGGTCGGACGGCACGACCGAACACGGCGAGGTGCTCCACCCCGGCGGCCTACGGATCGGCGGGACCTGGCCGCCGCATCGACGACGCCTAGCGGCCATCGAGGACTTGGCGCGCGCCACCGTGCGAGCCGCCAACCGCGAAGATCTGGGCCCGGTGTGGACGACGTGGCTCGACGCCGAGACCAGCGGGAGCCGAACCGTCGACGAACGCGTCAACGAGGTGCTGATCGCCGCCGGCGAGATTGCCGCGCGGACCCTGACACTGGTCCACCACACGGTGCGCCATGCGGACGGCAACACCCGCGAACTGTGGGAACTCGGGACGGCGTTCACCATCCGCCGCCTGCCCCGGAAGGGGACCACCGAGGACCGAGCGAATTCACCCACCACCTCACCGAGGAACGGGCGTGCGCGGCCCTGGAACTCGCCGACGACGACCTGCCCCCGTCGTCACCATCACCCAGATGGCCACCATCCTCGGCACCACCCGCCAAGCCCTCGCCATGGCCCTGCGACGGGCACGCGCCAAGAGGCTCGACGTGCCCGACGCCAAAGGCGTCGACGCCTCGTTCGACCCGGGATACGTCCACCGCCTTCGAGGCACCCCCGCATGCGACGCAAACGGACAGGCGAACACGGCGGCCGTCTTCTACGACCCGCAGGCCGTGCGCACATGGTGGGACAGCCGTCCCTGATGACGCTCTTTGAAGAATCTTTCGAAGACCCTCATCATCCCGGACACGGCCCCGGCAGGGGCCACCGTTCGACGACCTGACACGCCGGATCCGTCCGGCCCGCGCGCCCGAAACGCCGGCCGGACACGCCTTCCCGGGCCCGCAGCCCTGGACCGCTCACGGCTCGGACAAGGCGCAGGACCGTCACGCGTTCGGCGGACCCCCAAGGTCGGCCCGCCTTCTTACGCAGTCGGACCGCGCCGCCGTCGCGCTTCGTGCGGCCGCGCCTCGTGTCTCCCGGACGCGGTAGCCTCCGCCGGTGACCCACAGCCCGCCGCCCGAGGCGTTGCCCGAACATCGGGTGATCCTGGAGAACACCGACTGGGCTTCCCTGATGGCCCCGCAGGGGAGCGGTGGGTTCCTGCCCGCGGCGCTGGCGCAACTCCTCGACGCCGACCCTGCGGTCCGGGCCGCCGCAGAGCAGCGCTGATCGAGCACCAGAACACCATCTACGAAGTCGCCGTGCCCGTCGCGCGGTTCGTCGCCGTGACAGAGGTGGGCGCGTCACGCCCGCCGACCGCATCGAAACCATCACCACGACCACGACCGTCACCACGACCGCGGCCGGGTCGGACGAGGAGGTCCAAGTGAGGTTGGGAAAATGAATCAACAACCAACGCACCAGGCGGACCTCGCTGGACGAGGAACGGGAACGGTTGCCAACGGAGCTGGGCATGCGCTGGTCGAATACGAAACCGCCCTCGCGGCAGCCTGAACAACACAACAAGGTGTCCGTCAAAACGGAGCAAGCTCACACACGCCTTCGACGACGTGAGGCCCGCCGGGGTACGGACGACGCGCACCGCCGTTCGAACGCGCCCGCCTGGACGGGGTGGATGAGGTCTGCCTCCGCGGCGGCTTTGCGCGCCACCACATCGGCGATCCGACAGGCGCGCCACGCCTACGAGGACATAGTTCGCACCATCCGCGCGACGGGCTTGCGCGTGTAGCCGGGCGCCGCACACGCGGGGCCCGGCTGCCCGTCGCCCGGGGGCGGAACCGGGCGTCCGACTCTGCCGAGTCGGAAACACGCGCGGTGGGTCGCATATCGTGTCGTGACGTCCCCGCGTGTGGGGTGGCCGCAGCCACACCACACGAACGTGTTCGAGTGCAACACGCCTTCGGGCGTCGGGCCTACTCGCCGTTTGCGCCGTTCGTGTCCTCGGCCTCGGCCTTGAGGTCGTCGCGCAATCGGCGCAGGTAGGCGACGACGTCGCCCTCGCCCGTGGTCGCCATGCTCACGCGGATCTGCTCCTCGATCTCGTCGAGGCGGGCGTCGGTGGTGGTGGCGGTGATGCCGTATTCCTCGATCTCGTCGCCGTTGGTGGCGGCGTCGACGTCCCACACCGCGACCTTCTGGTTCGGTGCCCACTCGCCGTCGACCAGGGTCTTGATCTCCTCCTCGGCGGCCCGGGCGTCGTCGCCGAGGACGGCGACCAGATTGTTGCCGTCCCAGCGTTGCTCCCAGTCGGCGAGGATCCGCGCGGTCGGCGAGGCGATCTCGGCCATCAAGGCGTTCACGGCGTCGGCGGTCAGAACCGGGATGGTGTAGCGGCGCTCGAATCCCTCGGCGACGACAGGCGGGCGCGCGCCGTCGACTGCGGCGTCGTAGTCGGCGGTCAGCCTGCCGCTGTGCAGGTCGAGTGCGACGTACACGGGCTGCTGCCGAATCTCGTCCAGCAGGTGGCGGCACAGGCCGGTGGGGTCGTCGAGTTCGACGATCGTGACGGTGGTGGGGTTCATGGTGTCGACTCCTGATCGGTGGCGGGAATGGAAACGCGGGGGCGGTGCGGGTGTCCCGTTGCATGTCGGGAACGCTGCGGCGTCGGCGTGCGGGTGACCGGCGTTCGGCGGGGTGGCTCGCTCTCTGTCGAGCCACCCGCTCGTCGTCGCGTCGGTTTGTCAAAGGTCCGTGGGGGTGGTCACGTTCTCGCGCATGACTTCCCACAACATGGTCAGGACGGCGGCTGCGCCGGTGGTGGCCCATCCCGGGGCGGTTGTGGCGAACTCCAGCCATACGCAGGGCCCGTCGCCGGCGGCGTCGCGGACGCGAACGCTTCCCGGGGGCGACGCATCCGGCACACCGACCGCCTCGACCCCGCAGGAACGAAGAACAGGAGCCCCACATGTCCACCGCACGCGACACCCGCCCGCAGCTGACCGAACCCCCCACACCCGGCACCGGACCGAGCGAGGGTGGGGTCTCCGTCATCCTCGTCGGCGTCCACCTGGACCACGTCAACAAGGTGACCTTCGACGGCCTCGACGCCACCGACATCAAACCCGACGGCAGCACCCGCGTCAGCTGCGTCGCCCCACCCGGGGGCGCGGGACCCGTCCCCGTGATCGCCTTCGACGACACGGGCACCGCGACCAACCCGGAATCCTTCACCTACGTCCCCCCGGCGTAGCCGAACCACAGCCCCGGCGACACACAGGCCACCACCCGCACGGCGCGGTCCGATGCATCGGACCGGCCCCGTTCGCCCGAATGATGCGGCACGTGCGGGGACCGTTGGCGGAAGCCGGCCGTCGCGAAGACCCGAACCGGGCGCGGATTTCCACGATGACGCCGCCGGCCGCGGCGCGGCGAGCCCGCCGCCGGGCGCAGCACGGCGCTCGACACCCCGGTGGAGGGCGAGCCGTGGCCCCCGCCGCGCCTGCCGGTGGCGTGGCGGCGGTACCCGACCCACGCGGCCGGGTACCCGGCCGAGGACGAGCACGGCGACGGGTCCACCTCGACGACGTCGGCCCGGACGCGGCGCACCGCGGGACGGCGATCGGCCGGTGGGTGGCTCGACGGCGGTCCGGCCGGGACCGGCTCGAGGCGCTGCGCGAGCAGCTGCCGGCGCTCGGGCCCACCCGCCGCGACGGTCAACACCGCGGCGGCCGAGACCGGGACGGCGGCGGCGCCGGAGCGGCCTCGGTCGAAGCACACGCGCGAGCAGGCGTGGTCGATCGCGGCGGGCGCGGGTCGGGCATTTGAAGGTTCCGCAGGGGCACGTCAGGACGTGTCGACCGAGCAAATCGCGGCGTCGGACGCGCCGGGCATGCGGCGGAGCCGGGTGGGACGAGGAGGGCCGGCGGGTGGGCAGCTCGGGGTTGCTCGACGAACTCCGTGTGCGGACTCCGCGCCGGGGGTGAACATCCGCCCGCGACCGGCCCGGACGCGGGCGTGCCCGGTCACCTCCAAGCGCGACGGGGCGGGCCCGCGCCAAGGGCCGGATCGACGCCCGGGGCGGTGGTCGTGGGATCGACGCGGGGTTCGTGTGGGGTTCGCGGGGTTTCACGCCGGCGACGCGGCCTTGGCCCGGGGCCGGGCCGGGGCCGGTGTGGACCCGTCGCCTCGGGGTGGGTCGGTCGCCGGGGCCAGCGTGGTCAGACGCTGAACATGCCGATCGAACGGGGAAACCCGATCAGGCCACCATATGTTTGGTTTGCTTTGGGAAAGGACACGTGTCCGGACGCCGGCCCCGACCGGGGCGGAGGGCGAACGGAGGTCGGGCGTGACGATGGACATCGTGGTGGAGGTCGGCGACAAGGCCAAGGTGGAGAAGGCGACCAGCAAGCAGAGGAAGCAACTCGACGCGCTCTGCGAGTTGTTGACGGACAAGTACCCGAAACTGTGGCTGACGGGCAAGAACGTCGTGAAGGACACGGAGAAGGTCCCCATGCGCGTCGACAACCAGGGAGTGCTGAGCAATCCGTTCGCGGGCCAGAACCTCCAGGCCCAGACCGGCTCGATCTCGATCGCGGCCGTCGGACTGGCGAACACCCTGAGCAATCCCAAAATGCCCCCGGCCTGTCAGACGGCCGTGGAGAACGCCGTCAAGGAAGCCCTCAAGGCGAGTGCGGCCGACCAGAAGTGGCGGTACGTCAAGGGGACGTGTACCTGACCCGCGCCCCGCACCGACCAACCGGCCCGCACGACCCGCGGTGCCCAGCGTGCTCCGCGGGGACCCCCAGTCGAGCGGGCGAGGCGCAAGCCGCGACCGGTCCGCGATCGACGTCGTCCGCGTCGGAGGGGGGCCGTGTCCGGCTCCGCGTCCCCGCGCCTGTGCTGGTCGAAAACTCGGGTACCGGTCCTGACCTGGGATGTTCATGCGACAGCGTCGTACTGGTTGAGTAGCCCGCCCAGTCGTTGGCGGCGTCGGATCCGGTCGGGCCGGGTTGGGAGCGCGGTCACGTTCGGGATGTCGTCCGGGGCCCGCGGGTCCGGTCCGTCGCCTTGGTGGCTGCGGCCGGCGTCGTAGTGCTCGACGTACGCGTCGAGGAGCACGCGCACGTGACGTTCCCCGGTGACGAGGATCCGGTCGGTGCACTCGCGCCGGACGGAGGCGATCCGGCGTTCGGCGAACGCGTTCACGGTCGGCGCCTGCGGTGCGGTGGGCACGACGTCGATACCGATGGAGGCGAGGACCGCGTCGAAGGCGGCGGTGAACCTCGCGTCGCGGTCGCGGACCGGGTGGGTGAACCGGTGTCCGGCGTCGTCGAGGTCGGCCGCGAGTTCGCGTGCGACCTGCACCGCCCAGGTGCCGGTCGGATGTGCGGTGACCCCGAGCAGCCGCACCCGTCGGGTGCCTACCTCGATGGCGAACGCGGCGTACGGCCGCTTCGGCGTCACGGTGTCGACGTGGAGGAAGTCGATCGCGAGCAGCGTGTCGGCCTGGGCACGGAGGAAGGTCCGCCAGGAGTCGTCGCGCGTCCCGGGCGGTGGGATCCGGCGGGCGCGCAGGATCCTGCGGATTGTGGACGCGGCCACCCGGTGGCCCAACCGCCGCAGTTCGCCCTGGATGCGGACCACGCCCCGGCTCCGGTTCTCGGTCGCGAAGCGGACGATCAACGCGACGACGTCGTCGGCGAGCGGCGGCCGACCCGGACGCCGCGGCTGCCGCCACCGCGCCGCGACCGGACGGCGGTGCCGGCGCAGCGGCGTACCCGGCGCGACGATCCGATGCGCGCGCAGCGCCTTCGGCAGCACCCGGGCCAACGCCGACAACGAAGCACAATCCGCCCACGACGATCGCGGCTTCGCATTCGCCCGGCGCAGCACCGCGACCTCGTGCCGGAGGGCGAGTATCTCCGCGTCCTTCGACGCGGACGACCTCGCGCACAGCGCGAGCCAGGCGACGACATGGACAAGGAGCCGGTACAGCAGACGAACAGCCACAACCGACGATCATCGGCTTCGGTGAACGTGCAGGTCAAACGCGGTGGCGCTATTTTCGACCCGGACAGGGGTGGTCGGCGAGCGCCTCGGCCGCGTACTCCAAGGGAACGGCGCCGTGTTCGACGACCCATCCCCATACGGACGCCGTCGGCGAATAGGCGTCTTGCTTCGCCCCACCGTTGTCATGCGGTGGGGCGAAGCGTGCCCCGCCCGGGTGGTGGCAGGGCGGGTGGCCGCGGTCTTCAATCGGGTCCCAAGGTCGGGAGATGGCCGAGCGCGTAGCTGGAGGCCACGACCGCGGCCACGTACGCGGCCAGGTTCAACCGTCGCCGGAGGTTGCCCCGACGCGTGCGCGGCCACGCCCACGAAGCAAGCGCGATGCCCACCGAGAGCGCGATCAGGACACCGGACAACTGCCACCAGGCCCGGCAACCCCCGTCGTCGGCACAGGAGGAGGGCGTGAAAACGACCCGTATGAGCATCAGCCCGGTGACCGGGAGCAGGAGCACGGTAGTCACGGTCGGGATCAACCACCAGTGGGGCGCGTGATCCGAGGGCGAGGGCGGTTCGGACGGCGCGGCGGGGCTCCGGGGCGCAGCGGTCATGCTCCACCGCGCGGGAGGGCGGCGGGATCGTCACGTCGGGCCGGCGCGCCGGCGGTGGGTGCAAGCGGCGGCGGGCTCGTCGGTCCGCGTTTCACGCAGTCGTGGTTGCGCATGGTGGTGGGACGGAGCCGAACCCGGTTCGGTTCCGTGCCTGTTCACCCCGGCGAATGACATCGATGAGGCAGGACAAGGCACCGATTCGCCAACAGCGTCCCACACGGCCAGGGCTTCGACGAACGACGGACTGTCACGGGGCACGATGCCGCGAAACACGATCGGGTGTCCCTTCCTTCGATGCCGCGCCGCACACCCCGGGCCCGCGCCGCGGCCGGTCCCTCGATCCCACCACGGGTACCGTCGGCCCGGACCCACCGCCCACTCTTGTGGGTGATGGTGTTCGGGGCTGCGAGCGGCCGGTCTCGGATTGGGTGCCGACGACCCGGCGAAGGGTCGCCGTTCGGGGGAATGTGCCGAAGCACGCTGGTTGTCACCAACACCCCGCGCCGAGCTGCGATTTCCCTGGCGGCGAAGCACGCTGGTTGTCACCGGATCGGCATACTGCTTGTCACCATCGGCCGACAAGGCACACGTGTTGTCACCGGCCGGATCGCTCCGACCACTCCCTGACCTGCCCAAAAACGTGTCCATCCGAGCAGAGATCCACGCGCTGGCGACCCCGGTGACAACAACCGTGCCGATGTGACAACCAGCGTGCTTCGGCACATCTACAGGCCCGATACCCGATCGACAACCCCACCCGAAAGTCGTAAGGAAAACCAGACAGGAAACCGAAAGCCGCCCCACAGGAACCGCCACGCCGGCGACACCGGTTCACCTCAACCGCGGCCAGGACCCGCCGACCGGACGCCCCAGGCCTCACCCGCCGAAACAGCCCGTCCCCCGTCCACAGGTTTTCCCAACGGAACCGACCATCCGTCCCAAATCCTGCAAAACCACAGGCCACAAGCCAGACCAAAGCCGAGCAAGACGCAAAACCCAGGCCACGCACCCAAGATCCAAAATCCCGGATCCTGCAAACGCACTGGTCAACACATGATCAATCGACAAGAACTTTCAAAACAGCCGGGACGGAGCACCCGACGCGGTACTGCTGGGGTGGGTGGCGGCGTGCGGCGGGGCCGAGGACAGCCCGCTCGGATGCGCGGTGCACCTCGGCGAGGTCCTGGTCGTGTGGGATCCCGGGGAGTGGCACGGGATCTCGTCGCACGGGTCCGCCGACGACACCGCGACGGTGGCGCGGGCCGCCGAGCGGATCGCGGCCGAGGTCGCCGACGGCCGGTGGATCCTGGGCGCCGACCCCGACGACGGGGCGCCCCGCCCCGCCGGCCCGGACGAACTCGCGCGTGCGGTGCGCGCCGCGAGCGGGGACGCAGATCGGTGGCCGACTGCGGGCCGCCCGCCCGGCGGCCCTCCGCTTTGCCGGGCCCCGCCCGCCACCCCGGGCGGCAGCGGCGCGAGGTCCTGGGACACCCTTCCGTCCCGGCTGTGATTCACGTCACTGCCGGCGGCTCGGTGCAGCACCCGGCCCCGTTCCGCCGTCATGGGGGCAGTGATCGGGACGGGACGAGGAGAGGAGGTCGGCGGGTGAGGTTTCGCAGGAGCGGTCCGGGCGACGGATTCACGGAGTTCGTCGCACAGCGGTCGGGAGCGTTGTTCCGCACCGCGTATGCGCTGACCGGTGACGTGCACGTGGCCGAGGATCTGGTGCAGGAGACGCTGGAGCGGGCGTGCCGACACTGGCGGAAGGTCGCGGTGGCGGACTCGCCGGAGGCGTACGTGCGCAAAGTGCTGGTCAACCTGGCCAACGACCGCTGGCGGCGGCTGTCGCGCCGGGGCGAGCGCCCCGGGCTGTCGGGGGTACCCGAGACGGCCGACCCCCGGGACCGGTTCGGGCAGGTGGATCTGCGCGCGGAACTGATCGAGGCACTGCTCGGGCTGCCGATGGGCATGCGCAGCGTGGTGGTCCTGTACTACCTGCACGATCTGGACGCCCGGCAGGTCGCCGACGTCCTGGACATCTCTTCGAGTGCGGTGAGGTCCCAGCTCGCCCGCGGCCTGGCCAAGCTGCGCGATTCCGTATCGGGCGCCCAGGCGCCGCACACGCCGTCGGCCGCTTTCGGAGGTACGAAGTGAGGAACACGTCGTCCGGACCGGCCCCGTTCGAGCCGGGCCTCGAAGCCGAGCTGCGTGCCGCGGTGGCCTCCTTCGCCGACGGGCCGACGGCGCCGGTCGTCGACGCGGCCGCGATCGAGCGAGCCGTCGGCCGCAGCCGCACCCGCCGGGCGCTCCTCGGCACCGCTGCGGCGTGCTGCGTGCTGGCGTGCGCCACGGTGGGGTCCTTCGCGCTGAAGCCCGTGCCGCCCGCGCCCGGCGCCTCCCCGTCCCTGTCCCCACCGGCGAACGGGGCGTGCACCCCGCTCGCCACCGGCACCCCCAGGAGCGGAAGCGCCGATGCGACTCCGACACAGGAGCAGGAGCAGACCGCGGGAGCGGGCATCGCGCTGCCGGACCTGGCCGGCATGCCGGTCGAACAGGCCGAAAGCCTGCTGCGCGGACTCGGACTGAGCTGCACGATCATGCGGCACACGGACTGGAACGCTCCCGCCGGGCAGGTGATCGGCAGTCACCCCCGGGGCGGCGCAGAACCGGTGACACCGGGCTCGTCCGTCCTCCTGCTGGTCTCGACGGGCAAACCCGGCAGAACCTGAGCGACCGGGCCCTTCGGCCCGCGCACCGGCCGAGTGACCCAGGGGCCGGTGCCGGGCAGTCCGTCGACTCGGCACTCGGCCGCCCGCGCCGGACTCGACGGCGCGAACGACGTGATGTTCGCGACGGTCACCGCGATGTCCCCGGACGATCGGCGCGGCGCGGCGAACACCGCGATCGACACGCTCGCCGGCGTCCTGGGCATGGGCATGGCCGGCCCGCACTGCGTGGAGCCGGGCCAGGCGGGCCGCCTCGGTGGTGGTCTCGTCGGCGCTGCTGCCGCCGTCCGGCCGGCGGTCCGTGCGGGCCGGCAGATCGGCGGCGATGCGGGTCTCGGCGACCGTGGGCACCCACACACGACCGTTCAGCTCCACGGCGGCCCCGTACTGCAGGGTCCGCAGGGCGTCCCGGCAGAGCAAACCCGGGTCGGCGCGAGAGCAGTCGCGGCGTCCGCCCGCCCCACCCCCACCCGGCCAGGGATGTCCCGACCTCTCGGACCCGGTACACGCGGCGCAGCGAGCACGGTTCCGACGCGCGAACACACCGCCCGCCACAAGGAATTCCCCATCGCGTTGCGCGGCCTTCCCAAACCCTGCGACACCGCAGGTCAACCGACCCATCGCCGAAAGGCACACCCACCACCACAGACCGAAGCCCCATGTCACCAAGCACAGGCCGATCTTCTCGATCGGTGCCGCACCCCAGGTCAGAGCACCGCACCCCGAACCCGCCATTGAGAAGAGGCACCGCTGCGCGCACCCCGCGTCCGGTCGTCCTCTCGAACCCGGGAACCGAACCCACCGAACCGCAACGGGGCGTTGGCGCCCGCATCTCGGGCGAGCCGGGCGCGGCGTACCTGTCAACTCGGGAGTTCGGGCCGGGACGGTGCCGGGCGGTATGCATTCGCTGAGACGGACGAGGTTGGTTCCGGCGGCGACGAGGACGTGTCGGACGTGGGTCTTCGTCCGGAGGGGCCGGCTCGCCCGGACGTCGAACGGCACCCGCATCCCCGGTCCGTTCGTTCGACTCCCACGCCCCGAAGATGTCGGACGCCGCTGCCCGGGCGTGCCCGTACACGGACTTCCATCGCGCTCCGGCGGCGGGTTCCGGCCGGGTTCTCGTCGAAGTGCCCGACCCGGGCGTGGCCGGCCTCGTCCACGAGCAGATACTCGATGGCGTTCCCGACGGAGAACGACGAGGTCTCACGGCCGAGCGTGTCGAAGACCCGGACCCGATTCGCACATGCGCCCGACGGAAAGGGACGCCAAAGGGAATTCTCAACCACGTTGCCCGACCCCCTCACACCCTGCAGCACCGCAGGTCACCGGACGTCCCAGACCTCACCCGCCGAAACAGCCCGCCCCCCGTCCACAGGTTTTCCCAACGGAACCAACCATCCGTCCCAAATCCTGCAAAACCACAGGCCACAAGCCAGACCAAAGCCGAGCAAGACGCAAAACCCAGGCCACGCACCCAAGATCCAAAATCCCAGATCCTGCAAACGCACCGGTCAACACATGATCAATCGACAAGAACTTTCAAAACAGCCGGGACGGAGCACCCCATCGGGACGTGGCTGTCGAACCGGCGGGCGCAGGACCGCAGGGGCGAACTGCCCGCCGGGCGCGGCGCGGCACTGGACGCCCTGGTGGAGGGTGAGGCGTGGCATCCGCCGCACTGGCCGGTGGCGTGGCAACGCCACGCCACGCACGCGGCCGAGTACCTGGCCGAACTCGGCGACGGGGCGCGGCTGGACGATGTGGGCCTGGACGTGGTGCACCGCGGTACGACGATCGGGCGGTGGGTGGCCCGGCAGCGGTCGGGGTGGGACGGGCTGAACGCCGCGCAGCGCGAACAGCTGCGCGCACTCGGCCTCACCCCACCCGCGACGGTCGACACCTCGGCGGCCGAGGCCGAGGCGGCGGCGGTGCCGGTGCCGGACGGCCCCGGCCCAAGCGCACCCGCGAGCAGGCGTGGACGATCGCGGTGGGGGCGGCGACGGCCTACCGGGCCCGGGTCGGACACCTCGAAGTCCCGCGCGCCCACGTCGAGACGGTGACCGCGTTCGACGGATGGCCGGAGGACGTACGGCTCGGGGTGTGGATCACCACCACCAGGAGCAGGAAGGCGAAACTCCCGGAGGAGCGGATCGCAGCACTCGACGCGTTGGGCATGCGCTGGACATGAACCGGATGTGAGATCCGAAGCGAGGTTCGTGTGGGGTTCGGGGGTGGGGTCGTGTCGTCTCGTTCGTGGAACCGGCCGCGTCCCGGGGCCGGTTGCCGGGCCGGGGCCCCGCCCACCCAGCCCAGATTGTGATGCACATCACATCGACTCGTCTGTGAAGTCGCGTAAGGACTCGGCGCGATCCCACTCCCTCTTTCTCGAATGAGCGTTTTTGCGTCCGACGAAAGGGAACCCGTGTCGACTCCGCCCCCACCCCCACCACCGCCGCCCCTGTCCGTGCGTCTGCTGGTGTTGCTCGCCCTGGCCGGCGGCACCGCGATCGCGACGTGGCGGCACCCGTCCCTCGGACTCCCGCTGACCGTCGGCGTCTCCGTCCTGCTCGCCCTCCACGCCATGACCCAACCCTGACCGAATCCGGGCACACCCACCACGACGGGTCGAGACGTCGACCACCCCCGCGCCGAGCCGGAAAAAGGGGACCCGGGGCATCTCGGGCGCAGCCTCGAAGCGGTCAAGGCGTTGACCACCGAGCCGCCAGCCGACATCACCGACGCGAGTGGCGCCCGCGCGCCGCCCGGCGCCGCGCTGCGGGCCGGGACGACCGCGGTGTGATGGTGAAACGCCGGAGGCCGGTGGATTCCGGCCGGCAACGTGCCCTCGATGTATTGGTAATCAGCACGAACCCGACCTGCCGGTTCGTCAAATCCGTCAGTGCGAACCCCCCAGTGATCGACAGCGCGAATCCGGCGTTTCCCAGTGCGACGGGGCAGGCGACGGGGCAGGCGACACCCCAGGCGACGGGCCATCGGTCGGGCGGGTCGGTCGTTGGGGTAGGTGTGGTGGCCCGGCGTCCTCCCCGTCGCCGGACGGGCCGCGCCGGTCGGCCTATCCCCCGAGGCCGGCCGGCGGTTTGCTCGAACCGGCCCGGTTCGAGCGAACCGCCACCTCCCGTTCCGTCACCGGCGTGTCGGGAGGGTCCGAACGTGGGTGTGGCCCCTGCGATCGGGGTCGCGGGCCGGACCGGCGGGGGCGGGGGTGTGGGTCAGCCGCAGTAGGCGCCGCGGATCGTGGTGGAGACCGCCTCGTCGGGGCCGTTGTCGGTGTCGATGGTGATGCACGGGTTGTCGTTGAATCCGCTGAGGATGGCGACGTCGGTGTCGGCGTGGGCGCTGCCGGCCATGGTGGACAGTGCGGCCGAGGCGAACGCGGCGGCGGCGAGCAGGGCGCGGATGCGCATGGGGGTCTCCGGACGTTCGGGGCGGGCCGCCCGATTGCGGCCCGATACGACCGGGGCGGTGCCCGGCGCGGGCCGGTTGATGCCGGTGCTCACCCCGAGGGGTGAACGTCCGTACCCGGCCGGCCCGGCCGCTGTCGGTCGGGTCAGGATGTGGGCTCCGTCTACTACGGGAGGGGCCGGCGTGGCCGAGCACATCGAGGACCGGGAGCACGACGAGCCCGAGCCGGGCGGTGGTGGGGGGCGGTGTCCGTTGGGTGCGCGGTCGGCGCACGCCTGCGACGGGCCGACCGACGACGCGGGCGAACTGTTGCTGGGGTGGGTGGCGGCGTGCGGCGGCGCCGAGGACAGCGTGCTCGGGTGCGCGGTGCATCTGGGTGAGAGGTTGTCTTTGATCTGCCTCAAAGTGAACCGCTCCGAGTTTGATCGAGACTCTGGTTCTTGAGAGAATCGGACGAATCATGCCGAAGCACTATCCAAGGGACCTCAAGGAGCGGGCCGTGCGCCTGCTACTGGAGTCCCGTGACCAGTACAAGTCCGAGCACGCGGCGATCCGATCGATCGCC
>NZ_JBEXUX010000092.1:0-31958 GCF_040629175.1 Embleya sp. NPDC005971 | reverse complement strand
GTGGGACCGGCTCGATCTCCGCCGATCCACGCCGACCGTTTGGCACAGAGCCACCCGCTGCCGACCAAAACGCGACCGCCGGCCGCAAACGCCCGACCCACTCGGAAAGGCTCCTCGGCGGACCTGACGAAAGCGCCCACCCGCTCCGCCGTTGCCGGCGCCTTTCCCGCCGAGCAACACCCACCTCTCGCCGGGAAACCCAAGGCTCCCGGCCGCCGGCGACCCCGGGACCGGGCCCATCTCCACCAGCCCACGCCGACCGTTTAGCACTGAGCCACCCGCGCCCAACCCGACCAAGACGCGACCACCGGCCGCGAACCCCGGACCCACTCGACAAGGCTCCCCGGCAGACCCGACGAAAGCGCCCACCCGCTCCGCCGTTGCCGGCGCCTTTCCGCCGAGCAACACCCACCTCTCGCCGGGAAACCCAAGGCTCCCGGCCAACCGGCGACCCTGGGACCAAGCCCACCTCCCCCCCAGCCCCCCAGCCCACGCCGACCGTTCAGCACAAAGCCACCCGCACCCAACCCGGCCCAAGACCCAACCGCCGGCCACAAACACCCGACCCACCCGCAAAGGCCCCCAACGAATCAAACGAAAGCACCCACCCAATCGGCCCCACCCCCGCCCGCGCCCCGCACCACCCCGGCCCCACGCATCACCCCCGTCAGGTCTCCACCACCACCCCCAACCCCACCCCCCGCCCAGCCCCTCAGGCCCGGCCGAGGACGAATTCGAGGGTGTCCGAGCGGGCTCTGCCCAGGACGCTTTCGCGTAGTGCGTCGGCGAACTCCTCGACGGTGACCACCCCGTCGCCGTCGGCGTCCATCGCGTGGAGCCAGGCGATTCGTTGTGTCGCTGCGGCGTCCGCGCCGAGCAGGCGGGCGTAGTCGGCCTGATCGATGCGGCCGTCCCCGTCCCGGTCCACCGCTGCGGCCACCGAGACCATCAGTGCGGCCATGGCGGCACCCGGCGCGGCGTCGGCGAGCACTCGGTACTCGTCGGCGTCGACCACGCCGTCCCCGTCGGTGTCGGCCGTGGTGCGCAACTCGTCCCACCAGGCGTGGAAGGCCGCGTACATGACCTCCTCGTCCACGGCGGCGAGGTCGAGTCGATCGCTGAACACCCGGGCGAGCGCGGCCAAATCGGGCCAGGACAACACGCCGTCGCCGGTCTGGTCCAGGATTCGTACGAAGAGATCGGCAAGTTGCGCCGCCGGCTCGGCCGCACGATCGTGGGGGCCGAACCGGCGCAGCCCGCGCCCCGCTTCCCGCTTGGCCGCGATGTAGGTCGCCGCGAGCGGCATGTAGACCCACTTCGTCGGCAACAGGTCACTGGCCACCGCCGCGGTCCGACACGCGAGCGACACCATCGTCTCGGCGCCGAACGGCACTCGGCCGCGCTCGCCCAGTTGCTCCCGGTAGCTCGGCGGCAGGGTGCTCGCGACGACGGTGCGGATCGCGGCGCCGAACGCCGCGCAGCCGGCCGACCACACCGCCTCGGGGACGAAGGACAGTGCTGCGGGCGCGGGCAATCGGCCCAGTGCGTCAAGGAGTTGCTCGACCCCCTGTCCGGCCGTGAGCTTGTCCCGTACCGTCTCGTCGAACCAGACGCGGAATTCCTCGACCGTGCCCGGCATCGCGTCCGCCGGCACCCCGAACTGCAGCCCCACCAGCAGCCATTCCGCGTACAACTCGGCCTGCCGCTCCTCGTCGAGCGGATCGCCGCCGAGCTCGCACATCAGCACCATCGCGTCGAACACCGTCAGGTGCACCCACGCCTGTGCCTCGGGGTCGAGCGCGGAGTACGCCCGACCCTGCGCGTCCACCCCGTTGACGTGCCCGTGCAGCCGGCGCAGCCGGGCCGCCTCGCGCTCGCGGTCCGCCTCGTCCTGGTAGAGCAACCGCTGCAGGCTGAGCAGGGTCTGCTCGATCCGGCGCCACGGGTGTTTCCGATAGGTGGAGAACTCCACCACCCCGGCGTCGACCACCGGATGCGCGGTCTCCAGCACGATCGCCCGACCGATGGTGGTCAACAGGCGCCATTGGCCCAGATAGCGCCAGGAGAGCGAGCCCGCGCCCGGGAAACCTTCGGGGCGGTCCGACATCCGGGGTGTGTCCGACATGGGTGACCTCTCTCGCCGCTCGGCTGGTAGTCGTGACGATACAATCCGTCACCTTCGACCGTGGTCGATCCGGAGAACCGCCGAAGCCACGGCTGTGGGACGGCCGCGCCGATGAGTTTCGGGGGCGGTCCCGGTCCACCTCACTCAGACTGGAAGAGCCGACCCGGCCCGCGCCGTCGACGCCGACCGGGCCGTCGCCGAGGAGGGCAGCCGGATGGCAACAGTGATGGCCGAGAAGACGATGTCGCTGGACGGGTTCATCGCCGATCCGTCGCATGACGTGGCGGAGTTGTTCGGGTGGTACTCGAACGGGCACGTGGAGACACCCGCGCCCGGTGGGGGAATGACCTTCCGCACCTCGGTGGCGAGCGCCCGACACCTGCGCGAGTTGTTCGTCAACACGGGGGCGATCGTGACCGGCCGCCGACTGTTCGACGCCACCGACGGGTGGGGCGGCAGCCATCCGATCGGCGTGCCGGTGTTCGTGGTGACCCATCACGTACCGCGGGACTGGGTCGCCGCGCATCCGCAGGCGCCGTTCACCTTCGTCACCACCGGCGTGGAGAACGCCGTCGCCGAGGCCGGGGCGGTGGCGGGCGATCTGGCCGTGGGCGTCGGCGGCGCCGACATCGTGCGCCAGTGCCTGAACGCGGGCCTGCTCGACGAGATCGTGGTCAACCTGGTGCCGGTGTTGCTGGGCGGGGGCATCCGCTTCTTCGACCATCTCGCCGACGTCCCGATCGAGTTGGAGGCGACCCGGGTGATCGAGGGCCGGCACGTCACGCACCTGTACTTCCGGGTGGTGCGCCCGACCTGAGAACTCGGGGAGGTGCCGTGCGAGCGGCGCGGAGCGGCACCTCCCCGAGTTGCCGCGTGAGCGGTGCGGCGCCGGTCGATCGCCCAGGGCGGGAAAGTGGTCCGGTCCTCGAACAGTTCACTGGACCTTCACGCCGGTCCGGTGGCGTGCGTAGCGTCGCCTTCATCGCGGCCGAGTACACCGGAACCACCGCATTCGCCTCCCCCAAGGACGCCCGCATGATCGTGTTCGCGCACCTCAGTGACACCCACCTCGACGGCGGCCCGCACGCGGCCGAGCGCACCCGGGCGGTGCTGGCCCACCTGAACGCGCTCCCCTACGACCTGGACGCGGTGCTGGTCACCGGCGACATCGTGGACAACGGCCTGCCCGCCGAATACGACGAGGCGCGGGCCCTGCTCGCGTCGCGGCACCCGGTGCTGATCCTGCCCGGCAATCACGACGTACGCGGGCCGTTTCGTGAGGGGCTGTTCGACGAGCCCGCGGGCGACGAGCCGATCAACCGGGTGCACCGCACGGCCGGCGGCGCGGTGTTCGCGCTGTGCGACTCGTCCATTCCGGGTCGTGCGGACGGCCTGCTGGCCGACGAGACGCTGTCCTGGTTGACCGACGTGCTGGACGAAACCCCGTCCACCACACCGGTGTTCGTGGCCTTTCACCACCCGCCGGTGGAGCTGGGCAGCCCGGAGATCGACCGGATCCGCCAGTTCGGCGCCGAGCGGTTGGCCGAGGTGATCGCCCATCGGCCCAACGTGGCGGGTCTGCTGTGCGGGCACGCGCACACCCCGGCGGCCACCACCTTCGCCGGCAAGCCGCTGATCGTGGCGCCCGGTGTGGTGTCCACGATCAACCTGCCGTGGGAACGCGCCGACGACGACGCCCCGTTCGTCGACCCGAAGCTGCCGCCCGCGCTGGCGTTCCACCGGCTCGACGACGAGGGTCGGCTGACCACACATTTCCGCGCATTGGCCTGATCGCCCGATAGCGTGCCCCGAATACGCCAACGGAGCGAAGGGGGCCGCCGATGTTCGGACGACGCCGGCAGGACACGGGGAGCACGGCCGAGGCGGGCTTCGCGGCGGGGCCGGTGTGGGTGCGCGCGGCGGCGGGCAGCGTGGTGGGCAACAGGTATCGGGCCAACTTCGACGTGCTCGGCCTGGAGCCGGAGCTGCGGCTGGCGGCGGTCGCCGACGGCATGGGCGACGGTCCCGGGAGCACGGCCGCCGGGCGGATCACGATGAACGAGTTCACCGCCTCGATCCGCCGGGCCTCGGCCGCGGGCATCGGGCCCGACCCGGCGGCGCTGCGCGCGAGTGTGGCCGGCATCCAGGACCTGGTGCTGGCCGCGGCGGCGGGGTTGAGCGGCTTCACCGGGTGCACGCTCACCGCGCTGATCGCCGAACCGGACCCCCGGCCCGAGGCCGCCGCGGCCGCCGCATGGCTGGTGCAGATCGGCGACTCGCGCGCATATCGGCTGCGCGCCGGGCAGTTGGACCTGCTGACGGTCGATCACACCGAGGCGTGGCTGGGCGCGCTCTACGGCTGGTATCCGGCCGACTCGCCGCAGGCCGCCGCCGCGCGCTACCGGCTCAGCCGCTACGTCGGACACCCCGGCCGGCCCGAGCCCGACGTGCTGAACGTGACCCTGCGGCCCGGCGACGTGTACCTGCTGTGCACCGACGGGGTCGCCGAACAGATCGACTACCGCCCGCTCGGCGCCCTGTTGGCCGCACCCGAGGCGCCCACCGAGATCATCGCCCGGCTGCTCGCCGCGACCCTGGAGGCGGGTGGCCACGACAACGCGACGGCGATCGTGCTGTGCGTGGACCACCGCACGGACCAACGCCCGGACCAACGCCCGGACCACCGCGCGGACCAACATGTGGACCATCGCGTGGACCACCGCGCCGACCACCCCGCCGATCACCGCACGGCTCGGCCCGCCGACGACTCCCGGACCTGAGCACCCGACACCGTCCGCTCGATGCCTCCCACCCGACACTTCCCGCCCGACGTCCCCACTCGACATCACCCCACGGCCGCCGCGTCGATGCCTTCCACCTCGGGGTTCCAGGCTTCGTCGTGCTCCGTGCGAGGATTTGCGAACGTGCGGTAGCCCCCACCGAGCGAAGGACGAGCGCGATGCGCGACGAGAAGATCAGCGAATACCTGGACCGCCTCGCCGACCGGGTTCCGGCGCCGGGGGGCGGTGCGGCCGCAGCGCTGCACGCCGCACAGGCGGCCGCGCTGCTGGGCATGGTCGCCCGGTACACCACCGGCGACAAGTACGCCGAGCATGCCTCCTCGATCGCCGAGGTGGTCGCGCTGACCGACGAACTGCGGGGCGTGGCACTGCGGTTGGCCGAGGAGGACGCGGTCGCGTTCACCGCGGTGACCGAGGCGTACACGCTGCCCCGGGACACCGACGAGGCCAAGGCCGTGCGCTCGGCCACGATCGCCGCCGCCCTGGTCGGCGCGGCCAAGCCGCCGGCCGAGGTGGTCGTGCTGGCCGCCGCGTGCGTCGAACTGGCCGAGAAGCTGCTGCCGATCGGCAATCCGAACGTGATCACCGACGTGGCCGCGGCGGCCGAGGCGGCGCGGGCGGCGGCGACCACGGCGCGGGTGAACATCGAGATCAACCTCGGCGGCATCCGGGACGAACAGGCCCGCACCGAACTCACCACGCAGGCCGGGCGGGTGGACGACATCGCCACGCGCGCCGATCAGGTCACCGCGGCCGTCCGCAAGGAGATCGCCCGATGACCGCGACCGTACTCGCCGGCAAGGACCTCGCGGCCGCGATCCGCGCCGAGACCGCGACCCGGGCCGCGCTGCTCGCCGAGGCGGGCTCCCCGGTCACCCTGGCCGTCGTGGTGGCCACGGCCGACGAGTCCAGCGCCTGGTACGTGCGTTCGATCGCGCGGGCCGCCGCGAAGGTCGGCATCACCTGCGACGTGGTCGACCTGGGCGCGGACGCGACCGCGGCGGCGATCCGGGGCACGCTGGCGGCACTCGGCGCGGACGACGACGTGCACGGGATCATCCTGCAGACCCCGCTGCCGGAGGGCGCGGCCCTGGAGGACCTGGCCGGCGCGATCCCCATCGGCAAGGACGTGGACGGCGCCAACCCGCTCTCGCTCGGCCGACTGGCCGCCGGGCTGCCCGCCTTCGCCCCGGCCACGGCCGAGGCGGTGGTGGCGATCCTGGATCACCACGGCGTCGAACTCGCCGGTCGGCACGTCGCGGTGGTCGGCCGCTCGACGGTGGTCGGCAAACCCGCCGCGCACCTGCTCCTGGACCGCAACGCCACGGTCACCATCTGCCATTCGCGGACCAAGGACCTGGCCGCGCTGACCTCGACGGCCGATGTCGTGGTCGCCGCGGTCGGCCGCCCCGGCCTGATCACCGCCGAGCACGTCGCGCCCGGCGCGGTCGTGGTCGACGTGGGCACCAACCCCACCGCCGACGGCGGCCTGGTCGGCGACGTGGACGCGGCCTCGGTGACACCGGTGGCCGGCGCACTCACCCCCGTGCCGGGCGGCGTGGGACCGGTGACCACGGCACTGCTGCTCGGCCACACGGTGCGCGCGGCGACCTCGGCCTGAGCCACCGGGCCGCCGCGTCACCAGCGGGCGACGCGGCGGCCGTCCCGTTCGTGCCAGCGGCCCGGGAGGTCGAGGATCTCGGCGCCGGCGGCGCGAAAGCGCTCGGCGGTGGCCCGGGCTCGTTCCGGATCGAGGGCGAACACCCACAGGCCCGGTATCAGTACCGTCCGCACGACGCCGGCGATCACGTTGGCCAGCAGGTTCTCCAACTCGGGCTGCTCCTCGTTCGAGGAGACGCCGTTGTCCAGACACACCACCGGCCGGCTCAGGCCGAGCCCCTGTGCGTACGCGGTCAGCGCGTTGCGATGGGCGGCCATCTCCCAGGGGTCGCGGGGATAGCACCGTAGATAGGCGACGGGCGCGCCGACGAACGGAGGGGAGACGGTCGTCATGGCGACTGATTCCTTTCCGGCGATCGGCACGGACCTGCGGTCGCGCCTCGCCGCCAGTCAACACCGTCCCGACCGAAAGGTCTATACCAATATTGTCACCTCCGGGTAACTCCCGAAAACCGACCGGTCCGCCGCCGACACCCGCCCCGTCCGGCGGCCCCCGGACGTACCGTGAAGAGATGAGCACCAACGATCCGGGCACCCCCGGTGGTGGGGGTGCCACCCCGTCCGGACCGGTTCCGTCCCAGCGCCGTCGACGCAAGCGCTACTTCGTGATGATGGGCATCTGCCTGCTGCTGTTCCTGCTGGCCGGCACCGTGGTCTACCGCTGGTCGTTCGCCGCCGCCGCGGGCATGACCATCGTCGCGATGGCCATTCCGCCGTTCGCGGTGATCGTGGCCAATCGCCGCGAGCGCGGCGACCGCTGGTGGGACGAGTAGCAGCCGCGGTCACCGAGTCGTCCGGTCGTCGGTGGTGCGGTCACGGCTTCGTCCCGACGCGGTGACAACCGCGAGCACCACGAACCACGGCGAGCGTCGCGCCCGTCCTCCTCGACGACCCGCGATCGCGCGGGCAGGGAGAAGGGGGCCGAGATGCCCATCGATCCGGGTATGCAGGCGGCACGGCAGGCTCAGGCATTCCGGCAGGACGTCGACCGACGGGCCTTTCGCGAGCAGATGTTCGCCGCCGACCGGCGACGCCGGCGCGGCGGGCGCTCGGGTAACGGCGTACTCCTGCTGTTGCTCGTGCTCGGCGCGGTGTTCCTCGCCGCGAAGTATCCCGACCAGGCACACGACTTGGTCGACCGGAGCCGCCCCCTGCTCGACCGGGTGCTCGGCTCGCTCGACGACCTGGGCTGACCCGAGCGCACCCGAGCGCACCCGAGGGCGCGCCGGACGGGCTCGGTTCGAGGGAAGTGCGACAACCGGGCAGTAGGGTCGGGTGGCCGAGCGGCCGGATGCGGTGCGGCCGTCGAATGCGGAGCCGGCCGCGGGCCGTCGGGCCCTGGGCCAGGAGAGGACGTCGTCATGGGACCAGTCATCGCGGTCACCGGAGCGAGCGGGCAGATCGGTGGCCGGGTCGCCCGCCGGCTCGCCGAGGCCGGCACGGCGCAGCGCCTGGTGGGCCGGGACGCGTCCCGGCTGCCGGAGTTCGACGGTGCGGTCAAGGCCCCGCCCGCGTCCTACGGCGACGGGGCGGCGATGCGGCGGGCCCTGGAGGGGGCCGACACGCTGTTCCTGGTCTCGGCCCACGAGAGCGCCGATCGGGTCGGTGAGCACATCACCGCCGTGGACGCGGCGGTGGCGGTCGGCATCCGACGGATCGTCTACGTGTCCTTCCAGAGCGCGGCGCCGGACGCGACGTTCACGTTCGCGCGCGACCACTGGCACACCGAGCAACACATCCGGGACACCGGACTGCGGCACACGTTCCTGCGCGACAGCCTGTACCTGGCGGTGCTGCCCGCGATGGTCGGTGCCGACGGGGTCATTCGCGGTCCGGGCGGGCAGGGGCGGGTCGCGGCGGTGGCGCACGACGACATCGCGGACGCGGCGGCGGCGGTACTGCTCGGCGACACCGCGCACGACCACCTCACCTACGACCTGACCGGCCCCGAGGCGATCACCCTCGCGGAGGCGGCGACGGAGCTGACCCGCTTCGCCGGGCGGCCGATCGAATACGTCGCGGAAAGCCGGGACGAGGCGTACGCCTCCCGCGCGCAGTACAACGCGCCGGCCTGGGAGATGGCGGGCTGGGTGACCTCGTACGAGGCGATCGCCACCGGCGAGATGGCCAAGGTCTCCACCGCGATCCCGATGCTGACCGGCCGGCCCGCCCAGAACCTGGCCGGCTATCTGACCACCCACCCCCAGGCGTGGGAGCACCTCAAGGCGTAGGTCCGGCCGACGGCAACCGATCCAATCGACCCCGACGACTCCCCCGACCGGCCGTGCCCGGGTGCGGCCGGCTCCGGAGCCGGGTCTGCTGAAACCATGCACCCCAAACACCCGATCATCGAGCTGACCGAGCTGCTGATGCGCGAGACCGACCTGCCGCAGGATCGCGCGAGCGCCCTCGTGCAACGCATCTGGGACGCGGGCGTGGCCGAGGGCACCCGCCGGATGACGGAGGATCTGGCCGCCGCCAACCGGGAAAGCGCGGAACTGCGCCGCGCCCTCGACGACGAGTGACCCGAGCCGGGACGAGCACCGCCATGGCGCCCGTCGAAGGCATGGTTTCCCCCTTCGGGGCCGGACCGGGACACCACGCCGGCCGGTGACGGGTCCTACAGCGGGAGCGGGCCGGCGAGCGGGTTGACGCGGTTCAGGGTGTTCACGCCGTCGGGGTAGACGGCGGTCGGGACACCGACGACCCGGCCGCTGTTCGGGGTCGGTTCCTGCGCGTGGGCGGCGGACGCGCCGAGGGTCACGGCGAGGGCGGTGCCGGCCAACGCGGCGGCGGCGATGCGCTTGTTCATGTCCCGCCCAACGAGGTCGCGGGCACTTGGTCACCGCGGCGCCCGCCGAGGCGGCCCGGTTCACCTGTTCGGCGTTCGTAGGCCGCCGCGCACCGGGAACAGGAGCACCGACCCGGAGGAGGAGTGCGCATGGCGGAGCACCGCAGGCGGCGGATCGGCGGCACGGCGCGATGATGCACGACGGTCGGCTGCCGATGAGTCTGGCGTTCGCGTCGCTGCTGCTCACCTTTCTGGCGACGCGGACGATCACCCGGCTGATCCGGGCCGGTCGAGGCCCGTTTCGCAACGTCAGCCCCGGCGGTGTGCACATCCATCACGTGGTGCCGGGCATCGTGCTCGCCCTGATCGGCGGCTTCGTCGCGGTCGGCACCGGCCAATACCTGGTCGGCCGGTCGATCGCGGGGGTGCTGCTGGGAATCGGCGCGGGGCTGGTGCTGGACGAGTTCGGGATGATCGTGCACCTGGCCGATGTGTACTGGACCGAGCAGGGCCGGATCTCGATCGAGGCCACGGTGTTGGCCACCGCCGCGGTCGGCTTGGCGGCGAGCGGTTTCGTGCCCTTCGACGCGACGCCGGAGGGCGGCGGCGTCGCCGATCAGGTGGTGTGGCTGCTGGTGTTGTTGCTGGACGTGGCGATGGCGGCGATCACCTTCGCCAAAGGCAAGGTCGGTACCGGCGTGATCGGCATCTTCATCCCGATCGTCAACATCGTCGCGGCGATCCGGCTGGCCCGACCCGGCTCTCCGTGGGCGCGGCGCTACTACCACGACAAGCCCCGCAAACTGCGCCGTGCCACCGCGCGGGCGGCCCGCCGCGACGCGCGCTGGAAGCCGATCCGCCGCCGCTTCGAGGACACCATCGCCGGCAGCCTGGTCGCCGCGCCCCCGCCGCCGAAGCCCGAGCCGCAGGGGCACCGACGGGTGGTCGGCACCCGACACACCTGGTACCGCCTCCCCAGCACCCCGACCTGACCGGAAATCCGCCGAGCCCCGATCCCGGGCCTGTCGGGCCGTGTCCTCCCGCTGAGTGGCGGTGCCTCCGCGTAGGGTCCGGTGCATGGTGGATACCGCGTATGTGTTGGTTCCCGGGGCAGGTGGGGTTGCCTGGTATTGGCATCTGGTGGAGGCCGAACTGCGGGCGCGGGGGCGGGATGTGGTGTCGGTGGACCTGCCCGGTGCGGACGAGGCGGCGGGACTGGCGGAGTATGTGGACCTGATCGTGGCCGCCGCCGCGGATCGGGAGCGGGTCGTCTTGGTCGGGCAATCGCTGGGCGGGTTCAGTGCCTCGCTCGCGTGTGCCCGACTGCCGGTCGCCCTGCTCGTGTTGCTGAACGCGATGATCCCCGAGCCCGGCGAGAGCGCCGGCCGGTGGTGGGCCGCCACCGGCCAGGACGCGGCACGGCGGGACAACGACGAGCGCGCCGGCCGACCTGCCGACGCCGACTTCGACGCGCTCGTGTACTTCCTGCACGACGTCCCGCAGGCCCTGATCGACGAGGGCGAGGGCCGGCAACGCGGCGAGTCCGACGCGGTGTTCGGCACCGCGTGGTGGTTGCCCGCCTGGCCCGACGTACCCACCAGGGTCCTGGTCGGCCGCGACGACCGGTTCTTCCCCCTCGCCTTCCAACGCCGGGTCGCCCGAGAACGCCTCGGCGTGCTCGCGGACGAGATGCCCGGCGGCCATCTGCTCGCGCTCAGCCGCCCGGTCGAGCTGGCCGACCGCCTGGAGCGCTACCTGGCCGACGTCGAACGCCCGGGTCACTGACCCGGGTTCGCCGCCGCCGGCCCCGGGCCGCCCACCGGCCGTTGTCGCGCGGCCAGGACCGCGATGTCGTCCTCCGGCTTGTCGGTGACCATCCGGGCGATCAGCGTGTCCACCAGACGCACCAACGGGGTCTCGGCGGTCAGTCCCACCCGGGTCAGCCGCTGCAGCGATTCGCCGATGTCCTCGCCCCGGCGCTCGATCAGGCCGTCCGTGTACATCACCAGGACCCGCTCGGGTTCGCTGCGCCGACGCACCGAGGTGTAGCCGCCGAAGCCGGTGCCCAGCGGCGGTCCCACGGGGACGTCGACGAGTTCGGCCGTGTCGCCCGGGCCGACCAGCAGCGGCGGCAGATGCCCGGCGCTGGCGAAGGTGACCGCGCCCGCCGCCGGGTCGACCAGGACCAGCAGGCAACTCGCCACCCGTTCGATGCCGGCCTTGGTGCTGGTGCGGTCCACCGCGGCCAGAATCTCGTGCGGCTCCTGATCGGAGCGCGCCTGCACCCGCAACAGCGCCCGGAACTGGCTCATCTCCACCGCGGCCTGCACACCGTGGCCCATCACGTCGCCGACCGCGAGCAGCGTGCGACCGCCGCTGAGCGCGACCGCGTCGTACCAGTCGCCGCCCACCTCGACGCTGCTGCCCGCGGGTCGGTAGCGCGAGGCCAGTTCGATGTCGGGGTGCGGTGCGTCCGGGGCGGCCAACAGCGCGTGCTGGAGGGCGAGCGCGATGTCGTGTTCGTGTGCGTAGCGGCGGGCGTTGTCCACGCTGATCGCCCCGCGCCGGGCCAGGTCGCGGGCCAGCACCACGTCCTCGGTGGAGAACGCGTCCGCCGCGCCGTGCCGGGCCAGGCTGACCATGCCGATGGCGCTGCCGCGGGCGACGAGCGGCAGCGCGACGATCGAGTGCAGGCCGACCGAGCGGAAGATGTCGACGCGGTCGGGGCTGGACACCTCGCGGGCCAGTTCGTCGTCGCTCACCCGGTTGACCACCACCGGGCTGCGCTCGCTCAGGGCGCGCGGCACCATCGAGCCCTGTTGGTAGTCGACGTTCTCGCCGGGTCGGCGCAGGATCGCGGCCTGCTCGGCCATCCCCGGCCGGTGCGACAGCGCGGCGCGCCACATCCGGACCATGTCCTGTGGGGCGTGCGGGGTGCCGTTGGCGCCCTCGACCGCGAACACGTCCACCGCGGCCACGTCGCCGAGTTCGGCGACGAAGAGTTCGGCCAGTTCCTCGCAGGTCTCGACCAGGTCGAGGGTGGTGCCGACCCGGGTGGCGGCGGCGTCCAGGAAGGACAATCGACGGCGGGCCGCGTCCAGTTCCAACTGGGTGCGGCGGGACTCGGAGACCTCCAGGATGACGCCGGCCAGGCCGACCACCGCGCCCTCGTGCTCCAGGCGGTGGTAGGCGCCGTGCCACCAGCGACGGTCGGGCGGGCCCGCGTGGGTGATGCCGGTGGAGGTGGCCTCACGGGCCACGCCGTCGCGCAACACCGCCCGGAGAATCTCCTCCTGGGCGTCCACATCCGGGAGCACCTGGCCGATGGTGCGGCCCAGGTGCTCCTCGGCGGCGAGGCCGTTCATCCGGGCCAGGGCCGGGTTGACGTAGAGGTAGCGCAGGCCGGGGCTCATCACCGCGACCGCGGCGCGGGTGCCGTCCAGCAGGCCCTGGAGCACCGCGTACGCGCCCGCCTCGCGCGGGTCGGAGCCGTTCGCCCCGACCAGGCGCGCCACCGCGCCGGTCACGGCATCGACCTCCGGCACCGTCATCGGCGGGTCCGCGTACTCGTCCAGCGCCACGCCTGTCCTCTCCAGCCCCGGGTTCCCGTGAGGCGCCCGGCTCCCGGAAGCCGTCCATCGGGTTCCAGTCTGGGCCAAGGCAACCCGAACGCGCGAGCGGCAGGCCGCAGGGCGTTACATCATCGTGGCCAGGATCTCCTCGACCATCGCCATCGTGGTACCCGGATGCAGGAAGGCGAAGCGGGCCACCGTCTCGCCCTCCCAACCGGTCGGGGTGACGAAACCGACCTGGCCGGCGAGCAGTCGATGCGACCAGTCCAGGTAGTCCGGGGCGCTCCACCCGACGCGGCGGAAGAGCACGGCGGACAGCTCCGGATCGCGGATCAGTTCGAGGTGCGGGGTGGCGCGGATCAGCGCCGCGCTGTCCCGGGCCAGGGTGAGCGCGGTCTCGATCGCCTCGGTGTACGCGTCGGTGCCGTGCACCGCGAGCGAGAACCACAGCGGCAGACCGCGGGCCCGCCGGGTGAGGTGGTAGGCGTAGTCGGTCGGGTTCCACTCCTCGGGCGCGTCGGTGTGCAGCACGTCGAGGTAGGACGCGTCCTGGGTGTGCACGCCCCGGGCCAGGCTCGGGTTGCGGTAGACCAGCGCGGCGCAGTCGAACGGCGCGAACAGCCACTTGTGCGGGTCGACCACGAAGGAGTCGGCCAGCTCGATCCCGTCGTAGCGGGCCCGCACGCTGGGTGCGAGCAGGCCCGCGCCGCCGTACGCCCCGTCCACGTGGAACCACAGGTCACGCTCGCGGGCGACCGCGCCGATCCCGGCCAGGTCGTCGATGATGCCCGCGTTGGTGGTGCCCGCGGTGGCGACCACGCCCACCACGTCGTCCGCGTCCGGGTCGGCGGCCAGCGCGGCGCGCAGCGCCTCGCCGGTGAGGCGGTGGTCGGTGGTCTTCACCACGAGCGCGTCCACGCCGATGATCCGCAGCGTGTTGCCGATCGAGGAGTGCGCCTGGTCGCTGACCGCGATCCGCAGGCGGTCCCGGGCGGTGGCGCCGGTGCGTCGCCGACCCATGTCCCGAGCGACCACGAGCGCGGACAGGTTGCCCGCCGAACCGCCGCTGACGAAGCAGCCACCGGCGCTCGCGGGCAGCCCGGCCAGGTCCGAGATCAGCCGCAAGACCTGGTTCTCGGCGGCCACCGCGCCGGCCGCCTCCAGCCAGGAGATGCCCTGGAGGGACGCGCACGAGACGACCATGTCGAACAGCAGCGCGGCCTTGGTCGGCGCGGCCGGGATGAAGGAGAGGAAGCGCGGGCTGTCGCAGGAGATCACCGCCGGCGCGAGTTGGTCGGCGTAGATCGCCAGCACGTCGCCCGGGTCGTTGCCGCCGGCGCCGATCAGGCCGTCGAGCACGCGGTCGAGCTTGTCCTTGCGCCCGGGGTGGTCCAGCGGTACCGGATCCAACGCGAGCCGCTCGCGCATGTAGTCGAAGACCAGGTCGGCGAGGGCGGGGTCGTACCGGTGCATGCGCATGTGGGGCTCGGCAATCTCTCGGCGCGTTCGGGCGAGGCACCCGCGCAGGGTTGGGTACCCGGACGGGGGACTTTTCCCGCGCGGGGTGGCGTTCTCACGAAAGCCGGATGAGGGTGCCGGGTCGGTCTGCACCGGCAGTTCAAACCCTACGTACGCGTGTGCGACCGGGCCAAGAGGTCGATCTTGCGCGCCGACGCCGATCTATTGCGTCTCCACTCCCTGCCAGGCGGTTCCATTGCGCCTGACCAGCCGGGAAAGCACGACACAGCTCTTCGAGCGCACCACGAACGGCTCCGCCGCGATCCGCTCCAGGACCTGCTCGAAGTGCTGCACATCGGCGGCGAGCAGGTGGATCACCGCGTCCGCGTCGCCGGTGACGGTGCTCGCCGAGACCACCTCTGGGAACTTCGCCAACGCCTTGCCGATCTCGCTCGGCGAGGTGCGCCCGACGCAGTACAACTCGACGAACGCCTCGGTGGTCCAGCCGAGCGCGGCGGGCTCGACCGACGCGGAGAAGCCGGTGATCACACCGGTGGCCAGCAGCCGATCCACCCGCCGCTTGACGGCGGACGCGGACAATCCGACCCGGGCGCCGATCTCGGCATACGTCGAGCGCGCGTCGTCGATGAGCGCGGTGATGATCCGGTTGTCCAACGGGTCCAGCGCCATCGATCGGGTCTCCTGGGTACGGGTCGGGCGAGGTTCGGGCCGACGGGGCACAGTGACGGTAGCCCACTGCGGCTGCACCGCCCGATTCCCGCTTTCGCGGGGCGCTGCGTGCGGTCCTGTCGAGGAGTCGACGGGCGGTCGAAAATGGGAGGCGGGCGGGGAGGTTCGCGCCGTACGATGCTCCGTCCATCCGTACGATGCGCCCTCCGTCCGCCCGCCCGCCGCGGTTGCCGTCGGCGGCAGGCCGGGCGCCTGCCCACACCACGCCGGCTGCCGGGCGTCCCCGGCCGAAACCGTCCCCGCCGCGCTGTCGGAAGCGGCGGCTCTGGCGTGCGGAGTCCGCTTCGTGGCGCGTACGGACGTCGCAGGAGGGAGCACCGCCGCATAGCGTGCAGTTGTCGGGGGTCCGAAGTCGGCGAAGTGAACGCGCGCCGGGCTTCGGGGAGCAACAAAGGAGACTGAACGATGCCCATCAAGGTCACAGTGATCTACCGGGACACCGCCGAGGGTGTGCGCGCACAGGCCGACGCGGTGGCCGCGGTCGCCTGGAACACCGGCGCCGACGTCCGGCTGCGCCGCCTGCCCGGCGCCCGGACCGAGAATCCGCAGCCCGAACATCCGCAGGGCGAGGACCCAAAGGCCGAGCAGCCACACACCGAGCAGGCACACGCCGATCCGAAACCCGATCCGCCCGCGACCGCGCGAGACCTGAGCTGGGCCGACGTGATCGTGCTCGGCGCCCCGGCACGAGACCGCGAGGTTTTCGCCCTGCTCCGCAGCCTCGCCGACTCCGCCACCGCCTCGGCCACCGAATCGGCCGCCCGCGAGATGCGCAACGAATGGGAACGCCGCAGCGCCCAACAGGTGTTCGCGGTCTTCGTGACCACCCCGGCCCCCGGCACCCGGCACGGCGGCCTGATCCACAGCTTCGCGATCACCTACCGGCCCGCCCCCGGCTCCCCCGACCCCGCCCCACAACGCTCGATCACCACCCTCACCCCCACCCCCGCCGACGACCCGACCCTGCTCTCCCTCGACCTGGCCCGCATCCAGACCCGCCGCTGCGTGGAACTGGCCGCCGCCCTCCGCGCGGCCCGAACCCTACCGGTCTGACGCCGACCCGCGCCCGTGGCCCGATGTGGACCGGCTCACGTCACCCGGTGGATCCGGGGTGGTCGAGCGCTGGGTGGACCAAGGCGATCCGCCTGATCCGGGCCACCGCTTCGGGGGCGGCGGCCAGGGCGGGGAGGGCGTGCTGCCGGCCGGGGCGCCACGCCGAACCGGCGTTGACCGTCCTCTACCGCCCCGACCCGACCTGCCCGGGGTCGAAGCACCCCCGAAGCCCGGCCTCCCGGGCAACCCCGACGGATACGTCCACGCCCCATACGCGATGGTCGGGGCACGCGAACGCCCGTGCTTCGGGCGGTACTTACCGGTCAGCGGCGGCGGGTGGCCAGGATCATGCCGCCGGCGGTGGGGAGGTCTGCGGTCAGCAGGTCGGAGTGGGTGGTGAGGGTGGTGCGGACCGCGTCCAGGGCTTGGCGGTGGTCGGGGTGGGTGGCTCGGGTCGGGTCCATGTCGTCGACGAGGAGGATGCCGCCGGGGCGTAGCGCGGCGAGGGTGTCGGACAGGCCGGTCCATTTGCCGCCGGCCGCGTCGGCGAAGATCAGGTCGAAGGTGCCGAGGGTGGGCAGTAGTTCCTCGTTGTCGCCGATGCGGAAGTCGATGCCGTCCGGCCAGGGGAGCTCGGTGTTCCCGGCCGCGAGGTCGGCGTCGCGTTCGATGGTGGTGAAGGCGACGTCGCCGGGGCGGGCGAGGGCGGAGGCGATCCAGGCGGCGCCGACTCCGGCACCGGTGCCGAGTTCCAGGATGCGGCCGCCGGTGGGGACCGCGCCCGCGAGTACGGCGAGCAGGCGGCCGACTCCGGGCTCGCAGGACAACGGGAATTCGCGGATGCGAGCCGATTCCTCGGCCGCGAGCACCAACGCGGGACGGTCCGGATGGCGGTGATCCTGGTCGGGCTCGGTCATGGTCGCTTCCTCGGTGGTGAGTCGGCCGTATTCCTTGACCGCATCAGATTAGCTTCGAGGAGCGGTAGTGGGTCGTGCGAACCGGGGTCCGGCGGCGGGACGTCGGCCGAGCGTCGGGAGGCACGTCTCACAGTCGTCGGGGGCCGACACCATCCTCGGCGAGCGTGTCGCCGGGGTTGAGCAGAGCGCATGCCTTCATGGAGAGACATCCGCAGCCGATACACCCGGTGAGCTCGGTCTCGAGTCGCTCGATGGTCTGTCGACGCTGCTCCAGTCGACGCTTCCAGCCACGCGAGGCACGCTGCCACTCCTGGTGACTGGGCGGACGGTCGAGCGGGACGTCGGCGAACGCCTCCCGGAGGTCCTGCAACGGGATGCCGATCCGTTTTGCCACCGAGATCAAGGCGACTCGGCGAAGCATGTGCCTCGGGTAGCAACGCTGGTTGCGATCGTCGCGTTCGGACGCGATCAGGCCGAGCTCTTCGTAGAACCGCAGAGCGGAGACGGCCGCCCCGGTCCTGGCGCTCACTTCGCCGATGCTCAGCCAGTCGTCCGGGCGGGCCCGGACCTCACCGGAACGGTAGCTCGTCATGTGCACCCTCCCTGTTGACCTCAAGATTACTTGAGGCCCTACGGTCGGCTGCGTCCAAACGATACGAACGGCCGGGAGAGGATGGCAGCTCGATGACTTTTGTGATCGCTTTGCCCTGTGTGGACGTCACCGACAAGGCATGCATCGACGCGTGCCCCGTCGACTGCATCTACGAGGGAGAGCGCATGCTCTACATCCACCCGGACGAGTGCATCGACTGCGGCGCCTGCGAGCCGGTGTGCCCGGTCGAGGCGATCTTCCTCGAAGACGACACCCCGCAGGAATGGCGGCACTTCAACACCGTGAACGCCGAGTTCTTTTCTGATCTCGGCAGTCCCGGCGGCAGTGCGAAGCTCGGTCCGATCGCCCGGGACCATGCGATCGTGGCGGCGCTGCCGTCCGGGGGTGCCGCCGCCTCAGCCCCTTCCGATCCCGCCCCCGCAAAACGCTGAACCGGGCATCAGCGCCTTCGAGGTCGATCAGGAGTCGGTTCGGCCGCAACCCGGGATCGGCTCCGCGTACTTCGGGTGTGGGGAATCGGATGGGGATGCCGATGGCGGTTCCGTGCTCATGCGGTTCACGATCAGGCCGAAATGGGCGCACCGGGTGTAGTCCTCGCGGTCGCAGCCCAGGGCGCATTCGATGAGTGCGAGTGAAGCCTGCGCTGCTGCGATTCGGGAACGGAGTACCTCCGCCTCTTCGGAGAGGATGTTCCGTCGATTCGCGGCACCGGCCGTGGCGACCAACGAGCGGATGGTGTCGAGGGAGAGCCCTGCCTCCTTGGCGCGCAGGACGACCGTGACGCGGGCGACGTCCGCCGCGCCGTAGCGGCGGCGGTTCGCGGCGTCGCGGGCCGGGGCGAGGAGCCCCATCGTCTCCCAGTGACGCAGGACGTGCGTGGCCAGACCGAAGCGTGCGGCGAGGGCGCCGATGCTCATCGGGCCGCGCGCACTGTCGTCAGGTGTCCTGTGCTCGCTTGACTTCATGCCGACATTAAGTCCCAGGCTGTCGCTCATGACCAGGGAGACGGAACAGAAACGCCCGCCGACCGACGGCCTCGTCGCGCGACTCGACGAGGCCGATCGCCTGCCCGGCGCCGAGGAACTACGCCTTTTGTCCTACGACTTGCTCGGGGCCGGAGCCGGGGCGTGTGTGGTGGACGTGGGGTGCGGTGCCGGACGAGCTGTCGCGGAGCTGGTCGAGCGGGAGGTGCAAGCCGTGGGCGTGGACGCGAGCGCGCAGATGATCGCCGTCGCCCGCGGCCGGTGGCCCGAGGCGGAGTTCCGGATCGCGGACGCGTACGAACTGCCGCTGCGGGACGCTTCGGTGGACGGCTATCGAGCCGACAAGGTATTCCATGAACTGGCGGAACCCGAGCGGGCGTTGGCGGAGGCCCGCCGAGTTCTCCGGCCCGGCGGGCGGATCGTGCTGGTCGGCCAGGACTGGGACGCCTTCGTCATCGACTCCGACGATGCGCCCCTCACCCGCACCATCACGTGCGCCCGCGCCGACCTGATCGTCGGCCCGCGGGCGGCTCGCCGGTACCGCAACCTGCTGATGGACGCCTGCTTCCGCGACGTGACGGTCCGGGCACCCACCGGCGTGTACACCGGATCGGCCGGGTTGCCCCTGCTCACCGGACTCGCCGAGGCTGCCTGCTCCGCCGGCGCCGTCACGCGCGAGCAGGCGGACGGATGGATCGCCGACCAACGCGCGCGGGCCGAAGCCGACCGACTCTTCCTGGCCGTGCCGATGTTCGTGGCCGCGGCGACCGCACCGCACTGACATGGTGGCCACCCGGTCGGGTACCGGCCGGAGCCCCACCCGACCATGCCGGCCGGACACCGGCCGCCGAGCGGCGATTGTCCGAACCCGACTTGGCACCACAGGTGTGGAACGAAGCCTCGCGCAGCGATCCGCAGGGGGTCCGGCGGCGAACACCGCGCCCCACGGCAAGACTTCGCGCGGCAGGATCCCCGCTCGGCCCGTGGGTATCGCGGTGAAACCACGCGATGGTGGGGTGTGGGAGCGCGGATTCCCGTTCGGGTGGATGCGCGCCGGCGTGATGCTTCCGTGCCCGGCTGTCGGCGGCCCGCCGGGGTCTGTTGGGTTGGTCCGGGCGCCGGCGAGCGTCTGGAACATGCGTCGCCCCCATCCGCTTCGGCGCCCGAGGGGCCACGCTCCGGGGGCGATACAGGGGGTTCGCAAGCTGTGACCGAGACACCACAGGTTTCCTCGACGGCTCACAAGCGTCGATCGACCGGGCGGGCGCACATGACCGGCGCGCCTGCCCCGTACGAGTTGTCCGATCGGCCGATCGTGGACGTACCGGCGGTCCTGGCCGCCGAGTTCGCCCGTCGTTGGCCGCGATCAGCCGACGGCATGGCCGCGGTGCATCGGTACGCGCTGTTGCCGACCGGCAAGTTGTTGCGGCCCGCGCTGGTGATGTACGCGGCGCTCGCGGTCGGCGGCGAGGTCGAACACGCGCTGCCCGCCGCCGTCGGCATGGAGTGCGCGCACACCGGCAGCCTGGTGCACGACGACATCGTCGACGCCGACGAGGAGCGGCGCGGCCGGCCCTCGGTGCACGTCGCCTACGGTCCCGAGCGGGCCATCATCGCGGGCAGCAGCCTGTACTTCGCCTGGTTCCGCGCGCTCGCCGAATGTGCGCGCCACGGCGTGCCCGGTGAGCGCATCGCCCGCGCGATGACGGCGCAGGCCGAGGGCGGATACGCGATGTGTCAGGGCGTGTTCGACGAACTCGGCCTCGCCGGAGACCTGGACTGCCCGGTCGAGGACTACCTCACGATGGCCGGCGGCAAGACCGGCGCGCTGCTGTCCACGTCCTGCCGGGTGGGCGCGATCCTGGGCGGCGGGACCGACTCGGCGGTGGAGGCGCTGGGCGCGTTCGGGCGGCACGTCGGCCTGGCCTTCCAGATCCGCGACGACCTGCTCCCCTACGACGACGCATCCGCCGCCACGATGGGCAAACCCTCCGACAGCGACGTGTGCAATCACCGTCCGACGCTGCCGGTACTGCTCGCCCACGAACGCGGCAGCAGCCGGCAGCGCGCCGAGATCCGGCACGCCCTCCTGCACGAGAACAATCCGGCGACCGCGCTCGCCCGGATGCGCGCGCTGGTGGCGGTCACCGGCGCCGGCGCCGAGGCCCGAGCCTTGGCCGACAGCTACGAACGCAGCGCCCGGGACGCGATTTCCTGGCTTCCCGTCAACCCGTACACCGAGGTGCTCAGCCACTGGTCCCGCCGGGAACCCGGCCCGCCCGCGGCCGGTTGACCCCACCGACCCGCACCCGCCTCCGTCGACCGACGCGACGACGGAGGCGCGGTCGATCGCTCTCTGCGGTCGATCGCTCCCTGCGGTATCGGCGCTCCCGGCCCGCACATCCCGGCGGCGCCGAAGCGGGATCGCCGCCGTCCCGCTCCCGGTAGGTTGGCCGGCACGAGCGGGCACGAACCGATCCCAAAGCCTGGAACTCACCCGAGAATGGCCCGAATCGCCGCGCTGGGTGCGGCGGGGCTCGAAAGGTTGACCGACGTGACGGACGGGCCCGAAGCGACAGCACTCCCGAAGGCGACCACGACCGGCACCGCGCATCCCGATCGGCTCACCGATCGTGAAGTGGAGGTGCTGACGCTGATCGCGAACGGACTGAAGAACGCGGAGATCGCCGGCACGCTGTGCATCGGCGAGGCGACCGTGAAGACACACATCAACAACGCCTTCGCCAAGATCAACGTGCGCAATCGAGCCGACGCGGTGCGCTACGCGTATCGCATGGGGCTGTCCCGGCCCTGAGCGTACGGTTCGGAGCGTACGGTTCGGTCGGGCGCCGGGCCGGCCTCGCCGCGCCGCCTATGCGGCCAGCGGCGCGAACACCGGTGAACCGGGGCGATCCGGGTCGTCCGCGATCGCCAACAGCGGCGAGGTGATCACGAAGTCGGCCGTCGCCCGGTTGCAGGCCACCGGGATGTCCGCCAGGACCGCGAGTCGCAACAGCGCGCGCACGTCGGGCTCGTGCGGCTGAGGGCTCAGCGGATCCCAGAAGAACACCAACAGGTCCACGGCGCCCTCGGCGATCCGCGATCCGATCTGTTGGTCGCCGCCGAGCGGGCCGCTGCGGAACCGGATGATCTCCAGGTCGAGTTCGTCGGCGAGGATGCCGCCGGTGGTCCCGGTCGCGTACAGGCGGTGCCGGGTCAGGGTCTCGCGGTGGGTCCGGGCCCAGGCGAGCATTTCCGGCTTGCACCGGTCGTGTGCCACGAGGGCGATGCCGCGCTCGCGTTCGTGCGGGTGGTTCGGGTCGAGCAGGTCGTTCGGTCGGGTCACAGGCATCTCCGGTGTGCTGGGCTTTGGCATGCCCCCAGTCTCGCCACCGCGTGTTGCGTCGGCGTGGCCGGGACATGACGCCCACAAGAAGACGAACCGATCATGTCGCCGGTCGGCCCGACCACCCACGGCGGGCCCGGCCGGCGGCGACATCCGGCGGGCCCGTCTTGGGCATTCGGCTGCGCGCCCGGTGTCGAGCCGGCCAGGATGGGCGGGTGGGCGGACCTTCGACGAATCTTCGGCACGCCGCGCCCGACCCGCGCGAGCGCCGACCGCGACGAGTCGCCGACGCGTTGCTCCGCGCCGCGGCGGCGGCCCTGCCCGCCGCGCCGAACCCGTATCTCGTCTATCACCTCCCCGAACACCTCGCGGAGGCCGGCACGTGGGACGAGGTCGCCGCGATGCCCGAGTTGCTCGACCGGCTCGACCCCACCTCGCTCGCCGCCGCCGCGCTCGGCTCGGCACTCGACCGGGACGAGGGGCTGCCCGCGGACGTGGTCGCGGTGCTCGCCGCCGCCAACTATCTCGACGAAGTGCCGGTGGCGGACCGTGCGTTCGCGCGGCAGGCAATGCTTCGCCGGTTCGATCCGGACCCCCCGCCGCATGCCCGGCGGCCGGATTCGAGCGGTGCGGGCGACGAGTGGGAGGTGGGCTGGAGCCGGGTGCGGCCCGCGACGGTGCATCGCACCCTGACCGAACTCTCCGGGTCGATCTGCGCTCTCACCGCCCTCACGTTGCGCGACAACGGGCCGGTGCTGGCCGGGATGAACACGAGCGGCACCGTCCTGGCCTGGGACGCCGACAGCGGACGGATCATCGGCCAGGCCCCGCCCGGGAACGGACTCGCGCACGCCTTGGCGGCGTTGCCGATGCCCGGTGGTCCGGTCGTCCTCGCCTTCGTCGACGACGATGCCCGGGTGTGTCTGTGGGATCCGCGCACGGGCGACCGGCTCGCCACACCCGGTCTCGACCGGGAGAACGACATACGTCACCTGGCTCCCATCCCGTTGCCCGACGGCACCACCCTGCTCGCGGTCACCGACCGCCTGGAACGAATCCGCCTGTGGCACCCCGGCACCGGCGACCTCCTGGACCTCCGGGACACCGAGCTGCTGCCGGCCTGCACCCTCGTGAGCGTGCCGTTGACCCAGGTCGCCACGTGTCTCGTGTTCGTCACTCCCGACGGACTGGTGCGCCGTCGGATACCGGACGCCCGCACCGCGGGGTCCGCCGACCCACCCGTCACCACGGCGATCCTGCCGCTCCCGAACGGGCAGTCCACGATCGCCACGGCAAGCCTGCGCGGCCTGGTACGACTGCACAATCCGTTCCGGGGACTCGGCGGCACGCTCTACCGCCGGGCCATGGACGCGGTGAGCGTACTGGTCACCCTGCCCATCGTCGGTCGCCCACCGCTGCTGGCCGTCGGCGATCGCGACGGAACGGTGCGGCTGCTCGACCCGATCGTCGACGACTCGTTCCAGCGCCGGATGACGGGTCACACCGCGGCCGTGACGGCGATGACCGCGATCCCGCAGTCGCACGGACGCTCGGCCCTGCTCGCGACCGCTGCCGACGACGGCACCGTGCGGCTGTGGTTTCCCGAGTTGCGCCGCTTCGCCGCGGCGGGACCGACCCCCCGGGAGGCACCGACGATTCCGGGCGCGATCACGGCGATGACCGCCGCGGTCGACCGGCACGGCGCCACCCGGCTGGTCACCGCCGGCCGGACGGGGGAGATACGTGTGTGCGATCCCGAGACCGGTCGAGACCCGACCTCGCGCATTCCGATCCGGCGGGAGTCGGATCCGATCACCGTGGTGATCCCACCATCCGCCCGACATCGAGTGTTGTCCGGAGTCACCCCGAACCTGGCCGTGTGCCTCTGGGATCCGCGTACCTGCCGACCGGATCGCGGCCCCGAGCACCAACGCACCCATCGGCGCTGGGACACGCTGCCGTGGGCCCGGTACCACAACCCCACCTTCGCGTCCGCGGCAACGCTTCCTTGGAACGCCGAACACAGCATGCTCGCCATCGCCGAGGTCTCGGGCACGGTGCACCTGTGGGAGCTCGATCCACCCCGGATGCTGGACGTGTCCTTCGACAGCGGCCGACCGGACATCCATGGTCTGCTCCCGATCCCACGACCGGACGGACCCGCCCGGCTGGCGATCGCCCACCGGGGGACCGCGAACCTGACCCTGTGGGATCCCGAGGACGGATCGGCCCGGACCCACCGACTCCCCGAGGAGCTGCCCGCGACGAACCTGACCGCCGTGCCCAGGCCCGGCGGCGGCACGTGGGTCGCCGTCACCGGCATCGACAACGCGGTTCGACTGTGGGACCCGGCCGACGGCCGAACCATCCCGCGGCGGCTCGACGCCCACGTGCGAACCACCGTGACCGCCGTCGAACCGCTGCCCGCCCCCGACGGCGACACCCTGCTCGCGGTGGGCGACAGCGGGGGCCGGGTCCGACTCTGGGACCCGACGTCTGGGCGGGTGGCGCACGTACTGGCGGTCGGCGTGGAGGTGCTCGCGCTCGCCGCGCTGGGTTCGGATCTGGCGATCGGTGGGCGCGCGGGACTGTGGTTCGCGCGACGGACGGGAGTGGTCGCGTCGCGCGCTTGACGACTTCGGCCGGGGCTCGGGAAAGGACGAACAACGCGGTGCAGCCTGGAATCGGGGGGAAGATGAACGACGCGGTGATCGTGCTGCCGGGAATCATGGGCAGCGAGTTGGTGGAGGCGTCCACCGGGCGCACGTTGTGGGGACTGGCCGACGCCGGTTGGTACGCCCGGGCCTGGACCACCGGCGCCTCGCTGCGGGCGCTGGCGGTGACCGACGCGGAACGCGCCGGGCGGGCGGGCCGCATCCGGGCCACCCGGCTGCTGCACGCCCCGGCCTGGGCTCCCATGCTGCGCGGCTTCGAGCCGTACACCGCGCTGGTCCAGGCGGTCCGGCGCAGCGCCGCCGATCCCAGCGCCGTGCTCGAATTCCCGTACGACTGGCGGCTGTCCGTCGAGTACAACGCGGGTCTCCTGGCGATCGCCGTCCACGAGCACCTGCGTCGTTGGCGACGCCACCCGCTGGGCGGACCGGATGCGCGACTGGTGCTGGTGGCGCACTCGATGGGCGGACTGATCGCCCGCTACTTCGCCGAAGTGCTGAACGGTTCGGCCGAGTTGCGTGCGCTGATCACCCTGGGTACGCCGTTCTTCGGCTCGGTCAAGGCGGTCCACCTGCTCGGCACCGGCACCGGGACGCCGCTCCCGCTCCCACAGACCCGGCTGCGCCGACTGGCCACCACGCTGCCCGGGCTGTACGACCTGTTGCCGTCCTACCGCTGCGTGGACGAGGGCTCCTCGATCCGTCGGCTGACCGCCGCCGACGTCGCGAGGCTGGGTGGTGACGAGTACTTGGCCGGCGAGGCGTTGGCCCGGCGCGAGCGGTTGCTCGGCGCGGGGTCGTGGGAGACGTTGTGGCCCGCGATCGGGGTGGCACAGCCGACCATGCAGTCCCTGCTGCTCCGCGACGGCGTGGCCGAGCCGCGCCCGGTGACCTGCCGGACCGAGCCTGACGGCCGGATCGAGCGCGTCGATCGCGGCGGCGACGAGACCGTGTACCGCGAGGCGGCGTTCCCGGCCGCGGCCAAGCCGTTCGCCTTCGTCCAGACGCACGGCGCGTTGCCCGGCACGCGCGAGGCGATCGCGCACGTCTGCGCGGTCCTCGACCATCGGGATCTGGGCCCCGAACTCGCGGCCGACGCGCAGCCGTTGGCGTTGCACGTGGCCGACTCGGTGGCGGCCGGCACGGCGCTGGACATCGTGCTCGACGGGGTGGCCGACCCGGCCGCCGTGGATGTGCGTGTGGTCGACGTGGCCACCGGCGTGATGTTGCCGCGTGCGCTGCCGATGCCTCGGGACGGCCGGCTCATGGTGCGTCAGATCCTGCCGGTGGAGGGCCTGTTCCGGGTGCTGGCGAAGGCCGGCGGGCAGTCCGCGGTCACCCAGCTGGTCCTGGCGAGCGATCCCAGCGCGCCGTTCGACCCGGCCGAGGACGCGTGAGCGAGCGGCACCCGGGGCCGGCGTTCGACGTCTTGTCGGTGCCGATCGGTCGGTACGCGCACCATCCCGAGGTGCCCGCGGTGGAGGCGGCGGCCGAAGTCGCCGACCTGCTCGCGGGCCTGGGTGGTCGACACCGTCCGTGGTTGCCGGCGGACCCGATCCGCGACACCACGGCCGTGTTGGCGCGGTTGCACGAGTGGTCCGCGCCGCAGGATCCGCGCTGTTCGGTGCTGTACTGGAGCGGACACGGCGAGGCGCTGGACGGTGGTGCGTGGCTCGCGGTGTACAACACGGATCGGCACATCCGCTCGGGTGGCATCGGCCCGGAGACGTTCGCGGATCACGTGCTCCTGGAATGGCGGCGCCGCGCGGCCGATCCGGCGGCGTGGATGCTCGTGGTGATCGAGGCGTGCGGCGCGGAGCGCTTCGCGAACCTGGTCGCGTCCCGCCTCCTGGGGCACGAGTTCACCCCCGAGCGTTGCGCGATCATCGGCGTCAGCGAAGGATCCGGGGCAAGCCACCTGGGCCGCTTCGCCACCGTGTTGGCCGCGACGATCGAGGCGTACACCGTCAACGATCCGGTGCTCAGCCTCAAGGACTTCGTCTCCGCGTTGGAGGATCGGCTCGGCGACCACGGCACCGTGCTGTCCCTCAAACCGCATCTGGCACCGCCGATCCCCCGGCCGGCCCGCCCGCTGGCCCCGGTCGCGGCGCCCTTCGACGTGTATGCCGAACTGCTGCGCTACATCGCCGAGTTGTCACCGGACGAACGTGGCCATTTCCTGCCCAAGGCACAGGGTGCCGACGGTCTGGAACAGGGCGAGCCCGCGTGGTACTTCGTCGGCCGCGAGGCCGAGCGCGCGGCCGTCGCCCGCTGGTTGCGCGAGACCGGGCACGGGCTGCTCGCGGTCACCGGCCGGGCCGGATCGGGCAAGTCGGCGTTGCTCGGGCACATCCTGGTGCACACCACCCCGCGGCTGCGCGAACTGCTGCTGCGCGGCGGTGATCTGCGGCCCGCGCCCGAGGGGGAGTTCGGCGCGCCGGGAGACGAGATCCGCTTCGACGCGGTGATCCACCTGACCGGGACGACCGTGGCCGAACTGGTGCGCCGGCTGGCCGATGCGCTGGGCCTGGGCCTGCCGGTGACCGGGATCTCGGTCGGCTCGGATGTGGAGTGGCTGCTGACGGCGCTGGCCGGTCGCGAGAACACGTGCACGATCCTGGTGGACGCGCTCGACGAGGCACAGGAGCCGGTCACCATCGCCGGTTCGGTGCTGCGTCGGATGGCCGCGCTGCCCGGGATGCGGATCGTGGTGGGAACCCGGGCCTCCACACGCGAGGCCGTCGACGCGCACACCGAGGATACCGATCTGCTCACCGCGCTGGACGCGACCGGCACGCGCGTGGTGGTGACCCGTGATCGACACTCCGTCGGCGCATACGTGGAGCAACGACTGACCGCCGCCCGCGCCCGGGGCCGGCTCGCCGTGGACGACGCCACGATCACCTCGGTGGCCCGGCTGATCCGGGACCAGGACCGCGAGTTCCTGTACGCGCGCCTGGCCGTGCACGAACTGCTCGCACAGCCGGACCTGTTCGACCCGGACCGGGCCGAGGACCTGCGCGACCTGCTCTCCCGCGATCACCGGGCGTTGTTCGCGGTCGCGGTCGCCCGGTTGCGGGCGCGGGCCCGGACCGCCTATCCCCTGCTGGAGGCGCTCGCCGTGGCGCGCGGCCGGGGGTTGCCGCGCGCGGACCGGATCTGGGCGCTCGTGGCGAGCGCGCTCGACGAGGACCGGCCGGTGCACGAGGCGGACATCGACGATCTCCTGGTCGCCGCGTCGCCGTACATCATGCTGGACGCCGAACACGCGCAGAGCGTCTACCGTCTGGCCCACCGCACCTTCGCCGAGCACTTCCCGACCGGCGCCCCCGGTTGAGGAGCCGGCCCGGTCAGCCCTTCGCGGCCGGCGCCTCGGGGCGCGCGCCGGCGGCCACCACCAGGGTCGGGCCTTCGGGAAGTACGCGCAGGGTACGCACCGGCGAGCAGAAGACCGGAAGGAAGCCCAGCGCCAGGCACACCCCGCCGACCCACATCGCGGTATGCACACCGGCGAATTGGCCGATCAGCGCAGCGGCCACCGCGCCGATCGCGGAGGCCCCGGTGAGCAGGCAGCGGAAGGTCGCGTTCATCCGGCCGAGCAGCGCGTCGGGGGTCAGGCGTTGCCGCAGGCTGACCCCGAGCACGTTGTCCACGCCCATCTTGGCGGTGGCCAGGAACCAGCCGAGTCCGGCGACCACCAGCCACGGACCACGATCGATCAGCGGGATCAGCAGCCCGGCGGGGGCCAGGCACAGTCCGGCCAGGCCCAGCGTGCGGCCGAAGCCGAGCCGGCCGGAGATCGGCCGGGCACAGCGGGCGCCGACCAGGACGCCGAGCCCACCGAGTGCCAGATAGAGCCCCAACGCTCCTGCGGGAAGGTCGAGTTCCCGGACGAATACGACCGGCAGCAGCACGTTGACCAGTTGCGACCCGAAGTTGGTCAGCGCCGCGGTGCAGGCGAGGGCCCGCAGTTCGGGGCGACGAACCACGTGGCGCAGTCCCTCGGCGATCTCGGTCCGCAGCCGGCGTCGGGCGCCGCCGGTGACGGCCGGTGCGCCGTCCGCACGGATCCGGGCGAGCCCGAGGCCGGAGGCGAGGTAGCCGACCACGGTGCACACCAGCGCCACCGGGGCCGCGACCAGTTGGATCAGGAAGCCGCCCGCGCTGCGGCCGGCGATGTTGGCGCTCGCCATCAGGCTGACCATCGCGGCGTTCGCCGACACCAGCGCCTCGCGACCGACCAGGTGCGGCAGGAAACTCTGCGACCCGACGTCGAAGAACACGGTGGCGCAGCCGTTGAGCAGGACCACGGCGTACAACTGGGGCAGGGTCAGCGCGTCCAGCCACCAGGCCACCGGGATCGAGCCGATCAGCGCGGCGCGGACCAGGTCGGCGACCATCATCACCCGGCGCCGGCGCATCCGGTCCACCCAGGCGCCGGCGGGCAGGCCGATCAGCAGGAACGCGACGGTGCCGAGCGCGGCGAGGGCGCCGACCTGGCCGGGGCTCGCGTCCAGGGCCGCGACGGCGATCAGCGGGACGGCGACGTAGCCGATGTTGGTGCCCAGTTCGCTGAGCGCCGCCGCGGTGAACAGCGTGCGGAAGTCGGCGATGCGCCAGGGGGAGTGCGGTTGGCTCATCCCTGCAGCCTGCCGGGCGGTACCGACGGCACCCAATCATTTAGCCTGGACTGAATGATCGAGATCGAGTTCACCCCGGAGGACGTGGCCCGCACCCGCTTCGTGATCTCCCCGCTGTGGGAGGTGATCGCGAGCGTGCGGATCCTCAAGGGTGCCGACGAAGCGGGCATCCACCGCGCCTGGACGGATCAGGTTCGTCCTCGGTTGGCCGCCGCGAAGGTGGATCTGACGCCGCTCACCGAGCTGATCCCGGTGCCGACCCGGGCCCTCGCGGGCTTCCTGTGCCCGCCGCCGACCACGCCGTTGACCTCGCTGGACGTCGAGCTGGCCACGCTGCGCGCCACGCCGCTCGAATTGCTGCGCACCAGCTCGGAGGTCGCGCCGGAGCGGATCGCCGCGCTGCGGGCGGACCCCGAGCGCGAGTTGGGGCGGTTGGCGGAAACGATCGAGGCGTACTGGGAGTTGGCGCTCGCGCCGTACTGGCCGCGGATCCTGACCTTGCTGGAGGGCGACATCCTCTTTCGCGCCCGCCGGCTGGTCGAGGGCGGCGCACGCGGCCTGTTCAACGACCTGGATCCGCAGGTGGCGTGGGACGCGGGCATGCTCCAGATACAACACCGGTTCGCCCGCGGTCGGCGCACGCTGGACGGGCTGGGGCTGCTGCTGGTGCCGTCCGCGTTCGTGTGGCCGAGGGTGTTCTCGGTGCTGGATGGCCGCTGGCAGCCCACCCTGCGCTATCCGCCGCGCGGCATCGGCACGTTGTGGGATCCGCCGCGCACGCCCACACCCGACGCACTCGCCGGTGTCCTGGGCCGCTCGCGAGCCATCCTGATCGCCGAACTCACCACCCCGGCCTCGACCACGGACCTGGCCCGCCGAACCGGCCTGACCCCGGGCGGCGTCTCCCAACACCTGTCCGCACTGCGCGCCGCGGGCCTGGTCGCCGGCCACCGAATCGGCCGCGAGGTGCTCTACGCGCGAACCCGGGCGGCGGAAACCCTGCTCGGGGCGGCCGGATCGGGGTAGGTACGAGGCCGAGCGTCGGCTGTCCGCATCGACCCGCGCCGCGCGCCGGCAACCGCGCGCTGGGCTTGGGCTGCTCCCCCGCGCCCGCCGGCCGGCACCGAACGACCGGCGCGAGGGGAGGCCGCGATCACCGGCTTCCCGACCGAGGTCGAGGCCGGGCATCGACGGTAGCCGCGCGAGTGTTCACGCCTGCGGATACGGCGCGGCCCACTCCTCCGCCGGCAGGCGCAGGGCGTTGGCCACGTAGGCGATCGTGCGGTACCAGCCCGCCAGGACCAGGATCTCCACGATCTCCCGATCCGTGAACGCCGCCCGCAGTTCGGCCCACGTCGCGTCGGTGAGGTCGGCGCCGTCGTGCAGTTCGTCGACCACCTGCACCAGGACCGCCTGCCGTCCGGTCCACGCGCCCGCGTCGTCGAAGACGGTGGCCCGAAGCCGGCCCGGAGTCAGGCCGACCCGCTCGCCGAACACCTCGGCGTGCACGCCCCATTCGTAGGAACACCCGGCCCGGGCGCACACCCGCTGCACCACGATCTCCCGCTCGACGGCCGGCAGCGTGCCGTGCGCCAGCAACCCCGAGCCGACCACGCGCATCCGCGAGGCCAGCTCCGGGTGATACTCCAGCACCCGGAACAACGCAAGCGGCTCACGGTCGCGAGCAGGCCCCATCCAGCGGGCCAACGCCGCCTCGGTTTCAGCGGCGTAGGGCGGCGACAACGGGGTGATCCGCGACATGGACGCGCTCCTGCACTGGCCGGGACGGCCTCTGGGCCGGGGCCGAGACGACCCCGCGCATGCTTCGCTTTCAGAAGCACTATGCTGCTTTTGAAAACGAAGCGCAAGGGGCGGAACGAAGGGCGGCGCACCCGTGGACGGCGAAACCGACGAGCACGCCATCCCGCTACCGGGCGGCCCGGTCCGCGGCTCGACCACCGGGCGCGCACCGATGGCCGCGCTCGACCTGCTCGGCCGGCGCTGGATCATGCGCCTGATCTGGGAACTGAGCCGCGAGCCGGCAGGCTTCCGCGCCCTGCAACGCCGCTGCGACGACATGTCCTCCAGCGTCCTCAACACCCGCCTACGCGACCTGGTCAACGCCCGAATCGCCACCCAGGACCCCAATGGCCACTACGAACTCACCCCCATCGGCGTGCAGTTGGTCGACGCCTTGAACCCACTTCTGACCTGGTCGACCACGTGGGCCCGGGAGCTGGAGAAGAACTGAACACGTCCGGCCGATGCCGACGCACGAGGAGCGGAGGAATTGCTCGACCTCGGACGCGGGTGGACTTGTGCTCGGCGGGGGAGCGGGTGGGTGCTTTTGTTGGGTTCGCCGGGGGCTTTGCGGGTGGGTCGGGTGTTTGCGGGTGTTTGCGGGTGGGTCGGGTGTTTGCGGGTGGGCCGGGCCGTTTCGGCCGGCGGTCGCGTCCTGCTCAGGTCGGGCACGGGTGGCTTTGTGCTAAACGGTCGGCGTGGATTGGCGGAGATTGACCCGGTCCCACGGTCACCGGCGGTCAGGAGCCCTGAGATC
>NZ_JBEXUX010000091.1:0-32912 GCF_040629175.1 Embleya sp. NPDC005971 | reverse complement strand
GCCGATCCACGTGCAGCCACTGGGTGGCGACGTACAGATCGATGCCGCCGTCCTCGGCGGGCACCGCGAGGCCGCGAGCGTACCCACGTGGGTGACCCGGGCGCCCGTCCCGACCGAGCCGCCGGCCCGCGCTCACCCCAACAACCGCCCGATCGCCGTCGCCACCTCCCGATGCGCCAGATACGCGCCGATGTCGTGCGCGCGGTCATGCGGATTGGCCACGGTGCACTCCGCGCCGAGCCCGCTCCAGTCGTCGGCCAGCGGGCACCCGATCGCGACCGGATCGGTGGGACACCACGCGTTGAACCAGGGCCCCGCGATCGGCGGCAGGTGCGCCCCGCCGCCCCGCAACCGCGAATACACGGTGTCCATCCCCAGCGGACTGCCCACCGTGATCAACCCGGCCACCGGCACCTGCGGCCCGAGCCGGGTCAGCAGGTCCATCGCGACCACCGTGCCCAGGCTGTGCGCGACCAGCACCAGCGGACCGGCCCCGGGCAGCCCGGCCAGCACCTGATCGAGCACCGCCTCGCGCGTGTCGTCGCGATCCAGATAGGCCGCGACGTCGCGGAACGCGGCCCGGATCACCAGTCGGTCCACCCCGGTGTGCGCGGCGACCCAGCCCAGCGGTTCGTGCACCGCGCCCACCACGTGGTCCCAGATGCTCTCGGTCACCAGGACCTGCCCGGGGGCCGGCATCCCGGCCCGCCGCGCGGCCTCGTCCAGCAACTGCTCGTACAACGCCTGTGCGGACGCGGACAGCGGCGTCTCGACCGCCGTCGCCGATTCCATCACCTCGACGAGCCGGTCGCCGTAGAACGGGAACCAGACATCCTCGGGATCCACCGTCGGCAACCCCGCCATGGTCAGCCCGCTGTTCAGCCCGGCCGCCCAGCCGCGCCGCAACTCGCCCGGATCGTGCCCCTGTTGGCTGCGACCGTGCAGGAAGACCAGCCGCACCCGCCCGCCGAACGCGTCCGGCCGCCCGGTCGCCCCGGCCACCGCGACCGCCTCGGCACCCGACGCGGCCTCGACCGGCGAGCGCGGCGCGGGCACGCCCGTGCGCACCGTCGGCGTCGAGCCCAGCCCCGACCCGGCACCCAGGGTGGCGAGCAACGCCCGCTGTGCGTCGGTCGTGGTCAGCGCGCCCAGTCGGGCCAGGATCACGCTGATCCGCACCCCCTCGTTGGCGATCCACTTGATCTGCGCCACCCCCTGCTCGGGCTGCCAGGGCAGGCCCGCCAGGTTGAGCACCGCACCGCTGTCGTCCTGCGCGGGCACCCCGCTGTGGTGCAGCCCGACCGCCTCCCACTGGTCGTTGAACACCGGCGAACCGGAGTTGCCCGGTTCGGTGTCGGTCTCGTATTGGAGGAATTCGTCGAAGCGTTGGGTGAACCGGTTCTCCCGGATGGCGATCTCCTTGAGCCGCCCGTCCGGGTGACCGATCACGTTCACCGGATCGCCCACCACCAGCTTGCCCTCGGCCGCGATCAGCCGGATGTGCCCGAAGATCTGCCCCGGCGGCCGGCCGTCGCCGCCCGGTCGCATCGCGACCAGGGTGAAGTCGAGGTCCTCGTCGGTCAGGAACAGTGTGTCCGGGTCCGGGGCGAAGCGAGTGGTGTGGATCGGCAGGTCGTTGTCGATCCCCATCTCCGCGCCGAACTCGGCGAACGCGCCGGCCGCGGTCGCCGGGTCCGGGAAGACGTGATGGTTGGTCAACAACAGGCCCGGCGCGACCAGGAAACCGGTCGCCTGCGGTTGCATCGGGCCGCCCGTCGAGTACCAGATCCGGGCCACGCAGGCGGCGGCCCGCAACCCGCGGGCGAGGAAGTTCAGGCTCTGTAGGTCGTTGGTGACACCTATGATGCGTTCGGCCAGCCGCGGTGCGCTCTCCTCGGGCGAGGTGGCCAGCAACACCTGTCCGGGCACCTCGTGCTGCTCGACCAACCGGGCCGCGCGCAGTTGCAGCCGATGGTCGTCGTCCGGGAAGCGGCTGCCCGCTGCGCGGCGCCGGTCGATCTCGCCGCGGTCGGCTCCGGCGGCCCGGTAGCGCTCGGCCGCGGCGTTGATCTGGCGGACCAGCAGCTCGTCGGCCGGCACGGCGCGAGCATCGTCATTTCCGGTGATTTCCACTGAAGTACACCCCCTCGCAGGCAGCGTAGAACCGGATGGCGACCGTTGTCCGGATATCACCCGATTGCCCTGCTCGGAACCCGAAGGATGCAGTGCGCAGCCCGAAGGATGCAGTGGGCCGAGTCACGCCGGGCTCGGCCCACCTCGCGGGACTACGCTGATTCCATGCCCGAGGCCCATGCTCAACGCCGTGATCGGTTGCGTTCCCGTCTGGCCGGTGCCGGTGCGGACGTCGCCCTGATCACCAATCGCGTCAATGTGCGCTACCTGACCGGGTTCACCGGTTCGAATGCCGCGCTGCTGGTCTACGCCCCGGGAGCGGCCGGCGAAGGGTCCGCCGAGTCCGGCGCGGTGCTCTGTACGGACGGGCGCTACGCACACCAGGCGAGCGAGGAGGCGCCGGGCGTCGAATTGCTCGTCGAGCGGGCCTGTGCGCAGACGCTGACCAAGCGCGCCGCCGCGGCCGGCGCGGTCCGGCTGGCGATCGAGGAGCAACACGTCACGGTCGAGCTCTACCGCGCGCTGGGCGCCGTGCTGGCCGAGGAGAACGCCGCCGCCGCGCTGGTCGATCTCGGCCGGGTGGTCGAGGACCTGCGGCGGATCAAGGACCCGGCGGAGATCGCCGCGCTGCGGATCGCCTGTGAGATCGGCGATCGGGCGCTCGGCGAGATGATCGAGTCGATCCTGGTCGGGCGGACCGAGCGGCACATCGCGATGGAGCTGGAGCGGCGGATGGCCGACCACGGCGCGGACGCGGTGGCCTTCCCGACCATCGTGGCGACCGGGCCGAACTCGGCGATCCCGCACCACGATCCGGGCGACCGCCGGGTCGAGGACGGCGATTTCCTCAAGATCGATTTCGGTGCGCGCTACCGGGGCTATCACGCCGACATGACCCGCACCTTCGTGATCGGCACCGAGCCGGCCGGCTGGCAGCAGGAGATCTACGGCGTGGTGTTCGCCGCGCAGAAGGCGGGCCGCGAGGCGCTCGCGCCGGGCGTCGAGGCGGTCGAGGTGGACCGGGCCGCGCGTGCGGTGATCGAGCGGGCCGGCTACCTGGAGTTCTTCAAACACGGCCTGGGGCACGGCGTCGGACTGGAGATCCACGAGGACCCGCTTCTGGGTCCGACGGCGACCGGTAAGCTGGACGCTTGCATGCCGGTCACCGTCGAACCGGGGATCTATCTCCCGGGCCGCGGCGGTGTCCGCATCGAGGACACCCTGGTGGTTCGTCCGCTCGAAGACGGCGGGCCCGAGCTACTCACCATCACGACCAAGGAGTTGCTCGTCCTGTAGCGGACGGTATCGATACCTGTCCGGTCCGACGCGCGATCATCCGGTCCCAGAAGCACGCAGGAGACACCACACTCGTGGCCACGACCAACGACCTGAAGAACGGCATGGTGCTCAAGCTCGACAATGGCCAGCTCTGGTCCGTCGTCGAGTTCCAGCACGTCAAGCCCGGCAAGGGCGGCGCGTTCGTTCGTACGAAGCTCAAGCATGTCCTCTCCGGCAAGGTCGTGGACAAGACCTTCAACGCCGGCACGAAGGTCGAGACGGCCACCGTGGACAAGCGCGGCATGCAGTTCTCGTACAAGGACGGCACCGACTTCGTGTTCATGGACACGGACACGTACGAGCAGTTGCCGATCTCGCCCGAGACCGTCGGCGACGCCGCCAACTACCTCCTCGAAGGCTTCGAGGCGACCGTCGCGATCTACGAGGGCTCCGCGCTCTACGTCGAGCTGCCGGCCTCCGTCGAACTGCTCATCGAGTACACCGAGCCGGGTGTCCAGGGCGACCGGTCCACCGGTGGCACCAAGCCCGCGAAGCTGGAGACCGGCTTCGAGATCGCGGTTCCGCTCTTCATCACGACGGGCGAGAAGGTCAAGGTCGACACCCGTTCCGGTGACTACCTGGGCCGCGTGAACAGCTAGTGGCCGGTGCCCGCAGCAAGACCCGGAAGCGCGCCCTGCAGATCCTGTTCGAGGCCGACCAGCGCGGCGTCGACCCGGTGACGATCCTCGCGGACTGGGTCGGCCGCTTCCAGGCCGACAAGGCGGAGCCACAGGTCGCCGACTACACGATGCAACTGGTCGAGGGCGTCCAGGAGCACCGCAAGCGGATCGACGACCTGATCGGCACCTACGCCGTGGGGTGGACGCTCGACCGCATGCCCGGCGTGGACCGCAACGTCCTGCGCCTGGGCATCTACGAGCTGCTCTGGGAGAGCGACGTCCCCGACGTCGTGGCCATCGACGAGGCCGTCGAACTCGCCAAGGAATACTCCACGGACGAGTCGCCGGCCTTCGTGAACGGCCTGCTCGCGCGGATAAAGGACCTCAAGCCGACGCTGCTGCGTTAGCCGGGCCCGCCGCTTCCGGGACTTCGTCGAGCCGCCTGCCCCACACGGGGGAGGCGGCTCGACGGCGTTGTCGGGGTCCGACGCGGCCGAGCCGACCGGGCCGTGATCGAATGCCGATAATGAAGATCATGAGATCCGAGCGCAAGGGCTCCCGGCTCCGGGAGATCGGGGACGAGCCCGACTACCGCTTCACGCTCGCCAACGAGCGGACCTTCCTGGCCTGGATAAGGACCGCCCTGTCGCTGCTCGCGGGCGGAGTCGCGGTGGTGCAGTTGGTGCCGGATCTGGCTCCGCACGCGCAGCGGCTGGTGCTCGGTCTGGTCCTGGTCGGCTTGGCCCTGACCCTGTCGGCCACCGCGTATCGGCGCTGGTATCAGGTCGAACGGGCGATGCGGCTCGGGCGTGCGTTGCCGTTCTCCGCGTTGCCGCTGGTGCTCTCGGCGGGCCTGGTGATCGTGATCGTGGTCAGCGTCGTGCTGATGATCGCGTCCTGATGTCGGGATCGGCACTGCTGCCGGGCGCACCGCTGGATCCGGGGCTGCAACCGGAACGCACCAGGATGGCGTGGTCGCGTACCGCGCTGGCGTTCGTCGCCAACGGCGCGCTGCTGGTGCGCGCCGGGCACGTGCCGGACCGCTGGTGGTACATGGTGCCCGGCTGCGTGGTGATGGCGGCCGGCTGCGTGGTCTACGTGGTGGGCCTGCTGCGGCATCGGCAGATCTACCGCGCGGTCCGGGCGGGCGCCCCGGCGACCGGCGACCGGGCGATCCGGGCGACGCTGCTCACCGCGATCGTGGCCTGCGTGCTGGCGGCCGGCGTGCTGCTGGGCCGGCCCTGAGCGCGGCCGGCGGGACGCGCCGACCCACGATCGACCGGTGGAGCGGTGCTCGACGTGCAGCCACATGGCCACGACGGCCGCCGGACCGAAGGCCGAACTCCCGTCCAGGACAAGCGACTTCGTCCGACCCCACGCGGAGCCGGTCGAACCGGCCCCTCGGTGTGACACCTACCTCGCCCGCCGCCGGGCCGACAGGTTCTAGTTCTCCCGCCACCACCAGGCCTGGCTGAGGTTGTCCGGGAGTTCGCCGGAGGCGCCGAGTTGGCGCATGCCCGCGCGTAGACCTTCCTTGAGCACCTCGACCCCGTCGTCGCCGACCGCCTTCGTCCACGCGCCCTGGATCCCGGACAGCTCGGTCCAGATCACCTTCAGGCATTCGCGGCCGCGCTCGGTGAGGGTGATCCGGCGGGCCCGGCGGTCGGCGGGGTCGGGCTTGCGTTCGACGTAGCCGTGTCGGGCCAGGTGGGAGACCACCTCGCCGGCCGACTGTTTGGTCATGCCCAGTCGGCGCCCGAGCTCGGTGGCGGTGGTGCCGCCCTCGCCGACCAGGGTCAGCGCGAAGCCGTGCGTGGGCCGGATCTCGTCGAAGCCCGCACCCGTCATGCGGTCGGAGAAGAGTTGGCTGATCCCGCGCACGGCGCCGACCAGCAACGTCACCAGTTCGGACTCGGAGGAGGTGTCTTGCTGCACGAGGTAAGAATACCTGTCTAATTTGCCGGGCAAACCGGAACGCCGTCCCCGATGTGGATCGGGAACGGCGCGACGGTTGTGCCCACGAACCATGGCCTATGGATGTTGCTCCGAGTCGATCATGCCCTACACGTGCACGGCGACCGCGCCTTCGCGCTTTTCGCCCTGCCGTACGAACAGCGCGAGGACGATCCCGACCGCCATCGTGATCGCGGCGATGGTGAACGCGAGCTGCATGCCGTCCAGGAACGTGGTGGCCGACGCGTGGCGCACGGCGTCGATGGTGCGCTCGTTCATGGTCGCCGGATCCACCGGCGGGAAGCCCTGCGCGACCGACCCCTCGATCGCCTCGCGTTGCCCGTGCGGAAGTCGGTCGTAGGCGCCGGCCTCGGCCGGCCACCGGTCCGGCAGCGCCGAGGAGACCTTGGCCGCCACCACCGCGCCGAGCACCGCGGTGCCCAGCGCGCCGCCGACCTGCATCGCGGCCTGCTGGATGCCGGACGCGACGCCGGACAACTCCAGCGAGGCGTTGCCGACGATGATGTCCGTCGCGCCGACCATGATCGGGCTGAGCCCGAAGCCCAGCAGCACGAACGGCAGCATGGTGGCGCCGAAGCTCGCGTCCTCGCCGAGGCGGGCGAGCAGCGCCATCGCGGTCGCCGACAGCGCCAGGCCGGCGATGATCGGGATGCGCGGGCCGAGCTTGGTGATCGCCAGGCCGCCGATCGGCGAACCGATCATCATCACCACGGACATCGGCAACATCCGCACGCCGGTCTCGGTCGGGCTGAGGCCGTTGACGCCCTGGAGATAGAAGGTGATGAAGAACATCGCGCCGAACATCGCGAAGGCCATGAAGATCATCAGCACGATGCCGATCGAGAACGACCGGTTGCGGAACATCACCAGCGGCATCAGCGGCTCGGGCGCCTTGGTCTGCCACAGCGCGAACAGTGCGAGCAGGATCAGTGCGGCGGCCATGAAGCTCAGCGTGTAGGCGCTGCCCCAGCCCTTCTCGCCGCTCTTGATCACGCCCCAGACCAGGCAGAACATCGCCACCGAGAGCAGCACGACGCCGAGGTAGTCGATCCGGTTGCTCGCGCCGGCCACCCGGCTGTTGGCCAGCGCCCAGATGCCGACGACCAGGGTCAGCACGCCGATCGGCACGTTGATGTAGAACACCGACTGCCAGCTCACGTGCTCGACCAGCAGGCCGCCGACGATCGGTCCGGCGGCGGTGGCGGTGGAGATCGCCGCGCCCCAGATGCCGATCGCCATGTTGAGCTTGTTGCCGGGGAAGCTGTTGCGCAGCAGGCCGAGCGCGGTGGGCTGGAGCAGTGCGCCGAACACGCCCTGGAGCACCCGGAAGGCGATCAGCATCGAGACCGACTGGGAGAAGGCGATCAGCAGCGACGTGACCGCGAAGCCGGCCGCGCCGATCAGGAAGATCGTCTTGTGGCCGTAGCGGTCGCCGAGCTTGCCCGCCGGGATCAGACACACCGCGAGCGCGAGCAGGTAGCCGTTGGTGACCCACTGCAGGTCGGCGAGGGAGGCGTCCAGATCCTTGGAGATGGCCGGGTTCGCGATACCGACCACGGTGCCGTCCAGGGCCACCATCATCACGCCGAAGGCGACCGCCAGCAGGGTGAGCCAGGGATGCCCCTGCATGCCCTTGCGCACGGGGGCCTTCGAGAGATCCGGCGGGAGTGCGTCCGATGTCGCCGTCGAAGTCTGACTCATGTGTTCCCTACATCCATCCGAGGCCGGTGTCGTACCGAGCCATCGAACGATATGGCACACGGTGCCATATAGCCAAATCACTCAAGTTGCACACAGTGGCAAGTGTCATACTGTGCAGAGACGAACGAGAGGAACACCCAACGTGCGGGACACGGCCGGCACCGCGACGGGCTTGCGGGAGCGCAAGAAGGAACGCACGCGCGAGGCGTTGGTGGCCGCCGCGCTGGAGTTGTTCCTGCGCAAGGGGTACGACGCCACCACGATCGACGAGATCGTGGCCGCCGTGGAGGTGTCCAGGCGTACCTTCTTCCGCTATTTCGCGGGCAAGGAGGAGGTGGCGCTGGCCCGGGCGATCGAGTTCGAGGCGTTGTTCCTGGACGCGTTGACCGCCCGCCCGGCGGCCGAGGCGCCGTTGACCGCGCTGCGCCGCGCGGGCGCCGAGGTGTTCGCCCGGGTCGCCGACGAGGAACCGGACGGCGCGGGCCAGGAGTTCCTGCGGATGCGGCGGATGATCGAGGACACCCCGGTCCTGCTGGCCGCGTCGCTGCGCAACGCGATGGAGCTGGAGCGGCGGATGGCCGCCGAGGTCGCTCGGCGCGAGGGCGTCGAGCCCGGGGACGATCGCCGCCCGGCGCTGTCGGTGACCCTGTACCACGCGGTGATGCGGGTGGCGATGGAGGAGTGGACCGAGGCCGGGGCGCTCGACATCGCGGACCTGGCCCGCACCATCGACGACGCGTGGCAGGACATGGGCGCGCTGTTGACCGGCCGCTGGACGGCGGGCGAGATCCCGCGCCCGTGAACGCGGGCGTGGGGGTGCGGACATACCGACGGGGCGGACCGGTGATCCGGTCCGCCCCGTCGGCGTATGTGGTTCGACGTACCTACCGCACGCGTTTGACCAGCAGCACGAGCAGTGCGCCGGCCAGCGAGACGGCGGCGCCGAAAGCGAACAGACCCTCGTAGCCGAGGTCCAGGTCGTCGACCAGGAACGGAGCCAGGAATGGCGCGGCGATCTGCGGGCCGGCGTTGGCGATGTTGATCAGGCCCATGTCCTTGCCGACGTCCTGCGGGCGCGGGAGCACCTGGGTGATCAGCGCCATGTCGACGGCCATGTACATGCCGAAGAAGAGGCCGTTGGTGACCTGGAAGGCGATCATGCCGTCCTCGGTGGCCCAGATCAGCGGAATCATCAGGGACAGTGCGGCGCCGGCGCCCGAGGCGACCACGAACGGCTTGACTCGGCCGACCCGGTCCACGATCGGGCCGATCACCAGGGCCGCGACGATGGTCACCACGGCGTTGATCACGGTCAGGGTGCCCAGCTTGGACAACACCTCGGCCTGCGGGATCTTGATGTAGAGCACCAGGATGAAGAAGTTGAACTGCAGGATCACCATGTAGCCGAGCATCACGCCCAGGCGCGAGACCAGGGCGATGAAGAAGTCCGCGTGCTCGCGCGGCGAGACCCAGAAGCCCTTGACGAACGAGACGAACTCGAACTTCTCCCGCGGCAGGTCCTTGGTGGACCTGTCCGGGCTGAAGATCACGAAGATCAGCGCGGCGGCCACCAGCACCGCGGCGACCAGGTAGAAGCCTTTGGCTCCGCCGTCCGCCGGGTCGGCGAACTTGCCGTCGAAGCCGCCGATCCGGGCATCGATTCCGATCATGCTCAGGTCGACGCCGGCGAGCAGCAGCGAGACCACGATCGTGCCGACGGGGATGCCGAGGCCGATCAGCGCGGAGAACTTGCCGTACTTGCCCGCGGGCACCCGGTCGGGCATGACCGCGGTCACCGCGGCCTGGTAGCCGTTCATGATGAACTGGATGACGCCCCAGGTCAGCCCCACCACCGCGATCGAGTTCGCGTTGGCCTGGAAACACAGGGCGGCGGCGCCGATGAGCGCGCAGAACAGGATGAACGGCGAGCGCCGGCCGAACCGGGACCGGGTGATGTCGGAGAGCTTGCCGAACAGCGGGTTGCCGATCGTGGCGAACAGCGCGCCCCAGAAGATCGGCCACTTGAGCGCTTCCTGGTCGGGAACGCCCTTGATGTGGATGACCTGCGTCGGGAGCAGGTAGATCCCCACGCCCAGCCACAGCATGTACAGCGCGATATTGGCAAGGGGCAGCGTCGCGTAGAGCGGCCCGAGCTTGTATCCGGTGGGCTCGGTGCGACCGGCGGCTTCCGGCGCCGGCGACGAGGAGTCGGGCGCCTCGGTGGTGGGCGAACTCATGTGGACCGTCCGATGGAGGGGACTCGAATCCCTCCCTGCACGGAGGACTCGAATCTGCTGACGAGGTTGGTCTCGGAGCCTAGGTGACACGAATAAGCAGAGGGAATGGGTCCACAACGTGAAATCAGTCCGACTAGATAACGATTTGATTGTTCAAGGCTTGAAGGAAGCAGAATCTGCACCGCTCGATCACCGTGAGTGATCTTGTAACGACCGACACGCGTCGGTAGCGCATTCGAGCGATTACGGCCAAGGTTGTGCCCGCTAACCAAGCGGTATCGGGTCGCGCGTCTCTGTGATCCGGTGGACATCGGTTGCGCGCGGGCCGGACCCGCGCGCGGGTGCGGTAGGGGGTGTCGTCGAGATGACGAGCACGAAGTCGGTCACTTGCCGCCCGGAGGGTCACGGATGAGCGCGCCGGAGGCGGGGGCCAAACCCCCCACCAGTTCCGATGTCGCCCGGCTCGCCGGCGTATCCAGATCCACCGTGAGCTACGTGCTCAACTCGCCGCCCGGGGTCCGGGTCAGCGCGCAGACCCGCGAGCGGGTCATGCTCGCGGTGCGCGAACTGGGGTACGCGCCCAGCGCGCCCGCCCGTTCGCTGCGCTCGGGCAACAGCGACGTGGTGCTGTTCCCGCTGCCACTGCAGCCGATGGGACAGCTCCTGGAGGCGTTCATCGACGAACTGACCGAGGCGCTCAACCGGCACGAACTCAGCCTGCTCATCCACGCCGACCGCACCTCGCGCGGAGCCGACGCCGCCCGGCAGTGGGCCGCGCTGCGACCGCTCGCGGTGATGGCCGAATCCAACCGGCTCACCGGCGGCGCGGTCGACGTGCTCAAGCGGGCCGGGGTCCGGGCGATCTTCGCGTGGGGCCGCGAGGAGCACCCCGACGTGCCCACCGCGATCTTCGACAACCGCGACACCGGCCGGGTCGCGGTCCGCCACCTGATCGACCGCGGCCACCGCCGACTGGCCTGCCTGGTGCCCTCCGGGCCGTTGGCCTTCCTCGGCGAGGAGCGCTGGGCGGGTGCGCAGGCCGCGGCCGAGGAGGCGGGCGTCTCGCTGCGCCGGGTGGACGTGGGCTACGTCCGCGAGGACGTGCTCGCCATCGTGCGGCAGTGGCAGCGCGAGAGCGAACCGCCGACCGCGGTGTTCGCGGGCAACGACGACTTCGCCCTGATGATCATCTCGGCGTTGCGCGAATGCGGCTGGTCGGTGCCGGAGGACATGGCCGTGGTGGGCGCCGACGACCTGCCGTTCTGCGATCTGGTCTGGCCGCGGCTGACCAGCGTCTCGATGCACACCCGGACGATGGGATCGGGCGCCTCGGACGCAATCACCACACTGATCCGCGGCCGGGACTACCGACCCGGCGGTCGAATGGTCGTGCACCCGCGCGTGGTGGTCCGCGAATCCGGCTGAGGCCGGCGATCGTACAAAAGGTGAAGGGTCCCGAAGCCGATCGGCTTCGGGACCCTTCGACGTTTCCGCGCGTAGCGGTCACGCTCCGTGCATCACGGGTTACGCGTTGTTCTGGTTCTCCACGGCGCGGCGAGCCTCCGGGTTGAGCACGCCCCACCCGATCAACTGCTCGGTCAGCACGCTCGGCGACTGGTCGTAGATCACGGCCAGCGTGCGCAGGTCGTCCTGACGGATCGACAGCACCTTGCCGTTGTAGTCGCCGCGCTGGCTCTGGATGGTCGCCGCGTAGCGCTGCAGCGGACCGGCCTGGTCGGACGGAACGGTCTGCAGCCGCTCCAGGTCCAGGACCAGTCGCGGCGGCGGCTCGGCCGCGCCGTTCGGGGTGCCGCCGGGCAGCAGTTCCTGCACCGGGACGCCGTAGAAGTCGGCGAGCTCGGCCAGGCGCTGCACGGTTACCGCACGGTCGCCGCGTTCGTACGAACCGACGACGACGGCCTTCCAGCGGCCCTGGGACTTCTCCTCGACGCCGTGCAGGGACAGGCCCTGCTGGGTCCGGATCGCGCGGAGCTTCGCCCCGAGCTGCTTGGCGTAGTCGCTGGACATCTCGCTCCCAATACAGGTGACTGACCGTGAAGGTCCACCGGTGGTTGGCCGAACCGATGGGGTGGCTACCTCCGGGCCGGCTTTCTGTACCTCGAACTCTCCCCGAAGCTGCGAGGTTCGGCACGTCGCGACTGTCGCGTTTGGCCCGGTGGTGACTCATTGTGAGGTTACGCAGAGTAATTTGCGTCCGTCAAGCCGAACGGCCTACAAAGCCGGATTCGCGCAGGTGAGAGGCGCCTTTGCTCCACTTTCGCCCCGGCTCGATCCGCGCGCTCTTCCGGTCCGGGCCGCCGAAAGACTGATGATGTTGGCTGATACTGTGAGGGACGTACCCCGACGTCCTTTAAAGCCCGTCCTGTGAGACGGGGAAGGAGGTCTGTTTTCCATGACAGCACCTGGCAACACCCCCGGCGGCACGTCGGCCGCCCGTCCCAAGGACCTCGACCCGGCCACCGCCCGCGCGGTCCTGGACGCCTCGGACATCAACCGGGCCCTGACCCGGATCGCGCACGAGATCGTCGAACGCGCCAAGGGCGCCGACGACGTCGTGCTCTTGGGCATTCCGACCCGAGGCGTGGCCCTGGCCCGCCGACTGGGCGAGCGACTCGCCTCGATCGAGGACGGCGCCAAGGTCCCGATCGGCGCACTGGACATCACCATGTACCGCGACGACCTCCGGCTCGGTCCGGCCCGCGCGCTGGAACGCACCGAGATCCCGGCCGAGGGCATCGACGGCAAGCTCGTCGTGCTGGTCGACGACGTGCTCTTCTCCGGCCGCACCATCCGCGCCGCGCTGGACGCGCTGAACGACATCGGCCGCCCGCGCGCGGTGCAACTGGCCGTCCTGGTCGACCGCGGCCATCGCGAACTCCCGATCCGCGCCGACTACGTGGGCAAGAACCTGCCCACGTCGCTGCGCGAGACCGTCAAGGTCCACCTCGCCGAGTACGACGGCCGCGACGCGGTCCTGCTCGGCACCCGCGCGGCCGACCCCGCCGCTCCCACCGACGCGGAGAAGTAGCCAGTGAAGCGCCACCTGATCTCGGCCGCGGACCTCACCCGCGACGACGCCATCCTGATCCTCGACACCGCCGAAGAACTCGCGCACATCGCCGAGCGGCCGATCAAGAAGCTGCCGACGCTGCGCGGCCGCACCGTGGTCAACCTGTTCTTCGAGGACTCCACCCGCACCCGCATCTCCTTCGAGGCCGCCGCCAAGCGGCTGTCCGCGGACGTGATCAACTTCTCCGCCAAGGGCTCCTCGGTCTCCAAGGGCGAATCGCTCAAGGACACCGCGCTGACCCTGCAGGCGATGGGCGCCGACGCGGTGGTCATCCGCCACCACGCCTCCGGCGCGCCGCACCGCCTGGCGGGCTCCGGCTGGCTGCGCGGCTCGGTGGTCAACGCCGGCGACGGCACCCACGAGCACCCCACCCAGGCGCTGCTCGACGCGTTCACCATGCGGCGCAGGCTGGCCGGCGGGCGCGGCGACCTCGAAGGCCGCCGAATCACCCTGGTGGGTGACGTCCTGCACAGCCGGGTGGCCCGCTCCAACGTGCTCCTGCTGGCCACCCTGGGCGCCGAGGTGACCCTGGTCGCGCCGCCCACGCTGCTCCCGATCGGCGTGGAGAGCTGGCCCTGCACGGTCTCCTACGACCTGGACGCGCCGCTGCCCAAGAGCGACGCGGTGATGATGCTGCGGGTGCAGCGCGAGCGGATGAACGCCGCGTTCTTCCCCACCGAGCGCGAATACTCCCGCCGCTACGGTCTGGACCTGCGCCGGATGGCGATGCTCCCCGAGCACGCCATCGTGATGCACCCCGGCCCGATGAACCGAGGCATGGAGATCGCCGCCGAGGTCGCCGACTCGACCCGCTCGACCATCGTCGAGCAGGTCACCAACGGCGTCAGCGTGCGGATGGCGGTCCTGTACCTGCTCCTGGGCGGCAACGAACCGGCCCTGAGCGCCCCCAGCACCAGCACCCCCCACAGCGCGAGCAACGCCACCGGCACCGAGGAGAGCACCAAGTGAGCACGTACCTGATCAAGGACGCCAAGGTCCTCGGGGGCGACGCGTCCGACGTGCTCATCCGCGACGGCGTGATCGCCGGGATCGGCGCCGGGCTCGCCGCCGACGGCGCCACCGTGATCGAGGCCGCCGGGCAGATCCTGCTGCCGGGCCTGGTCGACCTGCACACCCACCTGCGCGAGCCCGGCCGCGAGGACGCCGAGACGGTCGCCACCGGCGCCGACGCGGCGGCCCTGGGCGGTTTCACCGCGGTGCACGCGATGGCCAACACCGACCCGGTCGCGGACACCGCCGGCACCGTCGAGCAGGTCTGGCGGCTCGGCCAGGAGACCGGTCGTTGCGACGTGCACCCGGTCGGCGCGGTCACCGTGGGCCTGGGCGGCAAGCGACTGGCCGAACTGGGCGCGATGGCCGACTCGGCCGCGCGCGTGCGGGTGTTCTCCGACGACGGCAAGTGCGTCGACGACGCGGTGATCATGCGCCGCGCGCTGGAATACGTGAAGGCGTTCGACGGTGTGGTCGCCCAGCACGCGCAGGAGCCCCGGCTGACCGAGGGCGCCCAGATGAACGAGGGCACCGTCTCCGGCGAACTGGGCCTGCGCGGCTGGCCCGCGGTCGCCGAGGAGTCGATCATCGCCCGCGACGTGCTGCTCACCGCGCACGTCGGCTCGCGCCTGCACGTGTGCCACGTCTCCACCGCGGGCTCGGTGGAGATCCTGCGCTGGGCCAAGTCCAAGGGCTGGAACGTCACCGCCGAGGTCACCCCGCACCACCTGCTGCTCACCGACGAACTCGTGCGCAGCTACGACCCGGTCTACAAGGTCAACCCGCCGCTGCGCACCGCCGCCGACGTCACCGCGCTGCGCGAGGCGCTCGCCGACGGCACCATCGACGCGGTCGCCACCGACCACGCCCCGCACCCCAGCGAGGACAAGGACTGCGAGTGGGCGGTCGCCGCGATGGGCATGCTCGGCCTGGAAACGGCCCTGGCGATCGTCCAGGAGACCATGGTCGACACCGGCCTGCTCGACTGGGCCGGCGTCGCCGACCGGATGTCCGTGCGCCCCGCCGCGATCGGCCGACTGGAGGGGCACGGCCGCCCGATCGAGGTCGGCGAGCCCGCCAACCTGGTGCTGGTCGACCCGAGCACACGGCGTACGGTCGAACCGTCCGAACTCGCCTCGCGCAGTCGTAACACCCCCTACGCCGGACTGGAACTCCCCGGCAAGGTGGTCGCCACGTTCCTGCGCGGCGTACCCACGGTGATCGACGGGAAGCTCGCGTGACCTCAGGCACGGCCCCCCACGACCTGCTGCTGTTCGCCGCCGACCAGAAGTCGGCGGAGGTGACGAACTGGAGCGGTCGCCTCCTCTGGATCGGCATCTGCCTCCTCTTCGTGCTCGGCGTCTACCTGCTCATGTGGCGCGCCTGGAAGAAGCGCGCCAAGCGCCAGGCGACGCTGCCCGCGCTGCCCACCGCGCCCGAGGCCGCCGCCGCGCCGCTGCTGCCGCCGCTGGTCGGCCGCTACTTCGGCAGCACCACCGCCGGCAACTGGCTGGACCGGGTGGTCGCGCACGGCCTGGGCACCCGCAGCCCGGCCGAGCTGACCCTGCGCCCGGACGGCCTGCTGGTCGAGCGCCCCGCCGCGACCGACTTCTTCGTACCCGCCGCGGCACTGACCGGGGTGCGACACGAGAAGGCCATCGCCGGGAAGGTGCTGCCCGAGGGCGGCCTGCTGGTGATCACCTGGACGCACGGCGACGGCTCGCTCGACTCGGGCTTTCGCAGCGACCACCCGGACGAGCACGACGCGTGGATCGAGACCATCACCCGGCTGATCGCCGGAGAACTGCCGGCGACCGCCGGCTCGGCTGTACGGAACCACCAGGAAGGATCGGTCACGTGACCGCAATGACCGGACGGGCCACGACGCCTGCGGTGCTCGTCCTCGAGGACGGGCGCACGTTCCGCGGCAGCGCCTACGGCGCGGTGGGGGAGACGTTCGGCGAGGCGGTGTTCTCCACCGGCATGTCGGGCTACCAGGAGACCCTGACCGACCCCTCGTACCACCGCCAGGTCGTCGTGATGACGGCCCCGCACGTCGGCAACACCGGCGTCAATGACGAAGACCCCGAATCCTCCCGGATCTGGGTCTCCGGCTACGTCGTCCGCGACCCCGCCCGAGTGCCCTCCAACCACCGCTCGCGCCGCTCGCTCGACGACGAACTGGTGCGCTACGGCGTGGTCGGGATCAGCGGCATCGACACCCGCGCGCTGACCCGGCACCTGCGCGAGCGCGGCGCGATGCGGGTCGGCATCTTCTCCGGCGACGCCGCCCGACAGGACGAGGCCGCGCTGCTGGAACGGGTGCGCACCAGCCCCGAGATGGCCGGCGCCGACCTCGCCGAGCAGGTCAGCACCGACGCCGCCTACGTGGTCCCCGCGATCGGCGCCAAGCGCTTCACCGTCGCGGCGCTGGACCTGGGCATCAAGGGCATGACCCCGCACCGGATGGCCGAGCGCGGCATCGAGGTGCACGTGCTGCCCGCGACCGCCACGCTGGAGCAGATCAACGCCGTCGCCCCCGACGGCGTGTTCTTCTCCAACGGCCCCGGCGACCCGGCCACCGCGACCCACCAGATCGAGCTGCTGCGCGCCGTGCTGGACCAGGGCACCCCGTTCTTCGGAATCTGCTTCGGCAACCAGTTGCTCGGGCGCGCGCTGGGCTTCGGCACCTACAAGCTCAAGTACGGCCACCGCGGCATCAACCAGCCCGTGCAGGACCGCACGACCGGCAAGGTCGAGGTCACCGCGCACAACCACGGCTTCGCCGTGGACGCGCCGCTGGACACCGTCTCGGACACCCCCTACGGGCGCGCCGAGGTCAGCCACGTGTGCCTCAACGACGACGTCGTCGAGGGCCTGCGGCTGCTGGACCGACCCGCGTTCAGCGTGCAGTACCACCCGGAAGCGGCGGCCGGACCGCACGATTCCGCCTACCTGTTCGACCGTTTCGTGACGCTGATGGAGACCAAGAGTGCCTAAGCGCAGCGACCTGAAGTCCGTCCTGGTCGTCGGCTCGGGCCCGATCGTCATCGGCCAGGCCGCCGAGTTCGACTACTCCGGCACCCAGGCGTGCCGGATCCTCAAGGCCGAGGGCCTGCGGGTGATCCTGGTCAACTCCAACCCGGCCACGATCATGACCGACCCGGAGATCGCCGACGCCACCTACGTCGAGCCGATCACCCCCGACTTCGTCGAGAAGATCATCGCCAAGGAGCGCCCCGACGCGCTGCTGCCCACCCTGGGCGGGCAGACCGCGCTCAACATCGCGGTCTCGCTCAGCGAGAACGGCGTGCTGGAGAAGTACAACGTCGAGCTGATCGGCGCCAACCTCGACTCGATCCAAAAGGGCGAGGACCGCGACCTGTTCAAGGGCGTGGTCGAGCGGGTTCGGGAGAAGATCGGGCACGGCGAGTCGGCCCGCTCGGTGATCTGCCACTCGATGGAGGACGTGCTCGGCGGCGTCGAGACGCTCGGCGGCTACCCGGTCGTGGTCCGCCCCTCCTTCACGATGGGCGGCGCCGGCTCCGGCTTCGCGCACGACGAGGAGGACCTGCGCCGGATCGCCGGCCAGGGCCTGACCCTGTCGCCGACCACCGAGGTGCTCCTGGAGGAGTCCATCCTCGGCTGGAAGGAATACGAACTCGAGCTGATGCGCGACAAGCACGACAACGTCGTGGTCGTCTGCTCGATCGAGAACTTCGACCCGATGGGCGTGCACACCGGCGACTCGATCACCGTGGCGCCCGCGATGACGCTGACCGACCGCGAGTACCAGATCCTGCGCGACGTCGGCATCGCGGTGATCCGCGAGGTCGGCGTGGACACCGGCGGCTGCAACATCCAGTTCGCGATCAACCCCGAGGACGGCCGGGTGATCGTGATCGAGATGAACCCGCGCGTCTCCCGCTCCTCGGCGCTGGCCTCCAAGGCGACCGGCTTCCCGATCGCCAAGATCGCCGCGCGGCTCGCCATCGGCTACACGCTGGACGAGATCCCCAACGACATCACCAAGGAGACCCCGGCCAGCTTCGAGCCCTCGCTCGACTACGTCGTGGTCAAGGTCCCGCGCTTCGCCTTCGAGAAGTTCCCGGCCGCCGACGACCGCCTCACCACCACGATGAAGTCGGTCGGCGAGGCGATGGCGATCGGCCGCAACTTCACCGAGGCGCTGAACAAGGCGCTGCGCTCGCTGGAGAAGAAGGGCTCGCAGTTCGACTTCGTCTCCGAGGTCGGCGCCAAGGACGAACTGCTGAGCACGGCCGAGAAGCCCACCGACGGCCGGATCAACGTGGTCATGGACGCCATCCGCGCGGGCGCCACGCCCGAGGAACTGTTCGAGGCCACCGGGATCGACCCGTGGTTCCTGGACCAGATGTACCTGATCCACGAGATCGCCGGCGAGGTCCGCGACGCGGCCGAGCTGACCCCCGAGGTGCTGCGCCTGGCCAAGCGGCACGGCCTCTCCGACCTGCAGATCGCGGCGATCCGCGGCATGCGCGAGGAGGTCGTGCGCGAGGTGCGCCAGGCGCTGGGCGTGCGTCCGGTCTACAAGACTGTGGACACCTGCGCCGCCGAGTTCGCCGCGCGCACCCCGTACCACTACTCGTCCTACGACGAGGAGACCGAGGTCGCGCCGCGCACCAAGCCGGCCGTGATCATCCTGGGCTCCGGGCCGAACCGGATCGGGCAGGGCATCGAGTTCGACTACTCGTGCGTGCACGCCGCGTTCGCGCTGCACGACGCCGGCTACGAGACCGTGATGGTCAACTGCAACCCGGAGACCGTCTCCACCGACTACGACACCTCCGACCGGCTCTACTTCGAGCCGCTCACCCTGGAGGACGTGCTGGAGATCGTGCACGCCGAGACCCAGGCCGGACCGGTCGCCGGGGTCCTGGTGCAGCTCGGCGGGCAGACCCCGCTGGGGCTGGCGCAAAAGCTCAAGGACGCGGGCGTGCCGATCGCGGGCACCTCGCCCGAGGCGATCCACCTCGCCGAGGAGCGCGGCGCGTTCGGCCGGGTGCTGGCCGAGGCCGGCCTGCTCGCGCCCAAGCACGGCACCGCGTTCTCCTTCGGCGAGGCCAGCGCGATCGCCGCCGAGATCGGCTACCCGGTGCTGGTGCGGCCCTCGTACGTGCTCGGCGGGCGCGGCATGGAGATCGTCTACGACGAGCCCTCCCTGGCCACCTATCTCGAACAGAACGCCGGCCTGGTCAGCGACCACCCGGTGCTGGTCGACCGCTTCCTCGACGACGCGATCGAGATCGACGTGGACGCGCTCTACGACGGCGAGGACCTCTACCTCGGCGGCGTGATGGAGCACATCGAGGAAGCCGGCATCCACTCCGGCGACTCGGCCTGCGCGCTCCCGCCGATCACCCTCGGCGCACACGACATCAAGCGGCTGCGCGCGGCCACGCTGGGCATCGCCCAGGGCGTGGGCGTCCGCGGACTGATCAACATCCAGTTCGCGCTCTCCGGCGACATCCTCTACGTCCTGGAGGCCAACCCGCGCGCCTCGCGCACCGTGCCGTTCGTGTCCAAGGCGACCGCAGTGCCGCTGGCCAAGGCCGCCGCCCGCGTCTCGCTCGGCGCCACGATCGCCGAACTGCGCGCCGAGGGCCTGCTCCCGGCCGAGGGCGACGGCGGCACGCTGCCGATGGACGCGCCGATCGCGGTCAAGGAGGCGGTCCTGCCCTGGAACCGCTTCCGCGACACCAAGGGCCGCGGCGTGGACACCGTGCTCAGCCCGGAGATGCGCTCCACCGGCGAGGTGATGGGCATCGACGCGGTGTTCGGCACCGCGTACGCCAAGTCCCAGGCCGGCGCCTACGGTTCGCTGCCGCTCAAGGGCCGCGCGTTCGTCTCCTTCGCCAACCGGGACAAGCGCTCGATGGTGTTCCCGGTCAAGGCCATGCACGACATGGGCTTCGAGATCCTGGCCACCGAGGGCACCGCCGAGGTGCTGCGCCGCAACGGCGTGCCCGCCACCGTGGTGCGCAAGCACAGCGAGGGCGCCGGGCCGCAGGGCGAGCCGACGATCGTGCGGATGATCCACGACGGCGGCGTCGAGCTGATCGTCAACACCCCGTTCGGCACCGGCGGCCGCCTCGACGGCTACGAGATCCGCACCGCGGCGGTCACCCGGGGCGTCCCGTGCATCACCACGGTGCAGGGCTTCGCCGCGGCGGTGCAGGGCATCCAGTCGCTGATCGCCGGCGACATCGGGGTGCGCTCGCTCCAGGAGCACGCCGACCACATCACGTCCCACCGAAAGGGCTGACGACACCGATGGCACTTCCCCTGCAGGTGCAGGCGGAGATCGTCGGCCGCGAACCCGCGGGCGCGTACCACCGCATGGTGCTGCGCGCCCCCGGGATCGCCGCCCGCGTCGAACCCGGTCACTTCGTCGCCGTGGCGATCGGCGGCGTGGACTCGGCGATGTTGCTGCGCCGCGCGTTCTCCATCCACCGCGCCGACCCGGCCGCGGAGACGATCGACGTGGTCTTCGCCGAGGCCGGCCGCGGCACCCGTGAGTTGGCCCGGCTGCGGGTCGGCGACAGCGTGAACGTGGTCGCGCCGCTGGGCACGCCGTTCCCGCTGCCGGCCGAGCCGGTCAGCGCGGTGATGGTGGCCGGCGGCTACGGCAGCGCGCCGATGTTCGCGCTCGCCGAGCGGATCGTGGCCGAGGGCGGCTCGGTCGCCTTCGTGCTCGGCGCGGCGACCGCCGCCCGGTTGTACGGCGTGGACCAGGCGCGGGCGATCACCGAGGACGTCGTGGTCACCACCGACGACGGCTCCGAGGGCGTGCGCGGCTTCGTCACCGGACCGCTGCCCGAGGTGCTCACCGCCGTACAGGCCGGCGTGGTCTACGCGTGCGGGCCGATGGGCATGCTGCGCGCGGTCACCGAGCTGGCGGACGCGCACGAGGCGCGCGTGTTCACCGCGGTCGAGGAATCGATGGCGTGCGGCGTCGGGGTATGCATGACATGCGTGCTCCCGGTGGTCGGCGACGACGGGGTCAGCCGGTTCGTCCGCTCGTGTGTGGACGGCCCGTGCTTCGACGGCACCAAGGTGCGCTGGGACGACGTCGGTACGATTCCGGCGGACATCGAGGGCGCAGCGGCGATGGGAGCGCACTGATGACCGACGCGTACGGCGGTTTCGCCGACAACGACGACGCGGACGACTTCGACGAGCCGCCGCCGTCCACGATCATGCTGCCCGGCGGCGGCATCGACCTGGCCACCCGGCTCGGCTCGACGCTGCTGCCGAATCCGGTGACCACGGCCTCGGGCTGCGCCGGCTACGGCAAGGAATTGGCCAAGTTCTTCGAGCCGGCCGCGATCGGTGCGGTGGTCACCAAAACGATCATGCCGTACCCGCGTTCGGGTCGGGCCACCCCGCGGATGGCCGAGACGCCGTCCGGGATGCTCAACTCGATCGGCCTCCAGGGCCCGGGCATCGACGCCTTCGTCGAGCGCGACCTACCCTGGCTCGCGGCGCGCGGCGGACGCACCATCGTGTCCATCGCGGGCGGCCACGTGGACGACTTCGTGGCGCTGGCCGAGCGGCTCAAGGGCGCGCCCGGCGTGGTCGGCATCGAGGCCAACATCTCGTGTCCGAACGTGGCCAACCGGGGCCAGGTGTTCGCCTGCAACCCGGCCACGTCCTACGACGTGATCCGCGCGGTCCGCGACGCGACCGACCCGCTGGTGCCGGTGCTGGCCAAGCTGTCGCCGGACGTGACGTCGATCGTGGACATCGCCCGGGCGTGTGTGGAGGCGGGCGCGGACGGCCTGTCGATGATCAACACGCTGCTCGGCATGGTGATCGACACCGACACGATGAAGCCGGTCCTGGCCGGCGTCACCGGCGGGCTCTCCGGCCCGGCGGTGCGGCCGGTCGCGGTGCGCTGCGTCTACCAGGTGCACGCGGCGATGCTGGACGGGCAGATGGCGCAGGTGCCGATCGTCGGCATGGGCGGCATCCGGACCGGCCTGGACGCGCTGGAGTTCATCCTCGCGGGCGCGGCGGCGGTCTCGGTGGGCACGGTGATCTTCAACGACCCGTCGGCGCCGGTGCGGATCCTGGACGAGTTGCGCGCGGCGCTGATCGCCCGGGGCTTCGGTTCGCTGGAGGCGGCGATCGGGTACGCGCACCGCTGAGCGGTTTCGGTGGACGAGGGTGATGCCGGTACGGACGGGGTTCGTGCCGGCATCGCCGTGTCCGGCGGGGCTCGGACGGGGCTCGAACGGCGGCGCGGGCGGGAACTCGGGCGGGGACGGGTACGAATTTTCGATGGCGACGAGAGTGGGATTTCGATGAGCAACCTCGCACCCGTGGCGGTGGCCCTGGACGCCCCGGACCTGGACCGCGCGATCGCGTGGGCCAAGGCCGTGGGCCCGCACGTGAGCACGGTCAAGGTCGGCCTGGAGGTGTTCCTGCGGGACGGCGCGGACGCGGTCTCGGGCGCGCGCGAGGCCAGCGGCGGGCGGGATGTGTTCCTGGACCTGAAGCTGCACGACATCCCGAACACGGTGGCCGGTGCGGTGCGTTCGGTCGCGCGGCTGGCGCCGACGTATCTGACCGTGCACGCGAGCGGCGGCAGCGCGATGATCCGCGCGGCGGCGGACGCGGCGCCGGAGGTGAACATCGTCGCGGTGACGGTGCTGACCTCGATGGCCGAGGAGGACCTGGCGGCGATCGGTCTGGCGGGGCCCTCGATCGAGGCGGCCCGACGGCTGGCCGGGCTCGCGGTCGCGGCCGGGGCGCGCGCGATCGTGTGTTCGCCGCGTGAGGTCGCGGCGGTGCGCGCCGAGGTGGGCCCGGGCATCGTGCTGATCACCCCGGGGGTGCGGCCGGCGGGCGCGGCGCTCGGCGACCAGAGCCGGGTGGCCACGCCCGAGCAGGCGTTGGCCGACGGCGCGGACCTGCTGGTGATCGGGCGGCCGATCACCGGCGCGGCGGACGTGGGCGAGGCGGCCCGCGAGATCGGCGCGGGTCTGGCGGCGCGCTAGCGCGCCGCGCCTGCCGGTGCGGACCGCTGCGATGCACGCCACGCGAACATCGGGCGGCGCGCGGATGCCGCTGTGGCGTCCGTGTGGAGCCCGGCGGCCCCGGACGGGCCACGGGAGGCCGAGTGGGGCCGGCGGGCGCCCCGGGGGCCGCCCCGGGCCGCCGTGACGGCCCTGCCGGGTGGATCGGCGGGCTCGATCGGGCAGGTCGTCGGGCACGGGCGGGGCGGTCGGGCCACCGGGCGCAAGAGCGCCGGGAGGGGGTGTGGAGGCGCGGACGCACCCGCGGACCGCCCCGAAGTCGTCCGACGCTCCGTCAGGTTCGGGTTTTGCCGCAGGTAGCCGGGCTTTTCCGATCGATTCGGGCGACGCGGACCGATTCGCCGACTAGGCTCCCTCGTGAGCCGGCCCGGTGGAGTGTCGCGCGTTGCCGCGAACGCTCTGACCAGCTAGGTTCCACTGTTTGTTGGTGGCCGTCCGAGCCGGGCGGCCTTGAGGATCGCAACGAAGTCCGAGGTGACACGGCGTGGCTCTCCCACCCCTGACCCCCGAAGAACGCGCGGATGCGCTCGCTAAAGCCGCTGCGGCTCGGCGGGAGCGCGCCGAGGTGAAGAACCGGCTCAAGAACTCCGGTGCTTCGCTCAGCGACGTCATCAAGGAGGGCAAGGACAATCCGGTCGTGGGCAAGATGAAGGTATCGGCCCTCCTGGAGTCCCTCCCCGGCGTCGGCAAGGTGCGCGCCAAGCAGCTCATGGAGAAGCTGAACATCTCCGAGACCCGGCGCGTCCGCGGTCTCGGCACGAACCAGATCGCAGCACTCGAACGGGAATTCGGTGGCTCCGCGTCCTGACGCGGGCGCCGGCAACGATCCCCGTACCGTGCACGGCACCCGTCGACTCACCGTGCTCTCCGGCCCCTCCGGGGTCGGCAAGAGCACGGTGGTCGCTGACCTGCGCCGCCGTCACCCCGAGGTTTGGCTGTCTGTGTCCGCGACCACACGTAAGCCCCGTCCAGGGGAGACCGACGGTGTGGAGTACCACTTCACCGACGGCGATCAGTTCGACAAACTGGTCGCCTCGGATGAACTGCTCGAATGGGCCGAATTCGCCGGGAACCGATATGGGACCCCGCGACTGCCCGTGCTCGAACGGCTTGACGCCGACGTTCCCACCCTGCTCGAAATCGACCTGCAGGGCGCTCGGCAGGTACGACAGGCGATGCCCGAGGCACGCCTGGTGTTCCTCGCCCCGCCCTCGTGGGACGAATTGGTCCGCCGTCTGGTGGGCCGGGGGACCGAATCCCCCGAGGTCATCGAGCGGCGCCTGGCCGCCGCGAAGGTCGAGTTGGCCGCGGAATCCGAATTCGACATGACGCTGGTCAACACGTCCGTCGAAGACGTCGTACGCGAACTGCTAGCCTTGATGAACGTATCTTGATCGTCCGGGCTGCCCGATAGCCGACAGGCAGCCCGACTTTCACCCACAGCTTTCACAGCTTTTCGAAGGGCCCCCGCCTTGTCAGCTTCTTCCACCGCACCCGAGGGCATCATCAACCCGCCCATCGACGAGCTCCTGGAGGCGACCGACTCCAAGTACAGCCTCGTCATCTACGCGGCGAAGCGTGCTCGGCAGATCAACGCCTACTACTCGCAGCTCGGCGAGGGCCTGCTGGAATACGTGGGTCCGCTCGTGGACACGCACGTGCACGAGAAGCCGCTGTCGATCGCGCTGCGCGAGATCAACTCGGGCATGCTGACCGCCGAGCCCATCGAGGGCTGAGCGAGTCACGCGACTCGACGGCGCCGTATCTGCGCTGTATCGCTGAACTGTTCGACGTGTTGGGCCCGACGGTGTTCCGTCGGGCCCTTCGCGCGTTCCACGCGGGTCGCCCCGTACCCGACGTGTCCCGCCGGTGCCTTGACCCTTCGGCGCGGATGGCGTACCTCTGAGCGGCGACCCGCGCGCGACGTGCGGGTGATCCGGAGGGTGGGGCGACGAGGTGGACCGGATCGAGAGCGGCGCGGACGCGCCGAAGGCGGGCCGGCGGGTGCTGCCGGTGGACACGTTGCTGGACGCGCCACTGAGCCGCGCCGGCGACCGGGCCCGGGAACTGGCCGAGGCGGGCTTCGACGGGGTGTTCACCTTCGAGGGCCCCACCGACGTGTTCCTGCCGCTGGTGCCGGCCGCCGCGGCGGGGGTGGACATCATGACCAACATCGCGGTGGCCTTCCCGCGCAGCCCGACCCACCTCGCGCACACCGCGTACGACCTGCACCTGGCCTCGCAGGGCCGGTTCCGGCTCGGCCTGGGCACCCAGATCCAGGCACACATCGAACGCCGGTACGGCGCCAAGTGGTCGCGCCCGGTGGCCCGGATGGCCGAGACGCTGCGCGCGGTGCGCGCGGTGCTCACCTGCTGGCAGCGGGAGACGCCGCTGGACTTCCACGGCGAGTTCTTCGACCTCACGCTGATGCCGCCGACGTTGCGACCGGGACCCAATCCGTACGGGCTGCCGCCGCTGCTCGCGGGCGGGGTGGGCCGGCGGATGATCACCATGGTCGCCGAACACGCGGACGGCCTGCTGGTCCACCCGCTCAACACCGACCTCTTCGTGCGCGGCCCGGTCACCGACGCGGTCGACGACGGCCTGGTGCTGTCCGAGCGCGGCCGGGACGAGTTCTCGGTGATGCTCGACGTGATCGTCGCCGCCGGGCGGACCGAGGAGGAGATGCGGGCCGCGCTGAAGGGGGCCAGGGCGATGGTCGCGTTCTACGCCTCCACGCCCGCCTACCGGCCGGTGCTCGACGTGGAGGGCTACGGGCCGTTGCAGGCCGAGTTGCACGCGCTGATCCGGGCCGGCCGCTGGCCGGACATCCCGCACGCGATCGACGACACGCTGCTCGGCCGGGTGGTGGCGATCGGCGAACCCAAGGACGTCGCGGCCCAATTGGCCGCACGTGCCCACGGGGTCGCCGACCGCCTCGGGTTCTACCTGCCCTACCGGGCCGACCCGGCGTGCGTGTCCGAGGTGCTGGACGAGCTGCGGGCGCTCACCTGAGGCGGGCGGCGGGTCCCTCTAGCCCAGTCGTCCCACCGCGCGGCGCAGGCGCTTGAGGTCGCGCAGGCGGCGTTCGTAGCCGGCGCCGATCACGATCAGGAGCAGGCCCGCCGTGCCCAGGATCGCCCAGCGCGGCACCGCGTCGTAGACCGGCGCCAGGTGCGGCGCCAGGTGCACCAGCCCGACCGCGGTCAGCACCGCCGCGCCCAGGAACAGCGGCGCCTGGAGTCGGAAGCGGGCGCCGACCAGGAGCGTGGCGATCGCCGCCGCGCCCAGCAGGCTGGGCCGGATCGGCTCGGTCTGGCCCACCGCGAGCGGCAACGAGGGCAGCAGCAACAGCGCGAGCGACCCGCCGTACGCCGCCCACGAGTTGGTCTCCGGACGGGCCCGCCGGCGCAGCAGGCCCTCGGCCAGCAGGGCGAGGCCGAGCGGGACCGTGTACGCCTCGGGGTGGGTGACGTCGAACAGCGCCAGACGCAGCCAGTAGGCGGCGAACAGCAGCGGCAGCGCGGCACGTCGGGCGGGTGTGCGCAGCGGACCGGCCGGGGTGGTCGCCGCGGCGAGGCCGGCCCCGGCCAGGGCGAGCCAGCTCTGCTCGGGAGCCGCGGCGACGGTGGCGATACCCGCGGCGAGCAGGCCGACCGCGGCGGCGAGCGTGGCCGCCGGATCGGGGCGGGGGAGCCGGGCGACGGCGATGTACAGGAGGGCGGCCGTGCCCACCGCCGCCAGGACGCTCACCGCGTTCGTCGCGTCGAGGCGATGCAGCGTGGCCGGCACCGTCGCGGTGCACGACAGGACGGTGGCGGGAGCCCAGAGCGGACGAGCCTCGCCGCGCCCGCGCAGCGCGCTGTGCAGCGTGCCGGCGGTGACCACGGCGAGGGCCACCGGGAGCAGGCCGCCGGACTCGGCGATCGAGACGGCCGCCGCGAACACGGCGATCCCCTCGATCGTGATCGCGGCCATCGGCAGATCGTGCAGGTACGTGGCGACCACCAGCAGGATCACCGCCGCGCACGCGCCGGCCACCGCTTGGCCGGGCCCGCCGACGTCGAGCCGGTAGAGCGTGGCCGCCGTGGTGGCGTACGACAGGACCGCCGTCGCGGGCGCCCATCCCGGTCGCAGCCACGTGCGGCCGAACACCGCGCCGCACAGGGTGGCCGCCGCCGCGATCGCGAACGCGACCGGCGAGGTCTCCCGACCGATCAGCAGGGCGCCGACCAGGGCCGCGCCCGCGGTGCCTTCGAGGGTCGGGGCCAGGCCGGGCCGGCGGGCGCAGCCGAGGGCGAGCGGGAACAGCAGGGCGGCGGCGAGCACGGCGGCGAGCACGGTGTCGGGCCGATCCGCGCCGAGGGCGTGCGTGCCGGCCGTGATCGCGCCGACCCAGCTCAGGGCGGCTGCCCCGGCCCAGGCCGGCCGGGTGCCGGGCAGGTCGCGGAGGGCGCCGACCACGCTCACCGCGAGTCCTGCGGCGAGGGCCGCGGCGAGGTGGCCCGGGGCGCGGGAGGCGGCCAGGGTGCCGATCACCCAGCCGGCGCCGCCGACCAGGGTCAGGGCGCGGGTCGTCGGGGCGGTGGGGCGCAGGGTCAGGGCGATCAGGGTGACCAGCGCGAAGAGCAGGGTCGGGGCGAGCGCGACGAACGCCGTCGAGGCACCCGAGTGCGCCGCGGTCATCGCCGCGTCGACGCCGGCGAGCGCGAGGGCGAAGGCGGCTGCGAGCGGCCGGACCAGGGGACGGACGGGGAACGGGGCGGGCGGCTTCGGGGCGTCGGTCGGGCCGTCGCCGGCCGGGGCGTACGGGTCGGCGTCGTCGCCGTCGGCGTTGGTGTCGCCGTCGGTTTCGGTGGCGGGCGACACGTGGGGCGTGACGTCGCCGGCGCCCGGCGTACCGCCTGCGGTCGTGGTGTCCCGTTGTGCCGACGAGGCGGTCGGCTCGGTGGGATTGGCAGTGCTTTGTGTCGATACGTGATCACCGCCTGCCGCGGGTGCCGGGCTCGGCTCGGCGCTGCGGCGTCCCGGCGACAGGACGGCGGTGATCGTGAGGCCGGCGGCGACCACCGCCCACACCACGATCGACGTGAGCGGATGCGCCGTCGCCCACACCAGGGCCAGAGCGCCGTGGGCAAGCCCGACCAGGGGCAACAGCGGCCGGATCCGCCAGGCGCAACCCCAGCCGACGGCCGCCGCCAGATGCCAGCCCAGCGCCGCCCACAGCGGCAGATCCAGGGCCGGCGGCCCGACCACGAGCAAGCCCTCGACGACGATCGCGCCGGTCACCAGGACCGGTGTCCGCCCGGGCCGGCCGCGCAGCAGGGTGCCGGCGGTCAGCGCGACCAGCGCCGCCGCCGGCAGCAGTACCAGCGGCGCCAGGCCGAAGTCCCAGGTATCGGTCGGCATGATCGCGCTCCGGCTGCCGGCGTCGGCCGAGCCGAGCTGCCACGCCCGGCGCGGCCAGGACAGCGGACCGCCCAGCGCCACCGCCGGCGCCGCGAGCACCCAGAACGCGGGCGCCACCGTCAGCGGTACGAGCACCGCGAGCGGCCCGGCCCGGAAGTCGCGCGGCACCACGAACAGCGGCGCCATCGCGACCAGGACCACGACCAGCAGCGCGACGCCCGTCCACGCGATCGGCAGCTCCGAATCCTCGCCCGAGGGCCGGGTGGCGAGCAGCAGGGCCGCGGCCGCGAGCGAGCCGGCCATCGCACTCGCCGACGCCAGGTGGCGCACGACGGGCGCCCGGCGCAGCACGAACGCGATCCCGCCGGCGATCGCGGCGAGCCCGAGCATGGTGCCCGCCGACGCGCCGCTCGCGCCCTCGGCGAAGGTCAGCGCGACCGCGGTCAGCCAGTAGCAGAGCACGCCGACCTCGGCGACGATCCGCAGGCCCCGCGCGGCCTCGGCGTAGACCCGGCGCAGCAGCACGACGTCCGCGGCCGCCTGGAGGCCGAGCCCGATCGCGAGCGGCAACAGCGACGCGCGGCCCACCCCGAACCAGGCGATCAGCAGCGGCAACGGACCCTGGAGCAACAGCGCCGCCGAGATCCGCAACGCGCGCAACGGCGCCACCATCGAGCCCAGCGCCGCCGCGCCGCCGACCGCGAGCAGGGTGACCGCCGCGACCGGCAGCGCGCTCGCGTCGCGCACGCCGGCCAGGTCGGCGGCCCAGGCCGCGTAGCCGTCGAGCAGGCCCATGGCCACGGTCAGGGCGGCCATCGCCTCGGCGGTGGCGGGCAGTTCGCGCCGCTCGGCGAGCGTGGTCCCGGTCGCGGCCAGCACCAGTGCGAGCGCCATCACCAGGGCCCGGCCGCCGGTGCCGGTGCGATTCCAGGTGACCGCGACGAACACCACCGCGGCCAGCACCACGAGCAGCACGCCCGCGCCCAGCACGATCCGGGCCACCCGGCGCCGCCCGACCTCGGCCGACTCCCGAACCCGATCGGCCGCCGGGCGGGCGGGAGCGGCCGGGGTCGGCGGCACCGGCGTCGGCGCCGCGGGTGGGGTCGGCGTGCGGACCGGCGGCGTCGCGGCCGGCACGGACGGGCGGCTGAGCCACTGCTGCGCCTCGGCCCGCATGCGCTGGAGCAGGTGCTCGCGCCGGCGCAGCAGTTGCGCCGCCGACACGCCGAGCTGCCACAGTTGATCCGCAGCCGGCCCGGTCAGTTTGATCGCGCACCCGGGGCAGCGCTCGGTGCGCGGCATCCGGAGTTGTCGCGCACAGCCCGGACACCGCGTGGCGTCGTCCAGCAGCCGCTCGTTCGACATCGACGTCATCTCCCCCGATGGACTCCCGGCCTCCGATGCTGGCAGCGCCGCCCGGGCGCGACATCCGTACTCGTACTCAGGTCCCGGTCGACTTCCGGCCGCCGGCCCGGCCGACACGCGATCGAGCCGTCCGAGGCGGTGTCGTAGGCTCGCCGTGCCGGTCGGAACACGGGCCGGTCGCGACGAGGCCCAGGAGCAGCGATGAGTACCGGATCCCGACCCCGTGTCGTCCTCGGCGTCGCCGGCGGCATCGCCGCGTACAAGGCGTGCGAACTGCTGCGCAGGTTGACCGAGTCCGGGCACGAGGTCCGGGTGGTGCCGACCGAGTCCGCGCTCAACTTCGTCGGCGAGGCAACCTGGTCGGCGCTGTCCGGGCAGCCGGTGGCCACGGGGGTGTGGGACGCGGTGCACGAGGTCCCGCACGTCCGGATCGGCCAGCACGCGGACGTGGTCGTGGTCGCGCCGGCGACCGCCGACCTGCTCGCCAAGGCCGCGCACGGACTCGCCGACGACCTGCTCACCAACACGCTGCTCACCGCGCGCTGTCCGGTGATCTTCGCGCCGGCGATGCACACCGAGATGTGGGAGCACCCGGCCACGGTGGACAACGTCGCGACGTTGCGCAGGCGCGGTGCGATCGTGATCGAGCCGGCGGTGGGTCGGCTGACCGGCAAGGACACCGGCAAGGGCCGGCTGCCCGACCCGGAGCAGATCTTCCAGGTGGTCCGGCGCACCCTCGGGCGCGGCGCGACCCGGCCCGATCTGGTCGGCCGGCATGTGCTGGTCAGCGCCGGCGGCACCCGCGAGCCGCTGGACCCGGTCCGCTTCCTGGGCAACCGCTCGTCCGGCAAGCAGGGCTACGCGCTCGCCCGCACGGCGATCGCCCGGGGGGCCCGGGTCACCCTGATCGAGGCCAACACCGGCCTGCCGGACCCGGCCGGGGCCGACGTGGTGCACGTGGGCACCGCCCTGGAACTGCGCGACGCGGTGCTCAAGGCGGCCGAGGACGCGGACTGCGTGGTGATGGCCGCGGCCGTCGCGGACTTCCGTCCGGCGACCCGGGTCGACGGCAAGATCAAGAAGACCGACGCCGAACCGGAGCCGATCGCGCTGGTGAAGAACCCGGACGTCCTCGCCGAACTCGCCCGCGACCGGCTCCGGCCCGGCCAGGTCGTGGTCGGCTTCGCCGCGGAGACCGACGACGTGCTCGCCAACGGCCGCGCGAAGCTCGCCCGCAAGGGCTGCGATCTGCTCGTGGTCAACCGGGTGGGCGAGGAACTGACCTTCGGCACCGACGTGAACGAGGCGATCGTGCTGGCCGCCGACGGCAGCGAAACGCCGGTTGCGCACGGCCCGAAGGAGGATCTGGCGGACGTCGTGTGGGACCTCGTGGTGCCCCGTTTCGCCTAGTTCTCGTGTCCCGTTTCGGTGGGTTCGGCAGCCGGTCGGAACAGTCGATCGCGCCGGGTTCACACAAAGTGAGCAACGCCACGCCGTCCATGTCTTGGGACACCCAGTCCCAGGGCGGGGGTCGGGGGGATAAACTCGGCCCCAGTATTCGGTGGACCCGCCCGTCCCGACCTGTCCGGACGGTCCGGGTCCACCTGCCAGCCAGCAGCCGCTGCAACCCCAGGGAGCGATGTGTCCCGCCGTCTGTTCACCTCTGAGTCCGTGACCGAAGGTCACCCGGACAAGATCGCCGACCAGATCAGCGATTCCATCCTGGACGCGCTCCTCAAGGAAGACCCCAAGAGTCGGGTCGCCGTCGAGACGCTGATCACCACCGGTCAGGTGCACGTGGCCGGCGAGGTCACGACGCAGGGCTACGCCGACATCCCCACGATCGTGCGCGAGCGCGTCCTGGAGATCGGCTACGACAGCTCGAAGAAGGGCTTCGACGGCGCCTCGTGTGGCGTCTCGGTGTCCATCGGCGCGCAGTCGGCCGACATCGCGCAGGGCGTCGACACGGCGTACGAGAACCGGGTCGACGGCGACGAGGACGAGCTGGACCGCCAGGGTGCGGGCGACCAGGGCCTGATGTTCGGCTACGCGTGCGACGACACGCCGGAGCTGATGCCGCTGCCGATCACGCTCGCCCACCGGCTGGCCAATCGCCTGGCCGAGGTGCGCAAGAACGGGACCATCCCCTACCTGCGCCCGGACGGCAAGACTCAGGTCACCATCGAGTACGACGGCGACCGCCCGGTCCGCCTCGACACGGTCGTGGTCTCCTCGCAGCACGCGGCCGACATCGACCTGGACTCGCTGCTGGCGCCGGACATCCGCGAGTACGTGGTGGAGCCGGAGCTGTCCGGCCTGGGCATCGAGACCGAGGGCTACCGCCTCCTGGTCAACCCGACCGGCCGGTTCGAGATCGGCGGCCCGATGGGCGACGCCGGGCTCACCGGTCGCAAGATCATCATCGACACCTACGGCGGCATGGCCCGACACGGTGGCGGCGCGTTCTCGGGCAAGGACCCGTCGAAGGTGGACCGCTCCGCCGCGTACGCGATGCGCTGGGTGGCCAAGAACGTGGTGGCCGCCGGGCTGGCCCGCCGTTGTGAGGTGCAGGTCGCGTACGCGATCGGCAAGGCCGCGCCGGTCGGCCTGTTCGTGGAGACGTTCGGCACCGAGGCGGTGCCGGTGGAGGCCATCCAGGCCGCCGTGAACACCGTGTTCGACCTGCGCCCGGCCGCGATCATCCGGGACCTGGACCTGCTCCGCCCGATCTACGCGCAGACCGCGGCGTACGGCCACTTCGGCCGGGACCTGCCGGACTTCACGTGGGAGCGCACGGACCGCGTGGACGCGCTCAAGGCCGCCGCGGGGGTCTGAGCCCCCGGCTTTCGCAGCACTTTCGCCGCCGGCCGCGACGCGGACCCTTCGGGGTTCGCGTTCAAGGCACAGGCCGACGGGGCCGTCGAGGTGGTCGGCCTGTGGTCGCACTTCGCCT
>NZ_JBEXUX010000090.1:0-32937 GCF_040629175.1 Embleya sp. NPDC005971 | reverse complement strand
GCACTCGCCCAGGCCAACCCCACCCTCACCAAGCACGTGCGCTTCGGCTGGTGGGCCGGCGAGGAACAGGGCCTCCAGGGCTCGCAGTACTACGTCAGCCAGCTCGGCTCGACGCAGCGTGCGGCGATCAAGGGCTACTACAACTTCGACATGGTCGGCTCGCCCAACGGCGGCTACTTCATCAACAACATCAACTCCGCCACCGCGGCACCGATGAAGGCCTACTGGGACAGCCTCAACCTGCGTCCCGAGGAGAACGTCGAGGGCCAGGGCCGCTCCGACGACTACTCCTTCCAGCAGGCAGGCATCCCCACCTCCGGCTACGCGGCCGGCGCCGACGCGATCAAGACCTCGGCACAGGCCACCAAGTGGGGCGGCCAGGCCAACGCCTCGTACGACTCCTGCTACCACTCCGCGTGCGACACCACCGCCAACATCAGCGCCACGGTGCTCAACCGCAGCGCCGACGGTGTCGCCTACACCATCTGGAAGACCGCGGTCGGCGGCACCACCCCCGGCCCGGACTTCTCCGTCTCCACCGTCCCGTCCGCCGGTACCATCCAGGTCGGCGGCCAGGGCACCGCGACGGTGAACACCACCACCGTGAGCGGCGCGGCGCAGACCCTGACGCTCTCCTCCAGTGGAGCCCCGAGCGGCGTCGTGGTGACCATCAACCCGACGACCGTCCTGTCCGGCAACACGGCCACCGCAACCATCACGGTCGCGGCGAACACCGCCCCGGGCACATACCCGATCACCATCACGGGCACCGGGTCGGTCGTGCACTCGACCACGTACACCCTGACCGTCGGTGACGGCCCGAGCGGCTGCTCCGCGCCCGCGTGGAACGCGAACTCGGTCTACACCAACGGCAGTGTGGTCTCCTACCAGGGCCACACCTACCGCGCCAAGTGGTGGACCCAGGGCGAAGTCCCCGGAACCACCGGTCAGTGGGGAGTGTGGGTCGACCTCGGCGCCTGCTGAGTCGAACCGCACGTAAGTTGGTCCCCGACTTCCCCGATTGTGATGCCCGGTAGGCCGCAGGTTGGCCTACCGGGCATCACACCGTGCGGGCCGGCAGGATGCCGGAATGACCGTGAACCACGACCGTCCCGGCGTCCCCGGGAGCGGGCCCGCCCCTTGGCCGGCGTCGCTTCCCGCCGACCTGCTCGCGGCGAAGGCCCTGGTCTACGACCCGAACGGGTTCGTGTGCTCGACGCCGGTGGGCGAGCCGGAGAGCGCGGAGTACGGGGCCCACGTGTTCACCGTCGACGGCGCCGAGGTGCACTTCCGGATCGCCAGGACGACACCGACCAAGGTCGGCCAATTCGTCACCCTGTGGCGACGCTCGGCCGCCGGCCCGATCGCGCCGCTGACCGCCGAGGGCTCGCTCGATCTGGCGGTGATCAGCTCCCGACAGGGCGAAGACTTCGGGCAGTTCGTCTTCCCGAGGGAGGTGCTGCGCGAACGAGGCATCCTCTCGGTGCACGGCGCGGGCGGCAAGCGCGGCTTCCGCGTCTATCCGCCGTGGGTGAGCACGAGCAACCGGCAGGCCGACCGGACCCGGGCCTGGCAGCTCGACCACTTCCTCGCCATCCCGCCGGACCCGGCCCGCTGCCGGGCGCTGTACCACCGACCCGACGCGCGGTAGTCATCCCCGGCCCGAGCCGCGGCTGCCCGGTCAGGGAGCTCCACCACACGCGGCCCGAAGCCGGAGCAACGTCGTACGCATGCCGTGGCGATTACGCGCGGCACGCTGCGCGGGCGGGGTCCCGGTGAAGACCAGCCCGAGCACCTCGGCGACCCGACGCCGCCACCCGTCCCGCCGCCGATCGTTCCAGTACTCGGTGACCAAGGTCTCCGTCCCCTCCTCGGCCGGCGTCAGGCGGTATCCCCAACGGGCAATCGGCAGCCCGAACGAGGTGACATCGAACGCGAACTCCCGCCCCGGCTCGGCAACCACAACCCGACACGTGGTGAACCAAACCCACGGGCCCCGCCGGTTGAACCCGACGAAGTCCCGGCCCCGCAGCCAAATCCCGAATACCTCCGGACTCCACTCCTTCATCCGCCGCACATCGGCGACCACCGCGTAGACCGCCGCCGCCGGCAGCGGCACGACCAACGACTCCTCTACCTCCCACACCCGCCCACCAGCCACCACCGACCCACCCCCACGCCCCTGAAACCCCATACCCACCACGCTAACCCGCCCACGCCGGAAACCCCCACGTGCGTGGGGACTTCACCAGCGGGTTCATCGCCTCCTCGGCGGTGAACGGTTCACCCCCACGCCTGTGGGGACTTCTCTTGCCGGCCTGGGGGTTTCGGTGGGTTTTGCTGATTCGTGATGTCGGGAGGGTGATTGTGGCCAGGTTCTTGCCTGATTTGGGTTTTCCCTCTCTTGTGGGGGCGGGGGTCTTCGGCTCGCTGGAATCAGCACTATCGCGGCTCTCTCGTTGTGGGGGATACGGCGCGTGGTTGTCTCGCTGTTCGGCTCGTGTTGGTCGGCTGCCGCGTGCGTGGCTGAGGGTGGCGAGGGGGCGGGGTGGGGTGGGTTGGATCGGGCTTGCCGCGTACCGGCTGGGGCATTTCCTTGTTCGGGGTGGGGCTTCTCGGGGGAGGGCGTCTGGAGCGCAGATTTTCGAGGGTGGATCGCTTGAGTCTCCAGTGGCTTGAGGCTGGAGGGTGGGGGCATGGACGGTGCGACTCTTTACTCGATCGGTGAGCTTTCCCGGCGGACCGGATTGTCGGTCACGACCATCCGGTTCTACTCCGATTCGGGTGTCGTGGCGCCGACCCGCCGAACTCCCGCCGGATATCGGCTCTACGACCTCGACGCCCTGCTTCGGCTGGAACTCGTCCGCACACTGCGCGAATTGGGGATGGACCTCGCTACCGTACGGCAGGTGCTGAACCGCGAGCTCACCGTGGCGGAAGTCGCCGCCGCGCATGCCGATGCAGTGGACGTGCAGATTCGCCTACTGCAACTGCGCCGGAGTGTTCTGCGAGTCGTGGCCAAGCGCGGGTCCGATCCCGAGGAGACCAAGCTCATGCACCGGCTCACCCAATTGTCCGGCGACGAACGCCGCCGCCTGATCGACGATTTCCTGGACGGCACCTTCGGCACGGAGGCGGTGGGTGCCGATCCGGTGATCCTGGCGATGATTCGCTCCGCCACGCCCGACCTCCCCGACGATCCCTCCCCCGAACAGGTCGCCGCGTGGGTGGAACTCGCCGAATTGGTCGGCGACCCCGACTTCCGGACCCGAATGCGCCGGGCCGCCCCCTACCAGGCCGGCCGACGCACGCTCGACATCGAGGCCCGGGCCGGCGACGAACTGATGGAGTTCACCCGCCAAAAGGTCGCCGAGGCCAGGGAAGCGGGCATCGACCCACTCGACGACCGGGCCGCGCCCATCGTCGACGATCTCGTCCGACGATTCGCCGAGGTCTTCGACCGTGCCCCCGACCCGGAATTCCGGACCTGGATGGCCCGGCAATTCGAACCGGCCCACGATCCACGGGTGGAGCGCTACTGGCGGCTCGTGTGGGCCGTCCGAGGCCGGCAGGTGGTGCCGGGCCTGCTCCCGATCCATCCATGGCTCATCCAGGCCCTGCGAAGCAGCCACGACGCGTGACGGATCTACGAACCGTTTTCGGACAGGCGGCTCACCGAGCAGGCACCTCCTGCCGCGTGCGCCCTCCCGCCGGCAGGTCGGGGCCACGCGCACGACGTCGGGCTCATCCCCGTGTCGGAACACGGCCGAGGTTCACAGGGCGTTCTCGGCACAAACCAGATAGCCGTCGTAGGAGAGCCAGCCGGAGTGTGCCTTCCTGGAATCACCCGGGCAGTAGTTGACGTTGCTGTTGCCCGGCAGCAGGCCGGTGATCTTCATGATGTAGGTGTAATCCTTCGGCACCGTCGTGGCGTTGCAGTCCCACAGCGTGCTCAGATTCGCCTGCATCGAGTCGCCTGCCTTCGTCGCCAGGAAGCACTGGCCCGCGCGAAACCGCCGTTCCAGGCACAACTTGACGATAGAGCCGTCATCGTTGGTGTGGCTCCAGAAGGTGCGTCCTCGCCCCGACGCCGCGCACGTCGCGTCATCCCGCGTGGAGGCCACGTACATATACGCGTCGGCTGCGCTGCAACTGACGACGTACGGTGCGCTTCGATTCCACTCGAGACCGCTGTAGTAGGCGCTGACGCAATCTCCGGTGCGTACGACCGCGAAAGCCTTGTCGAGCGGGTCGGGAGTACGGGACGGCGACGGCGAGTAGGACGGACCGGGGTAGTTGGAAGCGCCTGTGGACGGCGTCGCCGGCACTGTCGGGACGGCGTACGGAGGAAGGCTGTAGTACGGGGTTCCGGGAGGTTCGTACGGTTCGTCACGCGTGTCGCGCCCCAACAGGTCCAGGTCGGGGTCGGCCAGCACCACCCAAGCGGTGACGCCCAACCCGGCCAGGACGAGGACGGCGGCGATCACCGCGGTCAGGATCGCCGCGTGCGACCAGCCCCGTGGGGTGTTCGGCAACGGGGTTGGGGCTGACGCCGGGGGCGTTCGGGTCGCGCCGGCCGCGTCCGGTGCTGCCTGCGGGAACGGTGGTTCCCGGTCCGCTCCCGGGGACCGCTCGGGGGGTTGGCCCTGCACCCATTCCTGCCGCTCCGCGTCCCATCGACTGGCGCCCCCTGCGGCGCGTGATCGGCGGCGTGGAACGCCCGGCACCGGGGCCGGGGTCGACGTCGTCCGTGGCGTATCGGCCGCCTCGCGTGCCGTCGGCACGGTTGGCGTTGTCGGCGGGAACGACGGTTCCCGGTCCGGCTTCGGAGGCGGCTCGTGGCGTGGGCCCACCGCCGATTGTTGCCGCTCCGCATCCTGCCGCCGCGCGTCGTCCGCAGCGGGCGACCGGCCGTCCGGAGAGTCCGGCGCCGAGGCCGACGCCGTCCGCCCCGTCTCAGGCGCATCCGGTGGCGTCGACCCGGGCGGCGGCACGAGCGGCGACGCCGCCGGTGGTGGGAACGGCGGCTCCCGGTCCGGCCCCGAGGGCTGCCCGGAGTACGGTCCCTCCACCCACGCCTGCCGCTCCTCGTCCCACCGACTCACGCCGTCCCCGGCACCCGACCGGCCGTCCGGAGGGTCCGGCGCCGGGGCCGACGCCGTCCGTCCCGCGTCAGCCCCATCCGGTGGCGTCGACGGCGTCGGCACCGTCGGCGGCACTCGCGGCATCGGCGGCACCGGCGGGAACCGTGCTTCCCCCTCCGGCCCCGCAGCCCCCTCGGAGCCTGGGCCCTCCACCCACTCCTGCCGCTCCGCGTCCCACCGGCTCACGCCGTTCACCCCTCACCCCAGCATCTGGGTGATCGATTCCACGACGGCGAGCGCCGACGCCAGCCCACCGGCCACCGTGCCTCCGCCGGTCAGCAGCATCCGCAACCGCTCCAGGCGATGGCGTTCCGTTTGCCCGCCGTTCGCGATCTCACCCTCGATGGCCGCCAGTTGCCCGGCAACCTCGTCGATTCCGTCGTCCTGCGTACGAGCGAGCAACGGCAGTTGCGAGCGCAACACCTCCAGCGACCCGACCAGTTCCGGCGACGCCGAGATCAACCGGCGCGAGGCGTCCACGGCCCTCGCCTCCCACCCGGCCGCCACCGCGCCACCCGCCATCGTCCCGACGCTGACCCCGGACGACGACGGCGGTACGGACGGGCACGGGACGTCCGTGCCCGCCGATGCCTCCCAGGAGCCCACCCGCTCGGACCGGTCCTCGGCGGTGGCCCGGTAGCCGCCGGCAACGGCCCCGCCGGTCATCCGCCCGATGGAAACGCCGCCTCCGGCATCGACAGGCCGGGCCGCCTCCGCCACGGCCTCGGGAACCACCGGTTCCTCGGCCCCCGCACGCTCTCGATCGTTCGGCTCGGCCGTCACTTCGCGTCACTCCCCACCACGTGCCGGGCCTTGGCCCCGCTGCCGACTGCCAACGCTCCGCCGCTCATGGAGCCGATGAACACGCTGCCCTCGCTCACCTGCACGACCTGCTGATCGAATTGGTCCGACTCGTAGCCCTGGTCGGCGAGCGCGTCCCGCACCCCGCCGGCGATCCGGTCCTGGATGGTCTTCACGTACCGGCTGATGTCCATCTCCTGGAAGAGCGAGACCTCCCCGGTACTGCCCAACTCCCGCACCGAGGTCTCGGGGGCGTCCGGCAGCGCGCGCTCCGGGTCCGCCAGCCAGGTCCCGAACACCGCGAGCACGGTGCTCGCCAGGGAGAGGCCGGCGGCGAACCCGGCGGAGGGGGCGGTCAGAACGGCCCGTACCACGTCTCGGGCCGCGCCGTCCCAGGTGCGACCGGCGACCACGTCGGCCGCCCGGTATTCCGGTTTCACCGGGGTGAGCACGTGCGGCACGACCTCCAGGACCAGCATTCCGCCCTGGGTGTGGACCCGTACCAGCACGGTCACCCCGACCTGTTCGTCCCGGCCGCCGACCCGGATCCGCAGGAAGTGACGTCGCGCCTCGCCGCCCTCGTCCACCGCGTCGTGCAGATGTTGCTCGACGGTCTGCCGGTCGTAGGGAATCTCGACGCGCGGCGCCCCCACCGGCAGATAGACGAACTCCTCGATCTCCAGATCCCTGAGCCGATCGCGGCTGGCGGCCGTCGCCGAATCCCGCAACGCTTCGATCCGGGGCCTGATCAGCTCGATGACCCGGGCACCGGTGAGCGGGCCCAGGCCCGGCTCCGCCGAGGCACGCCGCTTCAGGTCCAGCGCGAACGACCAAGGCTCGTAAGGGAGTCCCACTCCGATGAAGGGGCGCAGCGGGTCGTAGATGGTCAGCGCCGCGTACTGCTCACGATCCAGGGACTCGCCGATCCGGCGATAGTGGGCGTTCGAGGGCAGCGCGGCACGCGGCAGGCCACCGAAGGCACCGCGCGCCAACTCCCGGCGCATCACGCCCGTGACATGGGCGCGGTGTTCCCAGATCGGCAGCGTGAGCAGCAACGGGAAGGCCACCGCAGGCCAGTGGCTCTCCGGCGCGAGGACGAGACCCAACAGGGCGAGGACCCAGTAGGCCACCGCCAGCAACCGAACGCCGAGCGGGATCAGCGTCATGATCCGGCCGCGCTGCCCCGGCACGGCCTTGCGCAGCGTGGTCCGGTCCACGGCGTACACACCGCGCCCGACGCTCCGGCGCGTGCTCCACAGCAGGAAGCACAACACGGCGTAACCGATTGCCCCCGCCATCGGCACACTCGGCAAGGAATCCCCGCTGAGGTAGTCGAAGACGATGAACGCCACCCAGAGGAACAGCAGCGTGACGCCGGTCTGCGCCTCGCGGCGACGGGCCCGCAACGCATACGCGAGGACCGGTACGACGTCGACGCCCAGTGACGGCGCGACCGGTCGTTCCTCGTGCCGCACCAGGTGTTCGATCACGGCGCCGCGAAAGTCGTTGTCGAGATACGCGCCGGCGCAGAGCAGCCGGGTGGCCTCGCTGTGGGAACGGCGCGGCACGGGACCTGTCATTTCCCCCCGATCGACGGGTCGGACAAGGTGGGTTCGCGGAACGCCGGGGAGATCGTTCGATGGCCGACGTCATGGGGCGATGGGCGGACACGCCGATCGACGGCAACGGGATGATGCCGGCCGGTCGCGCTCCGCAACCCATTCTGGGGCACCGCGGCATGGTCCATCCACCGGATCGCCGGATTGCCGGCGGTTCCCCGGACCTCTACCGCCGGCCCGCTCCGCCATGCCGGTGCTGCCGGGCCGGTGCCGCCGGACTCCGCCCTGTGCGACCGCGCAAGCCGGCGGAGGCCGGGGCCGGGGCGGTTCCAAAGCCATGGTCAAGTCCCGCCGACCACAACAGCGCCGTCCCTTCCGGCGAGCCGGTCATCGGCTCGACCGGGCCTGGTTCGGGGCTGCGGTCGGGTTGGTCTCGGGCGAGCGTCGGCGGGCGAGGGCAAGGCCGGTCATAGCCGTGATCGCCATCGCGGCGATGCCGACCAGCGCTGCCTTGGTGTAGGCGCCGTCGTTCGGGAAGAGACGGCCGGTGTCGGTGCCGGCGGCCAGGATCAGGCCGCCTATGGCGCTGCCCAGGGAGTACCCGACGCTACGGACGACATAGTTGAAGCTCATGGCGCTCGACGTCTCGCTCTTGGGGGTGACGGCCAGGATGACGCCCGGCATGGCGGCCGAGAAGCTGCCGACTCCGAAGCCCAGCACGCCCATTGCCACGAACAGTTCGGCCAGGTTCGACCGGGCCGCTGCAAAGAGGACGAACCCGCCACCGACGACGACGGCGCTGCCGGCCAGGAGCAAGGGGGCGTCGACCCGTTCGCGCACCCGAGGCGTGAGCTTGCCGGCGACGAACCCCAGCACGGAGAACGGGACCAGGACCAGCCCGGCAACGAAGGTGGTCAGCCCGAAGCCGTAGCCGGCGCTGTGCGGCGTCTGCGCGTATCGGGTGATGAGCGTGAGCAGGAGGTACATGCCGAACCCGCCGACGAACATGGCGATGTTCGCCCCGGCGACCGCCGGGTGCCGCATCGCCCGGACATCGACCAGGGGTGTCTTGCTATGCAGTTCGGAGGCGATCCAGATGCAGAGCAGGAGCACGGCAACGACGGCGAGGACCACCGCCACGGCGAGGTGACGGCTCCACAGACTCGTCTCGCTTGCGAGGAACAGGACGAGGAACAGTGCACCTGCCAGGACGAGCGCGCCTGTTGCGTTCACGTGCGCGGAACGGCCCTCGGGAGCCGCGGGGATGGCGCGCCATGCGGCCAGGAAGGCGATGGCGGTGACGAACAGACCGAGGCCGTAGGCGGCCCGCACCCCGCCGAACTCGGCAAGCAGCCCGGCGAGCGGGTAGCCGACGCCGGCCCCGATGATCGAGACCACCGAGATCAGGGCGATCGTGGCCGCGCTGCGCCCTTCGGGGAGATGGTCGCGGGCCACGCCCATCATCAGCGCCGTCAGACCGAGCCCGACGCCTTGGGCCGCCCTGCCGACGAGCAGCCACGCGAACGGCAGCGGCAGCACGGTGAGCGCGCTGCCGGCGACGACGACCGCCAGCGTGGCCAAGATCGTGCCTCGTCGGTGTGGGCCGGCTCCGAGCCGGCCGAGGACGGGCGTGGCGACGGCGCCGCTCAGCAGCGAGATGGTCAGCGTCCACTGCGCGCTGTCGAGCGAGACGTGGAACGTGGTCGCCACGCTGGTGATGAGCGGCGTGCCCAGGCTGCCGACCGCCGCCACGACCAGGGCGATGAACATCAGGGAGGGGACCAGCAGCCGCGCCTCGGAGTGCTCCGGGGTAGTGCTCACCGGCTGGTCCCGGTCGTGATGTGGTCGAACAGGCCGGGTCGAATGCGGGTCCGGACCCCTCCCGCCCACGGCTCGTCCGGCTCGGCGACCATCTCCCATATCCGCCCGAGGCCTCCGTCGGAGTTCCCGGCGACCCCGCCGACCGACCACCCCGTCACTGCCTCGACCCTTCTCGGTCCAAGCTTTCGAGCTCCGCCAGATGCAGCAGCGCCGGAAGGGCTGCCACCAAGGCCTCGACTTCGTCGTCGGCGAGTTCGTCGATCAACTGCGCATACGCATCGACGCCCGCCTGGCGGCGCGCCCGAACGTAGGACGCGCCGGCCTCGGTCAGGCACACCAGCGTGACCCGCCGGTCGGACGGGTCGCCTCTCCGCTCGACCAGCCCGGATTCCTCCATCACCCGAACCAGGACGGTCATCGCGGGCTGGGTGACACCCTCGCTCACGGCCAAATCGGTGATTCGTCGTGGGCCGGTCCTGTCCAGCGTGGCCAGGGTGGCAGCGGACGTGAGGCTCAGGTCTCGCGGAAGACGCCTCACAGCCCTGGTGGCCAGCCCGTAGAGGGCCGACCCGACGGCAGTGGAATCGCGACGGGTTTCGTCTTGAAGGCTCACGCCCGAAGCATAGCACTTTTATATGAATACTTTATGCATCTGCGATCCGGGCCCGAACCCGGTCTCCCGCACTCGGTGCGGGAGACCGGCCGGAACCGCGTGCGTTGGTGTCCGCGCCGGCAGTGGGCGGCTGCCTGTCAGGCGACGGTGAGCACGATCTTGCCCCGGATGTGACCTCGGGCGGCGCGTTCGTGCGCGGCTCGGGCGTCCGCGAGAGCGAACGTGCTGTCGATCGCGACGCGGACCGCGCCCGTGTCGAGCAGGCGCGCCGATTCGGCAAGCTGCGCGCCGTTCGAGCGGACCTGGGTGCCCGAGACCGTGACGCCCAGCTTCGCGATCTCTTCGTCGTCGTATTCGCCGAAGAACACGGGGAACAGGGCGCCGCCGCGCTTGAGCGTACGCAGGAAGCGGCTGCTCTCGCGGCCACCGACGGCGTCCACGACCAGGTCGACGTGGTGCACGAGGTCCTCGGCACGGTTCCCGGTGTAGTCGATGAACTCGTCGGCGCCCAGCTCGCGCAGGAATGCTTCATGCCCGCCCGATGCCACCGCGATCACCCGTGCGCCCCGCCACTTCGCCAGTTGCACTGCGAAGTGACCCACGCCGCCCGCCGCGCCGTTGACGAGCACCGTCGTGCCGGCGCCGAGTGCCACCGGCCGATGCCGCGCCGCCTGGAAGGGCGACGGGTGATCGTGTCCGAGTTCGATCAGGAACTGCCACGCCGTCAGCAGAGACATGGGCGCCCCCGCGGCGTGCACGTGATCGATGCCGGCCGGCTTGCGTGCCAGGTCCGACGCCGGCGCGGCCACGTACTCGGCATACGCCCTGCCGTCGAAGCTGGGGAAGCGAAGGAGACCGAAAACCTCGTCACCGACGGAGAAGCCCTCCACGTCCGTGGCTACGGCCGCGACGACGCCCGACACGTCCGTCCCCGGCGTCACCGGCAGGTCGAACTCCGGCCTGGTCTCCGGAGGGATGTCGCTCAGCCCGTCGCGCAGGTACCAGTCCGGAGGATTGACGCCGACCGCGTGCACGCGCACGAGCACCTCGCCCGGCCCCGGCTCGGGCATCGGCACCTCGTCGTAACGCAGAACCTCGGGACCGCCGTGCTCATGCAGCCGGATCGCCCGCATCGTGTGCGTCGACATCGTTCTCCCCTTGCCCGCACTGCGGGATAGACTTATTCGGATCAGCGATCCAGATAAGTGGACCACTGATCCGAATATATGGACCACTGATCCGGATAGTCAAGAGGGACAGATGCGAGCCGACGCCAGGAAGAACCGCGACCACCTGCTCGCAGTGGCGGGCACCGCCATCGCCGAGCAAGGCGTCGACGTGTCACTGCGCGACATCGCCCGCCGGGCCGATGTCGGACTCGCCACCCTGCTGCGGCACTTCCCGACGCGCGAGGCGCTGCTCGAGGCCCTGCTCCGCACGAGCTTCGACGAACTGACGGCTCAGGCAGGCGAACTCGAAACGTCGAACTCTCCCGAAGACGCCCTCGTCTCGTGGCTACGCGACTGCGTCGCGTGGACCACCGAGTATCGGGGCGTGACCGTACTGATGGCAGCCGCCATCCAGGACAGCGAATCCGCTCTCCACGCTTCGTGCGTCACCCTGCGCGCCGCCGGCGCGCTGCTCCTCACCCGGGCCCAGGCCGCCGGCACGGCGCGAAGCGACCTCGACGGCACCGACCTGTTCGCGCTGGTGGCGGCACTCGCGTGGCTCGGCGATCAACCCTCCCTCGCACCACGGGCCGACCACCTCTTCGAGGTGATCGCAAGCGCGATTCTGAGCACCGCAAAAAACGGCGACGCCGAGGAGGAGCACTCGGCAACGACGCCTCGAATTCCCGGACTTGCCATCACCGACCTCGACACATGACGTCACTTCGGGCAGATTCGGTGCATCACCACGAGAATCGTGCGTCCCGGACGGGCTATCGCTTGGCGTAGTCGCCGAAGCCGGCCCAGTCGAGCACCACGCACGGTTCGTCGCCGACGACCCACGCGTCGTGTCCGGGCGGGCAGACCATCAGGTCTCCGGCGCCGAATTCCAGTTCCTCACCGTCGTCCATGACGATGTGCATCCGTCCCGACAACGTCAAGCCGACGTGCGACGCCTGACAACTGTCGGTCCCGGCAATCGGCTTCACGTGCTTCGACCAACGCCAGCCCGGCTCGAACGTACCCCGACCCACGGGAATGGCATCCAGCGCGACCAGGTCGACCTTGCCCATGCCCGCTTCGAACGGGCGTGTCTCCTCGGGCGACGCGAAATTCTTACGGACGAGACCAGCCATGATCTCCTCCTCGGGTCCGGAGGCATCGATCACGGCCGAGTGTCGAACGGTCGGCCGTCGACGCCTCGAAAACGATGTACAAACCCCCGCACTCTCCACGCTACGTCCGTCCGGCGGCCCGGTCGACCTTTGCGCAGGGCCCGCTCCGCTCCGGAAACAGCGCCCCGTCGTCGGTTCCGAGGGAACCGCGCCCGCCCGCACCTCGAAGCGGGTGCGGCCGCCCCCGGTCACACCGAGGGGCGGCCTGATTGCGCCCGTTGAGCCGATCCGCGCCTGCGCGCCTCCGTCAGCCGGACCCCGGAGTGCGGGTCGATCCCGGCGTGCTCGCGCATCGAGGTGCCGCGCACCCGCCTCGGCCGTTCGCAGCGCGGTGACTCCGGTCGTCGATCGCGTCGCCGTCGTTACGGACGAGCCGAGGCATCACCCGTGATCGATGGCCGCCGGTCGATCGTCCGCGCCTGGTTGTCCCTCTTCACGAGCCGTCCGCTCCCCGGGTCCGGTCAGGAACCCTTTGTCAGGTGTCCCCGGATCCCCACATCTCCCCTGAGCGTCGTGTTTCCGGAGACGGCCAGGTCCTGTTGGACGACCGCTTCGCCGCGCACGTTCACGTTGCCCGACACGGCCAGGTTCTGATTGACGAGCGTGTTGCCACGGGCGTTCAGTTTTCCCGAGACCGTGAGGTCCTCGACGGTCATGCCTCCCGTGAGGGCGGTCTTTCCCGCGACGGTCAGGTTCTTCCGAAAGAGCACGTCACCGTGGACGTTCAGGTCGCTGGTGAGGTAGGCGATGCCGTTGATCTGCAGGTCGGGACCGTCGACGTGGAGTTTGCTCTTGGCGTTCAGCTCGCCTCTGACATCCAGTCGACCGTGCGACACCAGGCCGAACGGTTGATCCTGGGTGGTCTCCAGCAGCGGGTTCCCCGCCTGGTCGTAGACCGACACCGGTCCATGGGTGGTGAGTTTCCCGTTCACCCGCGCCTGCCCGGCGATCAACTCGTTCACGACGGCCTCACCGGCGACGAGTTGCTCACGAACGTTGGCCCGGGCGGCTGTCAACTCGCTCAGATCGACCTTGCCTGCCGAGAGCTGACCGGTCACGTCGATCCGACCGGAGACCACGTGCGTCACGTTCGCCTTGGCCGCGGTGAGTTGCGTGCTCACGTCCACCTGATCCGAGACCAGATGCGTCACATTCCCCTTCACCGCAGTGAGTTGCGTACTCACGTCCACCTGATCCGAGACCAGATGCGTCACATTCCCCTTCACCGCAGTGAGTTGCGTACTCACATCCGCCTGATCGGCAACCAGATGCGTCACCGTCGCTTTGGCGGCCGAGATGGTGCCGGGTTTGTTGGACTCGTTGTCGATCTGTGCGCCTTCCTTGGTGAAGGTGATCTGGCCTTCGTTCTTCGTGCCTCGGACCAACGGGGTGTGCACCCCGAGGTTGGCGGTGACGCGTTCGAATTCGGGGCTGAGTAGGTGGACCGTCGTGGTGAGGACGTATGCCGGTTGCTGTGGGTCGGCGGGTTTGGCCGTCAGGGTGTAGGTGGCGTCGCGTTTCGGTCCCGTGCCCGGTTTCGGGGACCACTGCCAGTCGATCGTGCCCGGCGCGCGGGTGACGGTTTCCGGGGGGCCGTCCGGACCCTGGATCGTGTAGGCGAGGCTGCCGGGTCCGTCCCACCGCAGGACGACCTTGTTGCCGTCGTCGACGAGGGTCTTCTCGGGGCGGAAGTTGATCGGGATCTGCGGGGCCTTCTTCAGCACTCCCAGGACGAGGCCGCGCCTGTCCTTCGGCTGGTTGCCCTCGCCGCCCGAGGCGACCTCGGTGATCTTCAGCCGGGCCAGGCCCTCCGCCTCGGAGACGGGGAAGTTCTTCAGCGTCAGAACCAGGGACCTGAAGTCGACCATGTCGACTCCTCCGGGGAATTGCGCCCGGAAGGCGCCTTGCGTCTGGTCCCACTTGAACGTCGGCGTCTCTCCGAAATCGAACGGATCGTGCTCGATGCCCGGCACGATCTTGGTACGGTCCGGCGTCAGGTCACCCGCGCCGTTGCCGACAGGCACTTCGATGTCGATGAACGACCAGGACACCCAGTTCGAACTGGCGTTGGAGACGATCACGTACACCGTTCCCACCGCCGGTGTCCCCGCCCGGGCCAACAAAGGAATGGGATCCGTGACGATCTCGTAGTTCAGTAACACGGTCGAGCCTCCCTGTTTCGGCGTTCCCGCGATGCGGGCGAACACGCGCGACGACCCCGCGGGCCGGGTGTGACAGGAGCGGCCGCCGGCGGCCGCGGCGGATCGCCGAATCGAGCGACACCCCAACCGCGGCGACCGAGGACACGGGGCGGCGGGCGTACCGAAAATGTTCCGGGTGGACGGGAACCCGAACGGCGTCGACCCCACGATGCAACAGGCACCCGCCGCCGGATCGCCGTCGCGGCGCGCCCGTCCTTGCACGCCGTCGACCGACCACCGAACCCGACCTCGCGAACGCCCGACGCACGACCCCGCCCCACCCCCGAACAGCGCCCCCACCCGGCCCCACACCGGACGACACCACCGCGCTACCGGAATCCCTCTCCCACCGCCCGCCCCCGAAAACACGGCCGCCACATCCACGACAGCAACGCGACACGGCCCGCGACACGCCACGCTTCCGGTGGTCGATGGCGCGCTTGTGTCGGAAGTCGTGCACGAGGGTGGGCCGTTCAGCCCTCGAAGCCGCGCTCGGCCAAAAGCGCCTCGATCCGGGCCCGGTGCGCCGCCTCCCACGTGTCGAGCGATTCGTCGGCCTCCTGCGCCGACTTCGTCCGGGCGTCCCGGAGTACCTGCTCGCGACGCGCGCCGGGTACGACCACCACGCCCTCCTCGTCGGCCACCACCACGTCGCCGGCCTCGACCCACACCCCGCCGCACCGTACGCGCCCGCCGAACGGCTCGACGGCCTGCTTCGTCCCCGGAATCGGGATGACGCCCCGCGCGAACACCGGAAAGCCCATCGCGCGCACCTCGCCGAGATCCCGGATCAGCCCGTCCGCCACGAACGCGGCGATCCCGCGACGTTGCGCGACGGCACACACGTTGCCACCGGCCAACGCGTGGTCCACGTCGCCCGATTCGACCACGACGACCGAACCGGGCTCGGCGCGGTGGATGGCCGCGTGCAACATCAGGTTGTCCCCCCTCGCACACCGCACGGTGAACGCCGGGCCGGCGACGCGCGGCATCGAGGGCCACAGCGGATGGATGCCGATGTCCATCACCTGGGCGCGGCCGAGCAGATCGGCGAGGGTGGTCGGCGAGATGTCCGCGAACCCGGCGACGTCGCCCATGGTGATCCCTTCGTTCGCACCGGCGGCCGGGGCCGGCCGCCGCCCGACGGCGGCGAGACTATCGAAGCCGCGCGCCGGGCGTCCGGAGCGGACCTACCGGCGAATGGCCATATCCGGGCCACTCTTTCGAGTGGAACAACCGCCGCGTTGCCGATCTTGTGCAGGCAAATCGCTACAACAAGAGCGGACCTGACACGGCGACTCTGGGGCAAAGCGATGACGTACACGGGAATCACGGCCGGACGACGCACGGCCGCGCTGGTGGTGGCGGCGACAAGCGTGGGTGCGCTGCTGTTCGCCCCGGCGACGAGCGCGGCGGCGCGGACGACGGGGGCGACGGGGGTCACCGAGGTCGGCGTGCAAACTCCGCTCCGGGATGCGATCACGGCGCTGCGGGTGGCCGACGAGGATCGCTCCGGCTACGACCGGGACGCGTTCCGGCACTGGATCGACGCCGACAAGGACGGGTGTTCGACGCGCGCGGAGGTACTCATCGAGGAGGCGGTCACGCCGCCCGAGATCGGCGCCAAGTGCGCGCTCACGGGCGGGCGTTGGTACTCGTACTACGAAGATGCCTACGTCGACGACGCGTCCGGGCTGGACATCGACCACATGGTGCCGCTGGCCGAGGCGTGGGACTCCGGCGCGTCCGCGTGGACGCCCAAGCAGCGTGAGCAGTACGCGAACGATCTGGACCAGCCTCGGGCGCTGGTCGCGGTGACGGCCAAGTACAACCGCTCGAAGTCCGACCAGGACCCGGGCACTTGGCTGCCGCCGTACGAGGGGGCTCGGTGTACGTACCTGACGGACTGGGTGACGGTGAAGACCAAGTACGACTTGACGGTCGATGCCACCGAACTCGCGACGCTGGAACGGCTGGGCGCGCAGTGTCCGAACGTGCCGATTTCGCCCGGCACGCGGTAGCGGCCTCTCGGCGGGCCGCGCCCGTGGCTCGTCTCGGCCTCGAACGCCGGCCGGGCCGGGGGTCGGCCGACCCTGTCCTCAAGCGCCGGACCGGCCGAGGCGAACCGGCCTTCGGCCTACCCCTGGCGGTTTCGCCAGCGTTCCATGATGTCGACGATTTCCGACTGGAGGAAGGCGAAGAATTCGGCGGATTCCTGGGCTCGGAGGCCGGCGGGGGTGTCCGGGCCCAGGGCGGTCGCGCCCTCGCGGAGGATGACCTCGAAGCGGGACAGGAGCTTGTCCCGCTCGCCGTAGGTCTCGTACCAGAGTTCGTCGTGCAGCCGGTAGCGGTCCCGACGCGAGCCGGGCTCGCGTTCGCGGTGGACCATCCGCACCTGGGACAGGTAGGCGATCGCCGACGACACCGCGGCCGGGCTGATCTGCAACGACTCGGCGAGTTCGGCGGACGTCATGCTCGCCGAGTCGGCCGCCAGCAGCGCGGCGAACACCCGCGCGGCCATCCGCTGCATGCCGGCATCGGCCAATTCGCTCGCGAAGCGTTCGATGTACCGAGCGACCTCGGCCTCGTTGCGCGCCGGCCCGTCGTCTCGCATTCGGGTCCCCTTCCGCTCGGGCTCTTCCGAGCATCGTCCAGCCATGATTCTTGACTTTTCCGAACTTCACAAGTTCCTGAAAGAAGCGTATGTTCTGAAACATGAACACGGCGATCAGCGTCACCGGTCTGCACAAGTCCTTCGGGCGCACCCATGCCCTCGACGGCCTCGACCTGCACGTCACGGCCGGTGAGGTACACGGCTTCCTCGGACCCAACGGGGCCGGGAAGTCCACCACCATCCGCGTCCTGCTCGGCCTGATCCGCGCCGATCGCGGCGACGTCAGCCTCCTGGGCGGCAACCCGTGGCGCGACGCCGTGGCCCTGCATCGCCGAGTCGCCTACGTCCCCGGCGACGTCACCCTGTGGCGCAACCTCAGCGGCGGCGAGGTGATCGACCTCTACGGCAAGCTGCGCGGCGGCCTGGATCCGGCCCGGCGCGCCGACCTGCTGGCCCGGTTCGAACTCGACCCGACCAAGAAGGGCCGTGCCTACTCCAAGGGCAACCGGCAGAAGGTGGCCCTGGTCGCCGCGTTCGCCTCCGACGTGGACCTGCTGATCCTGGACGAGCCCACGTCGGGCCTGGACCCGCTGATGGAGGACGTGTTCCGGGACTGCGTGCGCGAGGAGCGCGAGCGCGGTCGCACCGTACTGCTGTCCAGCCACATCCTGGCCGAGGTCGAGGCGCTGTGCGATCGGGTCAGCATCATCCGCAACGGCCGCACCGTCGAGTCGGGTTCGCTGGCCGAACTGCGGCACCTGAGTCGGACCACGGTCCGCGCCGAACTGCGCGGTCCCGGCGACGGCCTGGCCGACCTCCCGGGCGTGCACGACGTGACGGCGAGCAACGGCCACGTCGTGCTCCAAGTGGACAACGACCATCTGGACCCGGTGCTGCGCAAACTCGCCGAGATCGGCGTACGCGGCCTGGCCGGCAGCCCACCCACGCTGGAGGAACTCTTCCTGCGGCACTACCGCACCCGGGACACGGACGGCGGCACCGGCAACAACACCGACACCGCGGCGGTGGCCGCGCGATGACCACCGCCGCCCTCCCGCTGCCGCGCGGCGCCGCCCCGGGCGGCCCCCGCCACCTCGCCGGCACCGGCACCCTGATCCGCCTCGCGCTGCGCCGCGACCGGGTGCTGCTCCCGGTCTGGGTGTCGGCCCTGGCCGGCACCGTCTCCAGCGTCGAACGCTCCCTGGAGGGCCTGTACGGCACCACCGCCGAACGCGCCGACCTGGCCCGGGACATGAACGCCAACGGCTCGCTCCGGGCCCTGTACGGCGCCGTGTTCGGCGACTCGTACGGCGCCCTCACCGCGTGGCGGATCGGCGGCTACGCGGCGCTGTTGGCCGGCCTGATGAGCCTGATCATCGTGATCCGGCACTCCCGCGAGGAGGAGGAGACCGGCCGCCAGGAGGCCCTGTCGGCGGCGATGGTGGGCCGCCGGGCCCCGCTCACCGCGGCGCTGACCACCGCCACGCTGGCCAATGCGCTGCTCCTGGTGCTGTGCACGGCGATCCTGCTCGGCGCGGGCCAACCGGCGGCCGGCTCCCTCGCGTTCGGCCTCGCCGTCGCGCTGTCCGGCCTGGTGTTCGCCGCCGTCGCCGCGGTGACCGCGCAGCTCACCGAGAACGCCCGCCTGGCCAAGGGCATCGCCGGCGCCGTCCTGGGCGCCGCGTTCGTGCTGCGCGCCTCGGGCGACGCGGCCCGGGCGGCGGCCTCGGCGGGCAGCCATCCGCTGGTGTGGGCCTCGCCGTTGGGCTGGGCCGAGAACGTGCGGCCGTTCGCGGGCGACCGCTGGTGGGTGCTGGTCCTGCCGGTCGGCCTGATCGCCGGCTGCGTCGCACTCGCCTACACCCTCGCTGACCGGCGCGACCTGGGCGCCGGCTTCGTGCGACCACGCCCGGGGCCGGCACACGCACCCGCGTCGCTGGCCGGCGCGTACGGCCTGGCCTGGCGGCTGCAACGCGGCACGCTGTGCGCCTGGGCGGTCGGCTTCGCCCTGGCCGGCGCGGTGTTCGGCGGAATCGCCGACGGCGCGCAGGACATCGTCGGCGACAACACCGGGACCCGCGACCTGATCCGCCGGATGGGCGGCCATGTGGCGCTGACCGACGCGTTCCTGTCCACGATGGTGGGCATGCTCGGCCTGATCTGCGTGGTGTTCGGCGCCGGTGCCGTGTTGCGGCTGCGCGACGAGGAGACGAACGGCCGGGCCGAACCGCTGCTGGCGAACACCGTCGGCCGATTGCGCTGGGCGGGCGGGCACCTGCTGATCGCGTACGCCGGCCCGGTGCTGATCCTGGCCGCCGGCGGTCTCACGATGGGCCTGGCGTACGGGCTCACCGTCGGGGACGTGTCCGGCGAGCTGCCACGCATCCTGCTCGCCGCGCTGGCCCAACTCCCCGCCGTGTGGGTGCTGGTCGGGCTTGCCGTACTGGTCGTCGGCGCGCTGCCGAGGCTCGCCGCGGCGGTGTGGGGTCTGGTCGGGCTGGTGATCGCGCTCGGCTGGGTGGGGCCGGCGCTCAAGCTGCCGCAGGCGGTGCTGGACGTGTCGCCGTTCGGCCACCTGCCGAAGTTGCCCGGCGCCGACGTCACGGCCACGCCGTATCCGTGGCTGCTCGCCCTGGCCCTCGCGCTGCCGGCCGCGGGCCTGTTCGCACTGCGCGAGCGCGACCTGGACTGAGCCCGGGCCACGCCCTCCCGGGCCGGCCACGAACCCCGACCCGACCCCGCGCACCCGGGGCCGGCCACGAACTCGCACACGTACCCGGACACCAACCCGGGCCCGCGCTCCACCCGGGCCCTCACGAACCGGGCCCGGACTCGAACCCGGGCCCGCACCGAACCGGACCCGGACTCGAACCCGGGCCCGAGCCCGGATCCGGACTCGAACCCGGATCCGGGCCCCGGCGGCCGAGACTCTCCTCAAGTCTCGGCCGCCGGCTCCACGTTCGGCCCGGCCGCAGGCGCCGCCTCCCGCACGGCCGGGCGCCACATTCGGCCGCCCTCGGCAGCACGCCCCGCCCTTCAGCCCATCTCCTCCAGCGTCTTGCCCTTCGTCTCCTTGACGAACTTGAGCACGAACGGGATGGACAACACCGCGAAGCACGCGTACATCACGTACGTCGCCGACAGATTCCAGTCCGACAGCGTCGGGAACGTCACGGTGATCACCCAGTTGGCGATCCACTGCGCGGACGCGGCCACACCCAGGGCCGCCGCGCGGATCCGGTTCGGGAACATCTCCCCGAGGAAGACCCACACCACCACGCCCCACGACAGCGCGAAGAACAGCACGAACGAATGGGCCGCGATCAGCGCCACGGTGCCCTCGGTGTCCGGGAGCTTGATGCTCTTGCCCTGGCCGGTCCGGGCGGAGAAGGCCCACGCGACCAGGCCGAGGGAGAGCGCCATGCCGGTCGAGCCGACCAGCGCGAGCGGTTTGCGGCCCACTCGGTCGACCAACAAGATCGCGATGATCGTGCCGATGATGTTGATGATCGACGTGGTGAACGAGTACAGGAACGAGCTGTTCGGGTCGATGCCCACCGACTGCCACAACGAAGCCGAGTAGTAGAAGATCACGTTGATGCCGACCAGTTGCTGGAACACCGAGAGCCCGATGCCGACCCACACGATCGGCAGGAACAGGAATCCGCCGCCGCCCAGCAGGTCCTTGAACGTGGACTTGTGCTCGCGGCGCATCGCCTCCTTGATCTCGGCGACGCGCGCGTCCAGGTCGACCCGGTCGCTCTCCACCTCGGCGAGCACCTGCTTGGCCTGATCGATCCGGCCGACGGAGATCAGGAAGCGCGGCGACTCGGGGATGGTGAAGGTGAACAGGCCGTACAGCACGGCCGGCAGCACCATCACGCCGAGCATCACCTGCCACGCCTCCAGGCCGAAGACCAACGTGCCGCGCTGGTCGCCGTCGGCGAGGTTGAGAATGCCCCAGTTGACGAGCTGCGAGACCGCGATGCCGGTGACGATCGCGGCCTGCTGGAACGAGCCGAGCCGACCGCGATAGGCCGGCGGGGCGACCTCGGCGATGTAGGCCGGGCCGATCACCGAGGCCATCCCGATCGCCACCCCGCCGAGCACCCGCCACATGGCCAGGTCCCACAGCGCGAACGGCAGCGCCGAGCCGAGCGCGCTGACCGCGAACAGCACGGCGGCGATCTGCATCACCCGGATCCGGCCGATCCGGTCGGCGATCCGTCCGGCGATCGCCGCGCCGACCGCACAACCCACCAGCGCGGCGGCGACCACCTGGGCGAGCAGGCTGGAACCGGGCTCGAATTTGCCGCGGATGCCCTCGACCGCGCCGTTGATCACCGAACTGTCGTAGCCGAAGAGGAAGCCGCCCATCGCGGCGGCCGCGGTGATGAAGACGACGTGGCCCAGGTGCTCCGAGTAGGTGTCCCCGCTCGACTGCCCGGTCGCCGGTGTGCTGTCGGCCAATGCCGCCTCCTGCGGTCCGTGCACCGGTCCCGGGAGCCGGCGCAGTGGGTACAGTGCGGTGCGCTGCTGCAAAGAAGATGCCGGACCCTGAGAGTTGCCCGAGATCACCGGCCTAACCATGCGGATGCGCCCGGATGGCGCCCACCCATACGCCTGCGCGCCCCGCCGTCCGCCGGTACAGTCCGCCGAATGGGTGGAGGATGGTCGCGGTGGGGCGCGGTCCTGGTCGCGTGCGCGGTCGCCGCGCCGTTCGTGCTCGTGCTCGTCGTCCTGCTCGCGGTACGTCGGCCCCGCGTCGCGGTGCTCGCCGCGATGGTGCTGGGCACCCTGCCGTGGGTGTGGATGGTGCTGACCCCGGTCGGCTCCGGCCACACGCTCAGCCTGCTGCCGCTGCGCGACCTCGCGGCGGTGCTGCTCGGCGACCCGGCGACCGCGGTGGTCCAGGTCGGCGGCAATCTCGCGGTGTTCGCGGCCCTGGGCTTCCTGCTGCCGTTCCACGCGCCGCACTTCGCCGGTCGAACGGGCGCGTGGCGGATCGCCGGCCTGGCCGCGGGTGCGTCCGCCGCGATCGAAACGGCCCAGTGGTTGCTCGCGATCGGCCGGGTCTCGTCGGTGGACGACGTGCTCCTGAACACCGCCGGCGCGGTCATCGCGGCCGGGCTCTGCGCCGGGTGCCGAGCCGTCGCGCGGGGCGCGCATCCGCGCGCCGGTTGAGATTCGCGCCGATTCGCTTGCCCCGCAAGGGAAACGACCTTGGCGGACACCCTTGACAGTGCCGAGAGGGCGGGCCTAATTTCCTCTACAACTCTTAGGAAGGTTTCCTAACAGTGGCGAGAGGGAGAACCGCTGATGGCCGGTAGCACCGAGCGCGGCGCGGGAGCGTCCGGGCGGGAGCAGGCCGGGCGGCCGAGCCTCTTGCGGGCCATCAACGACCGGGCCGCGCTCGAACTCCTCTTGCGGCACGGGCGGCTGTCCCGGGGCCAGATCGGCTCGATGACGGGTTTGTCGAAGCCGACCGCCTCGCAGTTGCTCTCCCGCCTGGAGGCGGCCGGCCTGGTCGTCGGGGTGGGCACCACCGAGGGCGGCCGAGGACCCGGCGCCCAGCTCTACGAGATCAACCCGGCGGCGGGACACGTCGCGGGTCTGGACGTGACGCCCGCCCGGATCCGGGTGGCCATCGCCGATCTCACCGGACGGGTGGTGGGCGAACACGAACTGCCCACCCCACGAAGGGAAGCGGCCGACACGCCGGGCCGGATCCGGGACGCGGTGCGCGCCGCGGCCAAGCCCGCCGGGCTCGACCTCGCCGACCTCGCGCACGTGGTGATCGGCATCCCGGGCGCGTTCGACCCGACCACCGAACAGTTCCGCTACGGCCGCCATCTCGCGGGTTGGCACTCCCCCGGTGTGCTGGACCTCGTCCGCGAGGAACTCGGCCTGACCGTGGACGTGGAGAACGACGTCAACCTGGCCGCGCTCGCCGAGCAGCGGGACGGATCGGCCCGCGACGGGGGCGACTTCGTCCTGTTGTGGGTGGACGAGGGCATCGGCTGCGCGATCGTGCTCGGCGGCCGACTGCACCGAGGCTCCACCGGTGGCGCGGGCGAGGTCGGCTACATGCCGATGCCCGGCGCCCCGCTGCCGCACGACGTCAGCCGCCGCAACACCGGTGGCTTCCAGCAACTCGCGGGCGCGCCCGCCGTGTTGTCCCTGGCCCGCGCCTACGGGGTGGGCAGTCGTACCGCGCCGCAGGCCGTCGCCCGCGCCGTGCGCGCGACCGAATCGCGCGGCGGAGCCTTCCTCGACGAGTTGGCCAACCGGCTGGCGGTCGGCCTCGCGGTGATCGTCTCGGTGCTCGATCCGGGGCTCGTCGTGTTGTCGGGGGCCATCCCGATGGCCGGTGGCGAGGCGTTGCGCTCCCGCGTGGTCGACGAGTTGCACCGCCTCGCGATCCCGCGTCCGCGCGTCGTGCTCGGCGACGTGCCCGCCAATCCCGTCTCCACCGGCGCCGTGCACGCGGCGCTCGACGTCGCCCGCGACGTCGTCTTCACCACGACCTGACGCACTCCCGCCCGACCGGCGGCACATCCTCACTCGTCCGACCCGCACCGCACCCCGTCGCGGCGGGCCTCGGCCCGTTCGCGCGCTCTGTCGCTCGACCCGTACCACCGCAAGGCCCCCGGCGCCGCTCGTCCCGGCCGCGCCGTCGCCATCTCCGGAGGAGGACCCAGTGCACAGACTCCCACGGCTCCGTCGTTCCATCACGACCCTCGCGTGCGCCGCCACGCTCGCCCTGATGGCCTCCGCGTGCGCCGGCGACGACGGCGGCTCGGGAACCGGTGCCGAGGAGGCGCCCGACAAGAAGGTCACCATCACCTTCTGGCACGGCTGGAGCGCCGAGAGCGAGACCAAGGCGGTCGACGACCTGGTCGCCAAGTTCACCGCGAAGCACCCCAACATCAAGGTCAAGGTGGTCTCCAATGTCACCGACGACAAGATCACCCAGGGCATCCGCTCCGGCAAGGGCCCGGACGTGGTCTCCTCGTTCACCACCGACAACGTCGGCCAGTTCTGTACCTCGGGCTCGTGGACCGATCTGGCGCCGTGGCTGGCCAAGTCCAACATCGACCCCGCCACGACCTTCCCCAAGCCGGTTTTGGACTACACCCAGTTCCAGGGCAAGCGTTGCGCCCTGCCGCTGCTCGCCGACTCGTACGGGCTGTACTACAACAAGGACATGTTCGCCGCGGCGGGCATCACCCAGCCGCCGAAGACGTTCACCGAGCTGGCCGAGACCGCCAAGAAGCTCAACCAGTTGAACGGCGACGGGACGTTCAAGGTCGCCGGCTTCGTGCCGACCTTCCACGCCTACGAGTTCTCCGCCGCGCACACGCTGGCCCAGTTCGGTCCGACCTACCAGACGCCCGACGGCAAGTCGAACCTGTCCAAGGACCCGGTCGTCCCGCAGTTCTTCAACTGGCAGAAGCAATTCGTGGAGAGCCAGGGCGGGTTCGACAAGCTGGAGAAGTTCCGCACCACGTTCGGTGAGGAGTTCTCCGCCGAGAACCCGTTCATGAGCGGCAAGCTCGCGATGACCATGGACGGCGAGTGGCGCACCGCGATGCTCGCCCAGGACGCGCCGAACCTGAACTACGGCACCGCGCCGTTCCCGGTCCCGGACGACCAGCAGGACAAGTACGGCCGCAGCTACCTCACCGGCACCACCGTCGGCATCGCCAAGTCGAGCCACCACCAGGCCGCCGCTTGGGAGTTCGTCAAGTTCGTCACCACCGACACCGAGGCGCTGGTGGCGTTCTCGCAGGCGATCCACAACGTGCCCAGCACCAACGCCGCGCTGGCCGCGTCGCCGCTGGCGAACGACGAGCACTTCAAGCCGTTCATCGACGCCTTCAAGCACCCCGCCAGCAACACCACGCCCGCCAGCCCCAACGGCGGCAAGTACCAGGTCACCCTCTCCGAGTACGCCTACAAGTGGGAAGCCGGCCAGGGCGGCGACCTGACCAAGAGCCTGGCCGATCTGGACAAGCAGATCGACACCGACGTGGCCCAGGTCAAGTGATCCGATGACCACGACCGCTCCCGCGGCGGCGGAGGTCCCGGCGGCGCTGCGCAGGCAGCGCCGCCGGCGGAACCTGCGCACGCTCGCCTTTCTTTCCCCGTGGCTGATCGGCTTCACGGTCTTCTTCGCGTATCCGCTCTGCGCGACCGTGTACTACTCGTTCACCCGCTACGACCTGATCAACGCGCCGGTCTGGGTGGGCCTGCGCAACTGGAACTACGTGCTCAACGACTACCCGCCGCTGTGGCAGGCGTTGCGCAACACGCTGTGGCTGGTCGTGGTGATGGTCACCTTGCGGGTGATCTTCGGCCTGGGGCTGGGCATGTTGGCGATCCGGCTCAAGCGCGGCGGCGGGCTCTTCCGCACGCTGTCCTACCTGCCCTACCTGGCCCCGCCGGTGGCCGCCACGATCGGCTTCGCGTTCCTGCTCAACCCGGGTACCGGTCCGGTCAACCACCTGCTCGGCAACGTCGGTATCCCGCAGCCCGGTTGGTTCAACGACCCGGACTGGTCCAAGCCCGCGCTCACCCTGCTCGCACTGTGGGGCATCGGCGATCTGCTGGTGATCTTCACCGCGTCGCTGCTGGACGTGCCGCGCGAGCAGTACGAGGCGGCCGAGTTGGACGGCGTCGGGCCGTGGCAGCGCTTTCGGTACGTGACCTGGCCGGCGATCACCCCGGTGGTGCTGTTCGCCGTGGTCACCGGCGTGATCCAGACCATGCAGTACTACACCCAGGCGATGGTGGCCGGAAAGGTCGCGAGCGGCATCATCGGCAACTCCGGCCAGTCGTTCGAACCGGGCTATCCGCAGGGCACCACGCTGACGCTGCCGCAACTGGTCTACGAGGAAGGGTTCTCCACCTTCAACACGGGTGCGGCGTGTGTGATCTCGCTGCTCCTGTTCGTGATCGCGATGGCGTTCACCTTCCTGCTGCTGCGTCGCCGCTCGGGTCTGCTCGACGACGACTGAGAGTCGGGCCGAATCCCGCCCGCACTCGCCACCGGCGTTGGAACTCCCTTGCCGGTAAACCCAGTTCGACGATCCACCGTGCCCAGAAGGGATCGGATCCATGGCCCAGACCGTCACGGCCGAGGCCGTCGGCATCGCGCCGCCGCTCGCGCCCGCCCGGACGCCGCCGCGCCCACACCGGCGCAAGCGCGTACTGACCTGGATCGGCGTGCACACGCTCGCCGTCACCGCCGTACTGTTCTTCATCCTGCCGTTCGTGTTCCTGTTCCTGACCTCGGTGATGAGCAACAAGCAGGCGCTGACCAGCGACCTGTGGCCCACCTCGTGGGAGTGGGGCAACTACACCAAGGTGATGGAGACTCCGGGCTTCGGCACCTGGTGGCGCAACACGCTGCTGTACGCCGGCCTGGGCACCCTGTTCACCGTCGTCTCCAGCCTGCCGGTGGCCTACGCGCTGGCCAAGTTCCGGTTCCGCTTCCGGGGCGTGGCGCTGATGATGGTGATCTCCTCGATGATGTTGCCGCCGCAGGTGATCATCATCCCGATGTACATCTTCTGGGCCAAGCAGATGCATCTGAGCGGGACGCTCTGGCCGTTGATCATCCCGATGGCCTTCGGCGACGCGTTCACCATCTTCCTGCTTCGTCAGTTCCTGCTCACCATCCCGTCCGAATACCTGGACGCGGCCCGGGTGGACGGGTGCGGCGAGCTGCGCATCCTGATCTCGATCGTGCTGCCGATGATCCGGCCGGCGATCGCGGCGGTGGCGCTGTTCCAGTTCTTCTACTGCTGGAACGACTACTTCGGTCCACAGGTGTACGCGTCCGAGAATCCGGGCGCATGGACCCTGTCCTACGGCCTGGAGTCGTTCAAGGGCGCACACCAGGTCAATTGGAATCTCATGATGGCCGCCACGCTCCTTGTGATGGCGCCGGTGATCCTCGTGTTCTTCTTCGCCCAGAAGGCGTTCATCGAGGGCGTGACTTTGACGGGAGTAAAGGGTTGAAGCTCGCTGTGGTGGGCGGTGGGTCCACGTACACGCCCGAACTGGCGGACGGCCTGGGCCGGTTGCGCAAATCCTTGCCGGTCGACGAGCTGGTGCTCGTGGACCCGGCGATCGAACGGCTGGAGCCGGTGGGCGCGGTGGTGCGGCGCATCCTGGCCCGGTACGGCCACCCGGCCCGGGTGGTGCTGACCGACGACCTGGACGCGGGGGTCGAGGACTGCGACGCGGTGCTCTTCCAGCTCCGGGTGGGCGGTCAGGAGGCCCGCGCGCAGGACGAGGAATGGCCACTGGACTGCGGCTGCGTGGGGCAGGAGACCACCGGCGCGGGTGGCCTGGCCAAGGCGCTGCGCACGGTGCCGGTGGTGCTGGACGCGGCCGAACGGGTGCGCCGGGCCGCGCCGAACGCGTGGATCGTGGACTTCACCAACCCGGTGGGCATCGTCACCCGCGCGCTGCTGGACGCCGGCCACCGCGCGGTGGGCCTGTGCAACGTCGCGATCGGCTTCCAGCGCCGGTTCGCCGCGATGCTCGACGTCGCGCCGGAGCGGCTGCGGCTGGACCACGTCGGGCTCAACCACCTGACCTGGGAACGCGGTTTGTACCTGCTGGACGAGCACGGCGAGCCGGGTCCGGACCTGATGTCGACGCTGCTGGCCGAGCACGGTCCGGCGATCGCCGAGGACCTCGAACTGCCGGTCGAACTGCTGCGCGCGCAGGGCACCGTGCCGTCCTACTACCTGCGCTACTTCTACGCGCACGACGCGGTGGTTTCCGCCCAGCGGCACAGCGCCTCCCGCGCCCAACAGGTGGCCGCGATCGAGCGCGAACTGCTGGAGCTGTACGCGGATCCGACCCTGGACACCAAGCCGGAGCTGCTGGAACGCCGGGGCGGGGCCTACTACTCGGAGGCGGCGGTGGCCCTGGTGGCCGCGCTGCTGGGCACGAGCACCGAGGAGAGCGACCGGGTCCAGATCGCCGACGTGCGCAACAACGGCACGTTGCCCTTCCTGCCGGACGACGCGGTGATCGAGGTGCCGTCGCGGATCGACGCGAACGGCGCGACGCCGCTGCCGGTGGCGCCGCTGGGGCCGCTGCACTCCGGGTTGATCGCGCACGTGGCGGCGTACGAGGAACTCGCGCTGGACGCCGCGTTGCGCGGTGGGCGCGATCGAGTGGTCACCGCGTTGCTCGCGCATCCGCTGGTCGGACAGTACGACATCGCCGAGGCACTCGCCGATCGGCTGCTCGCGGCGGGCAAGGAGCACCTGCCGTGGGCCCGGTGACGGAGGGCGGGGCCGAGTCCTCCGGATCGGCCCCGGCCGTGCTCGCGATCGACGCGGGCAACTCCAAGACCGACGTCGCGGTGGTCGACGCGGACGGTCGGGTCTGGGGGCGCGGTCGGGGCGCGGGCTACGCGCCGTACCAACTCGGCCAGGACGCGGCGGTCGAGCGGATCGCCTCACTGGTCGAGGAGGTGTTGCGGTCGGCCGCGGGGGCCGGACCGGTGGAGCACGTCGCGGCGTATCTGGCCAACATCGACCTGCCGGTGGAGGAGTTGCAGCTCCGCAAGGAGTTCGAGGACCGGGGCTGGGCCCGGACGGTCACCGTCGGCAACGACACGTTCGCGGTGTTGCGCTCGGGCACGGGCGCGCCGCGCGGGGTCGCGGTGGTGTGCGGGGCCGGGATCAACTGCGTGGGCCTGCTGCCGGACGGGCGGACCGCGCGATTCCCGGCGCTGGGGCGGATGACCGGCGACTGGGGCGGCGGGCTGGGCCTGATGGAGGAGGTGATGTGGTCGTCGGTCCGGGCCGAGGACGGTCGGGGACCGGCGACCGCGTTGGCCGAGGCGACGGCCGGGCATTTCGGCCTGGAGTCGGCGACCGCGGTGGCCGAGGCGGTGCATCTGGGCGAGTTGGCGAGCGAGCGGCTGCACGAGCTGGTCCCGCTGTTGTTCCGGATCGCCGACGGTGGGGACGCGGTGGCGGGCGAGGTGGTCGAGCGCCAGGCCGGGGAGATCGCGGTGATGGCGGTGACCGCGCTGGGTCGGCTCGACCTGCTGGCGGAGGAGGCGGACGTCGTGCTGGGCGGCGGGGTCCTGGCGGCGCAGCCCCCGATGTTGATGGCGGCGGTCTCCCGGCTGATCCTGCGCTCCGCGCCGCGCGCGGTGTTGCGGGTGGCGGTGGATCCGCCGGTCGTGGGCGCCGCGTTGCTGGGCCTGGATCGGCTGCGCGCGGACGGACGGGCGCCGGCGGATCCGACGGGCGTGGCGGAGCGGCTGCTGCGCACGGGGTGGACGCGTCCGGCCTGATCCGGGGGGTGTCGGGCGGGTGGGCAGGCGCCGATGGTCGCCGTGGCCTTCCCGACCCGGCCGCCGCGTCCCCGAGGTGCCCGGGGGCCCGCGGGTCGCATACGATCCCGGCGGGGCGGGACCATCCGCGACGGGGCCCACAGGATGCGGACGAGGACGACGGTGGGCGATTTCGCGTGATCGAGGGTTCGATATCGGGGTTGACCCGTGATCGCGCGACCTGGCTGCTGTATCTGCACATGGCGGCGTTCGGCTACTTCCTGTACTGCTTCGGGCCGTCGGTCACGCTGCTCGGCGACGACCTGGGCGTGAGCAACGCGGTGGCGGCGCTGCACAGTACGGCGTACGCGGCGGCCGGCGTGTTGATCGCGCTGCTCGGCGATCGGCCGATGCGGCGGTTCGGGCGCGGGCGCACGTTGTGGGCGGGCTGTGTGTTGTTGAGCGCGGGCGTGTTGGCGTACTGCGCGGCCGGGACGCCGGCGGTGTCGCTGAGCGCGGCGCTGCTGTGTGGGTTCGGCGCGTTCCTGGTGGTCAACGTGGCCGGCACGGCACTGGCGGACCACCACGGCCCGATCGCCGGTCCGAGCGCCCTGAGCGAGGCCAACGGGCTCGCGGCCGGCGTCGGGATGGCCGCGCCGCTGCTGATCGGCGTGATGGACTCGTCCGGGCCGGGCTGGCGCTGGGCGATGTTGCTGGTCCCGGTGCTCTTCGGCGCCCTGGCGGTGGGCTTCGGGCGGACGCGGGTGCCGGACCTGGTCGCCGCGCCCCCGTCGCCGTCGCCGTCGCCGTCGGCTGGTGGGTCGCTGCCCGCCGCGTATTGGTGGGCCTGGTTGTTGACGGTGTGCTCGGTGGGGGTCGAGTTCTCGCTGTCGTTGTGGGCCTCGACGCTGCTGCGTGATCGCACCGGGATGTCCGAGGGTGCCGCCGCCACCGCGATGACCGCCGTGGTGGCCGGCCTGTGCCTGGGCCGGCTGGCGGGCGGGCGGCTCGCGCTGCGCCTCCCGTTGCAGCGGCTGTACGGCGGCGCGGTCGCGGTGAACCTGGTCGGCTTCGCACTGTTCTGGTCGGCCACGGTCCCCTGGCTCGCCTACCTCGGCCTGTTCGTCTCCGGCCTGGGCATGTCCGTACAGTTCCCGCTGGCCACCGCCGCCGCGATCCGCGCCGCCGACGGCCGAGCCGACCTCGCCGTCTCCCGCCTGGCCGTGGCCACCACCCTCGCCGCCGGCGGCGCCCCCTTCCTCCTCGGCCTCGCCACCGACCTGATGCCCACCCGCGCCGCCTTCCTGCTGCTCCCCATCCTCCTTCTGGCTTCCCTCCCCCTCCTCCGAAAAGCCACCCACCCCCACCCCTGACCCGACCACAGGCGTCGGCACACCGGATGGGCCAGCGCGGGGCGCGGTCGTAAAACGCACGGCGGTCGAGCACGAACCAGGCGCGGACCGGGCGCAGGGCGGGCCGGGCGTGGGCCGGGCGTGGGCGTCAAGCAGGTGGGCCAGGCACAGACGTGGGCCATGGGCGCGGGGATCGGGCCAGGCAAGAAGCTCGGGCGCAGTCGTCGGGCGTCAGCAGCGAGCGCCTGCGTCGAGCGTGGGGCGTGGGGCGTGGGCCAGGGCTGACGACGGGCGTGTGGGAGTCCGGCGCGGGCGTCGGGGGGGGTTGGGGTCAGGGGCGGGCGAGGGTGGCTGCGGTGGTGGCTGCGGTGAGGACCGCGTGCGTGCGGGGCCATGGGAGGGGGGAGGGGGCGCCGGCGGCCATGGCGAGTACGGCGCGCATGGTGGCTCGGTAGCCGAGGGCCTCCTGCCAGTCGGAGCCGCCGAGACGGGCGGTCTCGACGCCGTCCTCGGTCTGTACGGCCACCTCGTAGACCTCGTCGCCGCCCACCCCGGCGACCTCGATCGTGCCCACGCGCCCGTCCGGCCAGCCGAGCATGATCGCGCCGACGTCCTCCGAGCGGGTGGTCGGGTGGACCAGGACCGAACCGATGGCGGCCAGCACCCGCGCGCCGGGGCCGGCCACCGCGTCCAGGAGTTCGGCGCCGTGCAGGCCGAGCGAGACCAGCGTGCCGCCGCCCTCGGCCGGGTCGTCCTGCCAGGCGCGCTCCGGTGTCAGAAAGCCGGCGATGTCGTGCCGGACCAGCGCCCGGGCACTCAACACCCGGCGGCCCGCGATGCGTTCGGCCAACTCCGTCACGGCCGGCGCGAAGCGCAACACGGACGTGGTCAGGAAACGTTCCTCGTACCCGGTCACGGCCCGGTGCAACTCGGCGAGCGCGGCGACCGAGGAGGCGGCCGGCTTGTTCACGAAGCACGGTACGCCGGCCCGCAGGATCCGGGCGACGGTGTCCGCGATCAGCGCCGGCCGCACGGTCACCACCACGGCGTCCGGCCGGCGGTCGAGCAACTCCGTGAGCGATCCGGCCGATTCACACTCGTGCCGCTCCCGAAAGGCCGCGAATCGCTCCGGCTCCCCCGCCGCCCAACCATCGATCCGCGTCACCCCCAGGTCACGGGCCACACCCGCATCGGTGAACGGATGGCTGTGCGCGAATCCGGCAAACCCAAGACGCATGGCCCGGACGTCCCTTCGAACAACGATCAAGTCGCCCCGACCCTAGCCCCGCCCCATCACCCCCTCACCCCACCCCCACCGCGCCGGCCCACACCACAACGCCACAACGCGTTCACACAGAGACAACACCACCACGCACCCACGAACAGAACGCCATGAAACGCTCACCACAGTCGGGCAGGGCAGGCGGCCGGGCACAAGCGGGCAGGCGGGGCAACGCGGGCGGCAGTCCCCCAGCCCGCACCCTGCGCAGTGCCGCGCCGCCCGACCCAGCGCCGAGCCGGGGAGTGGGTCGTGTGTGGGGGTGGTGAGTGGGTAAGCGCTGACTACGGGGGAATTGTCGCCCTCCGGACAAGAAGGATGACGCCATGTTCCTTCTGGGACTGTTGCTTGCCGGCTGTGCCGCAGCGTTCGCGGCTCTGCTGATCGCCTACAACACATCGGGCGGACCCGAGTACACGGTGAGCATCTTCGATACCGACATGGTCACGCTCAACTCGCTGGCGATCTTCTGTTCGGGCCTCGCATTGGCCCTGATCTTCGGCATCGGCCTGCTCATGATCGGCAGCAGGGCCCGAATGGGCCGGGCCCGCCACAACCGTGACCGGCGCGCCGTCGACCGGGCCATCCTCGAACGCAACACCGCGACCGCCCGCCAGGACGCGGCCATGGCGCGCGAGCGGGCCGCACAGGCCGAGGCCCGCGCCGACCGCCTCCAGTACGAACCCACCGCCGACGACGAAACCGGCACCACCTGGTCCGCGGACCCCGCCGCCCAACCCCGGACCCGCAGCGAACCCGGCGGCGCCCACCGCACCTTCCCGAGCGACAAGTAACCAACCGACCGCGCCGAAGGCCCTCGCCCGCCGACGAGGGCCTGGTCAGGTCGTGGAACAGCGGCAGGATCAACGAGTCGCGGGTCAACCGCTCGGTGGCGG
>NZ_JBEXUX010000089.1:0-33684 GCF_040629175.1 Embleya sp. NPDC005971 | reverse complement strand
CGACCAGCCCCCGACCGCCCAGCGCTCGGCCTTCATCGGCGAGGAGCCGCAGCAATGACCGAGCCCACCGCCGACCCGCACCGCCGCCGCCTCGATGCCATTGCCGGCAACGCCGTCGGCACCGCACTCAACGCGGCGCCAACCCCCGAAACCGGGGAGCGCTGGTGGTTCTCCCTCAGCCTCCGCGAGCACGTCGGCCGCGCCGTCGTCCAGGCCCTCCTCGACGCCGGCGCCATCCCGCCCCCGCCCGCCGACCTCGACGAGCCGCGGCACACCGCCAGCGACATCAACGACGACCAACTCGCCGCGCTGTACCGCGCACTCGACGAGACCCGCCAGGAGGCCGCGACCGTCCGCGCCGCGAGCGAGATCTACCGGACCATGCACGAGCAGGCCCGCGACGCGCTCAACGCCCACGGCCGAGACGACTGGCCCGACATCGTCGCCCCGATCCACGCGCTGGTCGACGAGCGGGACCGACTGTCCGCTCGTGTCGCCGAGTACGAGGCCGCGATCGGCTTCGAGACCACCTGCCTCAACTGCACCCGGCAGACAACGGCGGCGTATGCGGACACGATGCGCGCCGAGCGGGCCGAGGCCGCCGTGCAGCGCGTGCGGGACCTCCACCGGCCCTGGACGACCGTCTACGGCACGCACTGCAACGCGTGCTCCCGCCTCGACATCACCGGCACCACCATGACCGGCCGCGTCATCGACATGCCCTGCCCGACCATTCGCGCCCTCGACGCCCAGCCCGAGCCGGCGGCGGACACCGACACCGCCGCGCCCCTCACCGACCACTGGCCCAACACCCGGGAGCAATCGTGACGTTCATCCTCGGCGTGATCCTCGGCGGCCTCTCCGGAGTCGCCACCTACGGCATCACCCACAACGGTCACCTCGGCCTCATCGCCGGCGGCATCGCGGCCGTCCTCACCTGGGTCGGCGCCGCGACCCTGCTCCTGCTGGACGACTAGCGCCGAGGGCCCGCCGCTCACCGCAGGGGGACGGGAGCGCGGGCCCAGCGCCCGGCCGGGGGGAGTGCCGGATCCGAGACGGTACGCCCCCTGTGTACGGCAATCCACACCTTGATCCATTCGAGACCAGAGCGAGACCCCCGCTCCACCGGAGGCCACCGTGCAGCACCTCGACCACGCCGACACGACCACCGACATCGCCACCCCCTGCCCTGGCCGCCACAACGACACCACCCCCGGCAGGCCCGTGTGGTGCCACCCGTGCGGCGACGAGATCGTCCAGCTCCTCCGCGGGCTGCCCGCCGCCTACCGCACCCTCGCGGAACTCACCGAACTCCCCACCCACCTCCAGCTCGAACGAGGCGGCACACAGGTCGACCCCGGCAGCGTCTCGCCCGGCATGGACCACGCCGACGACATCCTCCGCACCCTGCGATACGCCGAGGACGCCCTGCGCGACCACATTGGCGAGGGCCTCGGCAACCGGTGCGTCCGGCATGACGCAGCCACGGTGGACGCCTCGGTCGCCTACCTCGTCCGCCGGCGCACCGCAGCCCTGTGCACGCCCTGGGCGGTCAAGTACGGCACCGAGGTGCACCGGCTTGCGAGCACTGCGGACTACCGCCTCGGCGGGGGTTCCGACTGGACGCCGGTGCCCGGCCCGTGCCCGGACTGCCGGGGCCTGTCCCTCGCCGCGGTGCACGGCCGCGACGAGGTGGCGTGCACGGAGTGCCCGCGGGTGATGGCGACGGACGAGTACGAGGGCTGGGTGGCGTACCTGCTGGGGACGACGTACGCGGCGTGAGTCAGGAGGCGGGCGGCGGTGCGTCCTTGCCGTGGGTCGGCGGCCGGAGGCGGTCGATCTCGTGCTCGCGGGCAATCCGGCGGAAGACCTCGCGGGTCATGCCGGTGAGTTCGGCGAGGTCGGACACGGTGCCGCCGGCTCTCATCTCGGCCGGGGCCGCGTCCTTGACGGCCTGGCGGAGTTCGCGTTCGGCGAGCAGGTGTCGCTTGTACCGGGCGAAGAGGGCGGCGGTCTCGGGGCTGGGTGTGTAGTCGCTGCTCATGCGGCCATCCTCGCACAACGCGTAGGCCAATCGAAAGGACTACGCGTTGGCCTATTGACAGGGCAACGCGTTGGCCTATAGCTTTATGGACGTCAGCAGGAACCAGCACAAACCGGGGAGAACGAGATGACCGCCGACCACAACGCCGAGACCTTCGAGATCAACGGGATCGAGGTCCCCACCACCGGCTTCCACATCCTCGCCACCGGCATCGACCCCCGCGACCGCGACGTCTGGCTCGACGGCGACATCATCGGCGTCGTCCAGGACGAGGGCGACCACCACCCCCACCGAGGCCGCTTCGCCACCTGGTCGAACAAGGCCGGCGCCAAGGACAGCGGCGTCGGGTTCCACGCCACCATCGAGGCAGCCGCGCAGGCCATCCGCGACCTGTACGAGCCGCCCGCCCCCATCGAGGCCACCACCGAGATCGCGCCGGTCGAGACCGCCGCCCCCGCAGGCCGCTCTTACACGGTCACCTACACCGGCGCCGGCGAGCCCATCGTCCACGCCACCGGCTGCAGCCACGTCCGCCGCGACTCGCAGTACGGCACGCACCGCACAGTGATCGTCACTGGCGACCTGGTCGCCGTCGCCGGCCACGTATACGAGGACTTCATCGAAGAGGGCCAGGACCCGGCCGACTGGATCGGCGACCTGCAGGTCAAGAACTGCGCCCGCTGAATCCGCCCCAGGGCGCCCGCCTCGACTTCCCGGAAGAACCGGGCGCCCTGGGCCCTCCGACCAGCCACAGACCAGCAGAGGAGACACCATCATGCACGCCACCGCCCGCGCCGCACGCAGCTACATCCGCACCGCCATCCGCACCCGCCGCGCCCAGCGCACCGCAACCCGCGCCGTGGCCACCGGCACCGCCTCCGCCGTCGCCCACCTCACCGCCGCCGGCATCGCACCGGCCGACGCCCGCCGCTTCGCCAGCCCGTTCTCCCGCGGAGTCGTCCCCACCGCCACCACCACCGGCCGCATCAAGCTCAAGGGCCGCGCCACCAAGCGGGTCGCGATCAAGCTGTACGACCTCCGGACCTTCGTGGCCCGCGCGCTGGTCTACCGGCCGAAGGACAAGACCGCGGCCGCCGCGTTCGAGCGCCTCGCGTACCGACTCGCCGCGTAGCCCCGCCCCGGGGTGGCCGCACCGCCTGGCAGCAAGCCGGCCACCCCGGGCCCCACATCCACCCTCACGAGCAGCAGGGAGCACCAGCATGCCCCACTCCGACCAGACCGCAGCCGTCCGCTTCGCGGCCACCACGGCCGTCTTCACGGCCGCCCACCACGTCGGCGACTACTGGATCCAGACCCACGACCAGGCGCTCGCCAAGGGCCGGCCCGGCCGCGAGGGCCGGCGCGCCTGCGCCGCCCACGTCGCCACCTACACCCTCGGCCAGGCCGTCGCCCTCGCGGCCGCCGACCGCTACCTCGGTCTCGGCATCCGATGGCGCCGGGCCGCGGCCGGGCTCGCCGTGTCGGCCGCCACCCACTACCTCGCCGACCGGCGCGCACCTTTGGAGGCGATCGCCGAGCGCATCGGGAAGGCGGAGTTCCACGACGTCGGCCGCGGCCACGGCTGTCTCGGGACCGGCGCTGGCGCGCTCGACCAGTCCTGGCACATCGGCTGGTGCGCGGTCGCCGCGGCAGTGGTCGCCGGGCCCGAACGCACCTGACCGACTCGAACGCGTGCGAGATCATGGCGGGGTGGACATCGACCGCCCCGCCCCCGCACGCAGCCTCACCCGCTCCCACCCGGGCGACCGCACCAGCGCAGGCATCCACCACACCCTCGCCCGCCCGTGGCCCTACGTGCTCGCCGCCATCGACGGCGCCTGGCGCCACGGAGTCGTCGGCGGCTGGTCCCAGGCCCGGCCCGGAGGACCGGTCATCGTCTACGTCGAGTGGTCCGACGGCCGATCCGGGCGCGCCGACAACGTGATCCACGACCCCGACCTGATGATCCCCGGAGAGCAGGACATCTGGGGGCCTCGCCCGCCACGATGAGCGCATGGACACGCGCACCCCGCCGACCGCCCACCGGCCCCGGGTGCGCGTCACCCAGCCCCGCGGCGGCATCCTCGACGCCCGCATCAGGTGGTGGAGCCGGGACGCCACCGGCGCGTGGTGGGCCCTCATCGAGTACGACGGGTGGACCGCCGGCCAAGAGGACGTCTATGTGATGGCCGTCCCGGCCGCGACCGTCGAGCGCATCGACGGCGAGAACTACTCGACGGTCGAACGCAGACGCGCGACCTGAGCGAACAGCCGCGAACAAGCCCGAACAACGGCGAACAACACACCGAACAAGGCGCGAACACGCCTGCCGCAGTTGACACTTCCGATAGGCTGCTCTACGTCCGAAGGCCGGCCAGCAGGCTCAACGAACATGGCCGAACAACCGGACCGAACAACTCGGAACATGGGACGGGCTCGGACGCGGGGATCACAGCCCCGGCCGAGCCCTGACCACTGGAGACATGGAGGTCTCAACAGTGGCTGGACAGCACCTTATTGCCCCCATCACCCCACGCGTGACAGGGGCACGGGCATGAAATACCGCGCCGAACAGCGAGAACGCCGCGTACCGCACGTCGTCGACGGCCGCACCCGCATGGTCACCGAGCCCTACACCGTCCACGTCCCCGAACTCCCGCGCGACTGGGACCAGATCGTCCTGCGCGGCGCCACCGTCACGGCCACCCTCGTCGTCGCCGCATCCGTCGTGTGGTCCACCGCGAGCATCGCCGGCCTGCTGTCCGCAACCGTCGCCACGCCCGTCGCGTTCATCGCGGCAGCCGTTTTCGACGCCGTGTGGATCACGAACATGGCCCTCGAATGGCTCGCCCGGTACGACCGCGCCCGCGCCGTCGCACCCCGCCAAGCCGGACACGCCTCGCTCGTGACGGCCATGGCCGCGGTCGTCGCCCACGGCTGGATGACCGGCAACATCGTCGCGGGCATCGTCGGCGCCAGCATCTCCGGCCTCGCCAAGATGCTGTGGACCGTCCTGATCGCGCACTCCGCCCGACCGCTCGACGACCGCACACGCCAGTGGGTCGAGCAGGAGATGGCCGAGGCGAGCGCCCTCCTCGGGCTCGCAGCCGTCCGCCGCCAACTCGCCCGCGCGACCGCGCTCACGGCCCTGGTGAACACCGCCGCGAACACGCCGAACAGCCCGGACGACGACCCGAACAACCCTGTTCGCCACACCGCGAACACCCCGGTCGAGTCCTCCGTCGAGAACACGGTTCGCGCCGAGCAGCCGAACAGCGACGAACAGACGAACAGCAGGTCGGAGGCCGTTGTTCGCCTCGTGCCGAACACGGGCGAGACGATCGCGGACACTGTTCACCGACTTGTTCGCGACGGTGTTCGCGACCGCGTCGAACTGCTCGATGCTGTTCGCGAGATTCACGGCGAGAAGGTCTCCAAGGACACCGTCCGCATCACTCGGGACCGGGCCCTCAAGCGCCTCTCCGCCTGACCCACACACCACCTCCCGGGCGAGCAGGCGCCGCGCGCCGCCTCCGGGCCTCAGCGACAGGACACAACCATGGCCCGCTCCATCGTCGAAGCGCTCGGCGCCGACGACATCACCAACGACGTCGACTTCATGGCCCTGTGCGAACGCATCCGCAAGATCGGCCGCGAAGGCGCACTCCAGATCTCCTACCTCGCCGACGAAGTCCGCGCGCTCCTCGCCGAAATGCCCGACCACCCCGACGCCAACCACACCTCCAAGAAGCGCGCCGCCCTGGTCGCCGGCCACATCCAGAACGCCGCCGACGCCTTCAACGAAGCAGCCGTCTGCGGAGCCCGCGCCAAGAGCAGCTTCCTCAAGCACATGGCCCCCGAACTCGAAACCGCCTACGGCAAGACCAAGGCCAAGCCCAGCAACAAGCCCCGCTTCAAGGTCGGCGAGTGATGGCCCTCCACCAGCGCGCCTCCGAACGCGCCCTCTCCACCGTCGCCCCCTACGTTCCCGCCTGGCTCGCCGCCCCCGCCACCTACGGCCTCGCGTACGGAGCCCACACCGCCTGGCACGACCAGCCCGGCCCTGCCATGGGCACCGCGCTCCTCGCCGCGGCGTTCACCTGGGGCACCAGCCGCATCGCCCCCTCCTCCGCGCCCCTGTGGCGGGCCCACGCCACCACCACCGTCGGCCTGGTCGCCGGCGGCATCTCCCTGTCCGCCGCCGTTGACCCCACCACCCCCGGAGCCCTGTCCGCCTGGGCGATCCTTGGCATCGCCACGCCGCTGTCGTGGACGATCCGCCGCATCACCCGCAACGGCGGCACCACCCCCGGCGACCCCAAGGCCATCACTGCGGGCGACCAGGGCCTCGCCGCGCAGGTCCGCGCCCTCAAGGGCGTCGACGTCGGCCCGCCCACCGTCGAAGGCGGCCGGGTCAAGGCCACGCTGCGCGTCGTCTCCCCGGACGGCGACATCGAGCAGGTCCAGGCCGCCACCCGCGGCATCGCCGCGGCTCTCGGCGTCGGACGCAACGGCGTCCGCATCCAGACCGACCCGGACGACGCCGGACGGGCCGAACTCATCGTCGTCCCGCGAGACCACCTCAAGAACACCATCGTCTGGCCCGGCCCCTCGGCGGCCGGCGGGAGCATCGGCGCCGGCTTCAAAGTCGGCCTGTACGAGGACGGCGAGCCCGCCGTGTTCTGGCTCAACGGCGACCCCAAGATCGGCCGCAACGCCACCCACCTGGGCGTTTTCGGCATGAACGGCAGCGGCAAGAGCAGCGGTGGTGAGGTCACCTGGGCCGACCTGCTCACCCGGCGTGACGCCTGCCTGTGGCTCGGCGACCCCGTCAAAGGCCAGCAGACGCTCCGCGACGTCGCCCCCGGCGTCGACTGGGTCGCCACCGACACGACCGAATGCCGCGCCCAGATCCGAGCCTTGCCCGACGTCATCTCCGCCCGCGCCGACCAGCTCGGCCGGTGGGGCCACAAGGAGTGGACGCCCGAGGTCTTCGACACACACGGCATGCCCGCGATGGTCTGCTGGTGGGAGGAAGCCGCCAAGCTGTTCCGCGACGAGGTCGGCGAGGACATCACCGGCCTCCTGGAGACCGCCCGCAGCGCCGGCGTGTTCCTCGTGATCTCCCTCCAGCGGCCCTCGGTCGGCATCATGTCCGGCGACGACCGCGAACAGATCGGCGCGGTCTGGTGCTTCGGGGTGAAGGGCTCCACCACCGCGAAGATGGCACTGCCGCCCGAGGTCCGCGCCGACGGCGCCGCCCCCGAAGCGTGGGCGAACCGCCGGCCCGGCTACGCCTACCTCGTGGCCCCCGGCGTCGACGAGGAGCGGTACGCCACCCCCATGCGGTCCTACCGGATCACCGCAGAGCAACTCGCCCAGGTCGTCGAGCAGTACGCCGAGATCCGCGCCGTCCTGGACCCGGTGTCCGCACAGGCTGCGGGCGAGGCATACGCGAATCGGCGCCGGGGCACTACCGTGCCCGCCGCCCGCAAGGAGACCACCGTGGCCGCCCGCGACGAGTTCAAGCTGCCCACCAACCACGAGCCCGACCTTCCCGAGGTCGACGTCGACGAACCCATCGAGGTCCCCGACCACCCGAGCATCACCCTCGCCGCGCCGGCCGGCAACGAGATGGGCCGGGAGGCTGCCGTGCGGCTCCTGCGCGAGGCGATCGTCGAGATGTCCCGCGCCGGCAGGACCACGTTCCGGCCTCATGACCTCCGCGACACCCGGGCCCAAGCAGGCCGCTCCCGGACATGGGTCACCGGCGAGCTCCAAGCCCTCGTTACCGCGGGCCTGCTTGAGGACGACGGCCGCGGCACGTACCGCATCCGTGACCTCGTGCCCGCCTGACCTGGCCTGACGCGTCTGACGCGTCAGGTGCCAGGCCGACTGAGGCCCTAGGCGTGCGCATGCGCGCGCGACCCACCTGACGCGTCTGACGCCCACCTGACACCCCGCCGCGAGAGAATGAACCATGGACGAGGAGCACACCTTGACGTACACAACCTTCGAATCCACTCCCGCCGAATCCACCGGTCCCTCAAGCGGCGAGGGGGCATATCGGGTGCCGGTCAGCGGCTGGTACCAAGTCGGCCGGATCACCACGGAAGCGCGGTCCACCCAATACTCCTGCCCGATCGACTCGTGCGGCTGGCGCCACGACACACCGTCGGTCGCCGACCCGGACATCCTCGCCGACACCGAACAGCGCGCCGCCCAGCACCTGGAGGCGCACACCACGGCCGAATGGGCCGCCGAGGTCAAGCGGTTGCGCCGCGTCCTCGCAGTGGCCGAGCAAGAAGGGTGGCGAGCATGATCCGCACCCCGGTCTCGATCATCCGCGACTGGTGGTCCGACCCCGCCTACCGGAGCGCCGTCGTGGTGGGCATCGTGGCGTCCGTAGCCTGCGGCGTGCTCCAGATCGTGCTGCACATCCTGGGAGGATGAGGACATGAGCGACCGAGGCGCCCGCGCCGACCGCGCAGCCGAACTCGACCAACTCGCCAACGACCTGGACGCCATGTACTGGCACGGAATGGGCACCGGCCCCAACCCGTTCCCCGACGACCGCCCCGGGCCGTCCCTGGAAGACGACGACAGGCACGCCCCGGGATACCAGGCTGTCGCCGAGTACGTCCGGCAGCGGGCCGACTGGCTGCGGGAGGGATGATGCGCGTGATCGACGAGGTGGTCGCGTTCGTCCGCGCAAGACTCGACGAGCGCGAGCGGGACGCCGCCGCAGCCGCCGGCGAGGTCGGCCCCGACTGGTACTACGACACCAGGCACGGTCGCGTGGCATCGCACCGTGAGCAAGACCTGGTCGCCACGGGCTCGCAGGACCACCTGGGGCGGGAGTGCGGTGCGCACATCGCCCGCCACGACCCCGCGAGCGTCCTCCGGGAGGTGGCAGCCCAGCGACACCTGATCGATGACACGCACTGGGGCGGCGGGCCCGAAACCGAGGACGCCTACCACCAGATCTGTCGCATCCTGGCGACCGCCCACGCCGGCCACCCCGACTACAAGACCGAATGGGCCCCATATCCCTAACGGATAGCCCCACTTGTCAAGGGTCCGCGTTTAGGTAAACTCAAGATCGCGGGCAGAGCCATGCCCACACAGACACCGAAGGCCCCCACGCAGGGGGCCTTTTGCGTACCCGGAGGCGGAGACATGGCCCCCACCATCGTGATCCTCGACGGCTGCGACGACCACACCAAGCTCGGCATGCTGCTCACCTACGAGGACGTCGCCGAACTCGCGGGCGTATCCGAGTCAACAGCGCGCGGGTGGAAGCGCAAGGGATACCTGCGGCCGGCCGGGACCATCGACGGGTCGCCGCGTTTCACCCTGAAGGAAGCTGCGCGGTGCGAGCGGGAACGCCGCGACTCGGGCAAGGCGCCGCTGCGCGCGAACCCGATGATCGCCGCGCTCCAGATCCAGGCCGCACGCGAACACGCGGCGGCCTGACCGCCAAACTCCGGCTGCCGTGCCCGCGCCCAGCGAGGTCAGCACGCTCGTTGCGTCTCCCGGGCCGCGTTCGCGTCGCGGTGGCGGACGGCAGGTAGCGCCTGCGCAGCGACACGGCGGCCGGGCCCCACGATCGCCCTGGACCCATCCCCGCCCCGGAGGCGCCACGGCAGGGGCACAAACGAGCGGTCCGGCCTCCGGGACGGGCACGGGCCGCCACCCACGAGGCACACCACCAACCCCGCAGGGGGACCGCTGCGCGAGCCCGGCATATGGCGGCCGGGTTCGCACAACCACAGCCGCCCCGAGGAGTCCTCGTGTCCGACCCCGAACAGGCCCGCTGTTCCTGCCTGGAAGGCGTCCCCGTCGACATCGACGTGTGCGCCTGCGGCCACCCCCGCAGCACCCACCCCCACGGCCGGGGCCGCTGCCGAGCCGACGACTCGTACGGCGCCCGCTGCACCTGCGACGAGTACGGCAGCGACCTCGTCAGCAGCGACGAAGACGCACTCGGCCGCCCGGACCACTGGGAATGCCCGCACGGTTACCCGACGGACGGCACCCACGGACACTGCGACGCCTGCGACGACCTAGGCGTCTCCGACCCGAGATAGACGGAGGAGAGCCCGTGCACCACACGTCACCCACAGGCATCCGAGGCCACGTCATCGCGGAACTCACCGACCCCAATGGGCTGATCATCGCCAGGTTCGAGGGCCACAACCTCGTCACGCAGGTCGGCGACCAGTACTACGGCGACCGCGCATCCGGCATCGCCTCCCCGACCGCCCAGGTCACCGGCATGAAACTCGGCACCGGATCCACCGCCCCGTCCAAGACCGGTGCCGGCGCCGCGCTCGTCACCTACCTCACCGACTCCCAGCAGGCACTCGCCGCAACCTACCCGCAGTCCAGCCTCAACGGCTCCTCCCGCCGCATCACATGGCGCGCCGTCTGGGCCGCAGGCAAGGCCACCACCGCGAGCCCGATCACCGAGTGCGTCATCGTCAACGACACCCTTACCGACGCCACCAGCCTCGCCGCGGCCACGATCTCCCGCGTCCTCCTGACCGGCATCGGCAGCAAGGGGTCCGGCGACACCCTCACGGTGACGTGGAGCCACGACCTGCTCGGCGCCTGAGCAGGAGGCCGCCATGGCCGACTACCGCATCTGGCCCGCGACATCAGGCGCCGTCACCGACGAGGCCACCGCACCAATCAACCTGGGCACCGAGTTCTCCCTGTCGGCGACCGGCTGGGTCAAGGCCCTCCACTTTTGGCGCGCCACCCTCGCCGAGGCCGGCCCGGTCACCGGCGCCGTGTACGACGTCGCCACCGGCACACAGGTCGCCGGGACCGCCGTCACCTACTCGTTGTCCGGGACGGGATGGCACACCGCCACCCTCGGCGTCGCCGTCCAACTCACTGCGAGCACCCGCTACATCGTCGTCGTCCACCACACCGACCGCTACGGCGGCACCGGCGGATACTGGGCCGGCGGCGGCCCCGGAGCCAGCGGCATCACCAACGGGATCCTCACCGCGCCCGCAGCCGCAGCGGTCACCTCGGCACCCCTCGGCAACGGCCGCTACGAGGAGACCGGCTCGATCGGCGCCCCCACGAACACGTTCAACGGCGGCAACTACTGGGCCGACCTCACGGTCTCCGACGTCAACCCGGGCGGCACCGACTACACCGCGAACCCGGTCGACCCGGTCGGACTCACCGACTCGACGAACACCGCGTTCACGGCCGACCGTTCCGCGACCGACCCGGTCGGTCTCCACGACCAGGCCGCCGCCGTCCTCGACACGACGCGGATCCTCGCCGATCCCGTCGGGCTGCTCGACGCGGCCACGAGCGTCCTCGACCTCGCCCGCACCGCCACGGACTCGGTCGGGCTCACCGACACCTCCGGAGCCGTCCTCGACCTCACCCGCGCTCCGACCGACCCGATCGGGCTGACCGACAGCACGGCAGCCCTGCTCGACTCCACACGGGCGGTCGCCGACCTCGTCGGCATCACCGACAGCGTCATCGTCGTTCTCGGCCGCCAACTTGAGGTCACCATCGTCGACACGATCGGCCTCACCGACGAGGCCATCGCCACATCCGGCGCCCCGAGCGCTCCACCCCGGTACGCCGTCGGCGAGCCGACCACGACGTGGACCTGCGGGCCACCCCTCACCTAGGAGGTGGCCGATGGCGGAAATCCAGTGGGGCTCGGTCGAGGAGCTGCAAGTCCCCGACATCCGCGCGAACGGCAGCCTCGTGCAAGCTGGCTCGGTCACCGCCGAGATCGCCCTCGGCCCCCTCGGCTCACCCCGACCGGCCTCGCCCGTGTGGGCCGCGGCCGACTGGCCCGCGGCCGGCGTCGCCCAGGTGCTGATCGGCCCCGGGCAGGCCATCGACCCCGAACGCGGCGAATACGTCGTGTACCTCCGACTCACCGACCCGCCGCAGATACCGATCCTGCGGTCCGGCCGACTCAGCGTGCAGTAGGGAGGCCGTCGTGTCCGACCCCGTGTGCAAGAGGTGCGGCGGCCAGGCCATGCGCCTCGGCGGACCGTGCGTCGCCTGCTCGTGCGGCGCGAAGGTCAAGAACACCAGGGGCCTGCCGGATCGGCCGGAACACTGCACGCAGTGGCCGATCGAAGGCGCCAAGCGGTGCCGCTACCACGGAGGCGGAACCCCGCAGGCGAGACGAGCCGCGAAGGTCCGCACCGCCGAGGCCAAGGCCCGCAAGGCACTGAGCGAGGTCGGCGAGTTCAGCGCCGTCGAGAACCCGCTCACCGAGCTGGCCCAGGTCGCAGGCCGCGCCCGAGCCTTCATGGAGATCCTCGAAGGCCACGTCGCCACGCTCACTGACCTGAGCCTCCACACCCCCAACGGCGAGCAGGTCCGGGCCGAACTCCAGCTCTACGGACAGGCCATGGACCGCACCGGCCGCCTTGTCGAAGCGCTGGCCAAACTCAACATCGACGAGCGGCTCGTGACAATCAGCGAACGGCAGGCCGACGCCGTCATCGCCGCGATCGACGCCGCACTCACCGCCGTCGGCATCCGCGACCCCGACCTGCGACAGGAGGCCAAGCGCGTTGCCGGCCGACATCTCACCGCCGTCTCCTGACCTGGACAACAGCCCCTTGTACGAGATCGCCGACACCTTCGCCGACGCACTCGGCACCGGGCTCCTCGAATGGCTCCGCGTGAACCGCGACGCCGTCCTCGCAGCCCTCGACATGGACGCCATCGACCGGGGGTGAGACGTGGACGCGCTCGCCATCGCCGGAGCCCGCCTCACCGACCCGCCACGCGACGTGTTCAAACTCCTCGAATACGAACCGACGCCGCGGCAGGCCGAGTTCCACGCGGCCACCGAATTCGACGTCCTCTACGGCGGGGCGGCCGGCGGTGGCAAGACGCGCGCGCTCCTCATGGAGGGCCTTCGCGCGTGCGACCGCTACCCGGGCCTCCGGGTGGGAGCGTTCCGCCGTTCCTACCCGGAGCTGAAAGAGAGCCTGCTCGCCGAACTGGTCCAGTGCGGCCATGCACGGGCGCTCGGTGCGAGGTGGAACGCGACAGAGTACGAGCTGCGGTTCCCCAACGGCTCGCTCCTGATGTTCCGGTACGCCGAGACCGTCCAGGACGCGTCCCGTCGGCAGGGCGGCCAGTACCAGTTGCTGCTGTTCGACGAGCGCACGCTCACCCCGCCTCCGGTTGTGGCCTTCCTGGAGACCCGACTGCGATCCGGTCGCGCCCAGGTTCCCGTGCTCGGCATCCGCTCCGGCACCAACCCGGGCGGAGTCGGACACGCCGACACCAAGAAGCGCTACATCGACGCCACCAACCACGGGCGCGACGTCGTCCGCGACATGCGAGACCGCACCGTGCGGTTCATCCCGTCCAAGCTGTCCGACAACCCCCACGTCAACCCGGAGTACGCCCGCGATCTCCTCGCTCTCCAGGACGAGAAGCTGCGGGCCGCGTTCGTGGACGGGAACTGGGACGTCTTCGCCGGCCAGGTCTTCGGCGAGTGGCGCAACGACCGCCACGTGATTCAGCCGATCACGCTGCCCGCGACGTGGCGCCGCTACAACGGCCTCGACTGGGGCTACTCGGCCCCCTGGTGCGTGCTGTGGGGCGCCCAGGACGAGGACGGCCGGGTCTGGATCTACCGCGAGCTGTACGAGCGTCAGGTCGGCGAGTCCGAGCAGGCCCGCCGCATCCTCGCCGCCGAGACCGGAGACGAGTGGATCGTCGCCCGGTACGCGGACGACGCGATGTGGGCGACCCGCGGCGACGCCAAGCCGATTGCCCAGGTCTACGCGGACGAAGGCGTCCATCTCGAACCGGCGGGCAAGGGCGCCGGGTCCCGGGTCATCGGGTGGCAGCGCGTCCACTCGTTCCTGGCCGAGGGTCCCGCCTGCTCGCACCACCGCGCGCTGGGCTGGACGACATGCCCGATGCTGCACGCGTTCTCGACGTGCCCCGAGTTGATCCGGACGCTGCCGGCGCTCCCGCACGCGACCAGCGGCAACCCCGAGGACGCCGATACGAAAGCCGAGGACCACGCGCCGGACGCGCTGCGGTACCTGGTGACGAACCTCGGCGGCGGCGCCGAGTTCCCGCTGCTCGACGACCCGGACGAACGCGAGCCGGTCACCGCCCAGGCGGGGATTGACGTGCCCGTGGTGTTTGCCGGCCGGTTCGCCATTGCTCAGCAGGATCCCTACGACGATTGGTGAGGGGGTAGCCGTGGGCCTCTTCTCCTGGCTCGGGTTCGGTCGGTCCGACATTGCCGAGGCAGCGCCGGAGGCGGAGCACGCGGCTCCGGCCGCGCGCCGCATCGGCTACGAGTCGGGTGTCCCGCTCGGCGGCACCACCGAGTACAACCAGGGCTCGGCGGGCGACCCGGCGGACGACCTCACCCAGCTCTACGACGCGTACGTCGCCTGCCCGTGGGCCGGTGCCGGCATCAACGCAATCGCCCGCACGGTCACCGCGGGCGGCCTGGTCACGGACTGGACCGGCGACGACGAGCACGGCGGCCAGGAAGTGCCGCCCAAGCCGCCGCAGGTCGTACGCCTGGAGCAACTCCTGGAGTACTGCAACCCGCGCGAGGACATCGTCCAGATCACCCGCGGATGCGTCGCCGACCTGGGGATCTTCGGCAAAGCCTTCCTGGAGGTCGCCTGGTTCCTCGGCGAACCGATCGCCCTGTGGTCGCTCGACGCCACGACGATGCGGGTGATCGCCGACGAGCACGGCGAGATCACGCAGTACGTGCAGGTCACCGACCAGGGCCAGAAGGCGATCTTCGAGCCGCACCAGGTCATCTACATCACGCTCGACTCGCCGCGGTCCGGTCTCGACGGCCTGCCGCTCATGCGGCACGCGCTTTTGCCGGTCACCACATGGCTGTTCGCGAAGGCCACGCAGAAGGAGACGTACCGGGCGGGTGATCCACCCACGCTGCACGTCGACTTCCCCAACGGCCAGTCCGACTCCGACATGAAGCGGTGGGTCGCGCAGTACCGGGCCCGCAACCGTGGCACCCGCAACATCGGGAACCCGATCATCACCAAGGGCGGCGGCACGGTCGACGAGCTGCAGCGCTCCAAGGGTGTCGACCTGCAGAAGACGCTCGACCAGTGCCGCGACGAGATCCTGTCCGCGCTCGGCGTACCGCCGGCCAAGGTCGGCGTCATCGAGAGCGGGAACCTGGGCGGCGGCACGGGCGAGGAGCAGGACAAGACGTTCATCTACAACACCTGCGGCCCCCTGGGTGGCCTGGTGCTGGAGAAGCTCAACTTCCACATCGTCCGGCAGGGCTTCGGGATCACCGACTGGCTCCTGAAGTGGGGCGACGTCGACTGGCGCGACTCCAAGACGATCGAGGAGATCCGCGACAAGCGGCTGCACTCGGGCGCGTGGACGCTCAACCGCTACCGCGCGGACATCAACGAGCCCCCGGTCGACGGGGGCGACGAGCCGGCGGTGGTCGAGCGTGAGTCGATCGTGCTGTGGCGCGACATCGAGCGCATGTCCGAGGCGACGATCGCCCACGCCGCCGCCGCGGCCGTCACGGCCGGGATCGACGTACCGGGCGTGGAACTCGTGCCCGAGCCGGAACCGGCGCCGATTCCACCGGCGTTGGCGCCGTTCGCCGACCCGAGCGCACCACCTCCACCGGACGAGCAGCCCGAGGCCGAGCCGCCCGAGGAGGACCCGCAGGAGGCCCGGCTCGCCGCATTCCGGGGCCGGCTCCGCGAGGCCCTCGCCGCGACCGGCCGGGGCGGACCGTGACCGGCACGACCGAGGCCACGCTGCAGCTCGACCGGCTCGACGGCGTCCTGGCCGAGATGTTCGCGCGGCGCCTCGCCCTGCACGAACAGGCCGGCCGGGACGCAGGCCGGACCTGGGCCAGACTCGCCCGCCACGTCGACGTGCCCGACCTGGTGCGGCAGTACCGGGCGAGCCTCGGCCTGGTCGAGACGCGCAGCGAGGAGGACGACGAACACGAGGCCATCGCGATCGCCGCCGCACGAAGCGCCCTGCACCGGCTTGCGGACCTGGTGTTCGACGAGGACGAGGCCGACGATTTCGACCGCCTCCGCCGCACGTTCGAGACGGTCCTGCGCTCCGGCCGGGCAGAGGGTGTCGCCGACGCGGTGGTGATGGCGGCCGAACGACTCGACAAGCTCGGCCAGCACACCCTCGCGCTCGACTTCAAGATTGCCTTCGAGCACGCGTACGCCGCCTTGGAGCGCAAGGCGGAGCAACTCGCGGGCGAGTCGGGGAAATGGCTGTCCGACATCCTCGGCGGCCAGGCCCGCGACGTCGGCGCCCTGCTCGCCAGGCTCACCCGCGAGGGCGCCTCCTACGCGGACATGGTGCGCGGCGTCAGCGATCTGCTGACCGACGCCGACGCCCGCGCGGTGCAGACGGTGATCGACCTGATGACGTCACGGTCGATGTCCCAGGGCGCCCTGGACCTGTACGCGTCCGAGGGCATCGGCCAGGTCGACTTCGTGACCGCCGGCGACGACCGCGTGTGCCCCATCTGCACGGATTGCGAGATCAAAGGGCCGTACGGCGTCGGCGAGTCGCCGACGCCCGGCATCCATCCGCATTGCCGCTGTGTGCTCATGCCCACCAGCGTCCTGTCGGCCACCACGGTCGGCGCCTACCTGGAAGGAGGGCCCTGATGGCACGCAGGATCGCCACGATCCGGGGCACCGCGATGGCGCCCGGCGTCTCGCTGAATGGCCGGCTGTACTCGAAGGAGTTGATCGGCAAGGCCGTGAAGCGCGCCCAGGAGCGCCTGGCCGGCGGCGAACCGCTGACGATGCTCACCCACCACGGCGCCGAGGACGACTCGACGCGCATCGTCGGCCGCGTCACCTCCCTCACCCAGGCCGCCGACGGGTCCGCCCGCTTCGTGGCCGACCTCGCCGACACCGCGCACGGCCGCGACCTCGCCGCCCTGGTCGAGGGCGAGGAGCCCTACCTCGACGGCGTCAGCATCCGCGGCTGGTGGCTCGGCGACGTCCGCCAGGAGCAGCATCGCGGGCAGATGGTCGAGACCGGCGACGACCTCGAACTCGACGGCCTCGATTTCACCAAAACGCCCGGCGTCCTCGCGGCCAGGGTGGACCGCGACCGCGCGACCGCCACGGAATGCACAGGCGGGCGCGTCCTTGTGTACGAGTCGGTGGCCGCGACGGTCGAGCCGACCCGAACGCCCTACGGGGATGTGCCGTACGCCGACCTCGGCTACCGCCCCGACAAGGTGCGGCGCCTGCCGATCGACACCACCGAGCACGCGATCCGCGCGTGGCAGCGACTGGAGTCCGGCGAGGCCGCCTCGTACACCGCGCCCCAGCTCAAGCGCATCCGCGCCCGCGTCAAGGAAGCCCTGAAGAACTTCGGAGTCGACGTGTCCGAGCACACCACCCGCTACGGCGAAGTCACCGAGTACTACCCGGAGTCGGGTGGCGCGGCCGGGTTCTGCGTCGACGCCTGGAACGGGCCGCTGTCGATCACCGTGCGCGCCTGCGGCATCGAGCCCGGTGACCTGCACACGATCGCCGCCGCGGCGATGGCCGCCGGATGCGGCGCGCTCGCCGCGATGGACCCGGACATGGACGCCGACATCGACGCCGCCGAGACGGCCGAGCCTCAGGTGCCCGCCGTCGTAGAGACGGCCCCCGATACCGCCCCTGCCGCTCCGGCCGGGGACACCACCACGACCACCCAGGAGGTGCCCGCCGTGAGCGAGGCCCAGAGCACGGCCGCCGAGACGGCGGCACCCACCACCCCGGCTCCGCCGATGGTGGCCCTCACGCAGGAGCAGTTCGCCGCACTCCTCGACCGCGTCGCCGCGCCGGCGCCCGTCGCCGAGGCGGCCCCGGTCGAGCCGGTCGTCGAGGAGACCGCCGACCAGCGCGTCGCCCGCCTGGTCGCCGAGCAGGTCGAGGGCATCAAGGACAGCCTCCGCGCCGAACTGCGCGCGGTCGGGCCGCGGCGCCTGGGCCTGGTCACTCCGACCAAGGAATCCCAGGCCGCGCCGGAGAGGCCGTTGCACGAGATGAGCGAGGAAGAGCGCAACGCCTATGCCACGAAGGCCCTGAACGGCGCGTTCGGCTTCGAGGTCTGACCCAGCAGCACCACATGGACCGCCGCACATCGGTGCGGTGCCGGACTCGGCAGGAATGGTCACCCCGCAGCCCCACCAGCCCGACGCCGGTGGGGCTTTCGCATGCCCCGTGACCCGCATCCCGAGACCGGAGATCCATCGTGAGCACCGAAATCCGCGAGGCGCTGACCGCCGCGGGCGCCGCAGCCGGCGTACCGAAGATCATCGACCCGATGCTGTTGGAGTACCAGCGGCGGTACAGCCCCTACGTGCGCGCCATCCCGTCCCAGCGGATCGCGTCCACGCAGTACTACTTCAACCAGCGGACCAACCTCGGCGGCGGCGGCTTCGTCACCGACGGCGGCGCCCGACCGGTCACCAACTCCACCTACGTCCAACAGCAGTTCACCGTCCGCAACATGCAGACGATCGGCGCCGTGACCGGGTACGCCCAGCAGGTCACCGCCGAAGTCCTCGGAGACCTGCGGCGGCGCGAGATCGAGGGCGCCATCCAGGGCCAGTACATGGACATGGAGAACGCCTGCATGTGGGGCAACTCGCCGTCCACCGTCACCGGACCGTACCCGCAGTTCGACGGCCTCGACACCCAGATCTCCACCTACAGCGGCTCCCAGCAGAACGCGATCGACGTCAACGCGGCGCTCTCCCTGGGGTGGCTCGACCGCGCCGCCGACCTCCTCCAGGGCAACGCGGCCATGGCCCCGTTCGGCGCCGAGTGGATGTTCGTGATGTCGCCCACCGCGATGTCCCGAGTCGCGCAACTGCTGCAGGCCCAGCAGCGGTTCTCCGATCGCGTCGAGGTCGCCGCCGGTCTCCTGGTGCCGACGTACCGCAACATCCCGCTGGTCGTCAGCTCGTACCTGGGTACCAACAGCATCCAGATGGGCACGGTCACCTCGGCGACCGCGACCACCGGCGGAACCCTGGCGGCGGCCACGTACTACTACGTGGTGTCCGCGGTCATCGCCCGCAGCGGCGAGACGATCGGCTCGGTCGAGGTCTCCCAGGCCACGACCGGCTCGACGTCCACCGTCACGCTGTCGTTCGCCGCGCCGACCGGCTACGAGGGCGCCGGCCCGATCCTGTACAAGGTCTACCGCAGCACCGGCACCGGCACGGAGAGCCTGCTGGGCTACGTGGACGCCACCGTCGTCCTCCAGGGCGACGGGATCACCCCGACGATGGCGACCAGCATCGTCGACACCGGGTCGGCGCTGATCCCGAAGAACTCCTCGACCGCGCCGACCACGCCGCCGACCGCCTACTACGGCACGAACACCGGGGCCAAGCCGCTCGCGTCGGGCCAGGAGAACATCTACCTCCAGTCCCGTAGCCGCGACTTCGTTCTGCGGCCGTACGTGCGCGAGCTGCAGCCGGTCGACGTGTTCCCGACCACCGCCAGCCCGGACACCCTGCCGTTCGCGCTGGTCACGGACACGTGCCTCGCGGTACGCGCCCCCAAGTACGCGACCCGCCTGGGCCGCGTGACCGTCGCACTGTCGACGTCCTGATCGTGAGGTTCGGCGGCCCCGCCTACTCCCGGGGCCGCCGACCCGCGACCGCATCAACCAGCAGAGGAGACAGAGATGTTCGTTCGCAGCACCCTTCCCGGGTCGGGGCTGGGCTACGTCTGGCACGGCCCCGGCGACGTCGTCGAGATGTCCGAGGCCGAAGCCGAGGAACTGTGCTCGATCGAGCCGGACCGGTTCGAGGCTTTCCACGACGACCCGCGCACCGGCAAGGAGACGAAGGCCGAGAAGGAAGCGCGCGAGAAGACCGAGCGGGAGAAGCAGGAAGCGGACGACAAGGCCCCGGCCAAGAAGACCGCAGCTTCGCGCACCAAGGCCGTCACCGAATCCGACTGACCCAGTAGGAGGTGGTCGCCGTGGCCGACCTCGACGTCGACACCGGGCCCGCGCTGATCACCTGGGCCTACCTGACCAAGGGCGCGTTCGGTGACCTCGTCCGCGAGTACACCGACCCCGTCGACCAGCAGAACCTGCTGATCGAGGCGTCCCGCGAGGCCGAGGCCGAAACCGGGCACAGGCTGATCCCGTTCACGGGCCTCATCGAGACACAACCCGCCTACGGGATTGACCCGGACGAGATGTCCGGCTCCGACAACCTCCCCCTGGACCTGGCCGGATCCCTCGGTCGATCGTGGGCGAACGCCGTCGGCGGCGGCATGTCGAGCCTCGTGCGCCGCATCCACCTCGACCAGTACGCGTCCAAGTACGCCGAGAAGTGGGCCTACTCCGACGTGTCCGTACGGGTGGTCCGCAGCTACGGCGGCAGCCAGGACGTCACCGCACAGATCCTCATGGGCCCCAACCCGGATACGGGGTTCCTGTGGTTTCAGCTCGGCACGTGGCTGCCGATCGGGTCGGAGTTCCAGATCACGTACAGCGGCGGCTACTTCAGCGTCCCGGGCGACCTTGCCCGCGCCGTCAAGTTCCTCGCTGCGGCGAACGTGGTGGCCGAGCTGGATCCGATGCGGTCGAACGGCCATGAGCCGGACGTGCTCAGGTCCGAGGCCCGCCGGATCCTCACCGGCTACGTGAAGGACTAGGCGATGGCCAAGAAGCGGACCAAGCTCGTCGGCGGCTCGGCCTCGAAGCGCCAGGTTACAGCCGCGACTCGCGCCAAGCTCTCGGCTGCCCAGCTCGGGTCGAGGCAGTTGAAGGGCATGGCCAAGAAGGACTCCGACCGTCTCAAGCCGACGAAGCTTGGTGACTCCCACGGCCGTTCGGGCGCCCTGAAGGCCACCAAGCGCACGCGCCTCGCGCCGGGGAAGGCCACCGAGAGGGGCAGCCGGTGATCATCACGACCGCGACCGCCGTGGACCGCGAGGCCGCGTGGCTCCGCACCAGCGGCGACGGCCTGCCCGCGCTGCTCGCCGTGGACGGCGGCCCGTGGGACGTTGTCCAGGCGTACATGTCCCGCACGCCGGGCCAGCGCAAACGGCAGCTCTACGTGGTGCGCGAACGCGTCGAGCAGCCCCGCACCAGCGTCGGCCGCATGATGGCCACGCACCACTTCAAGCTCAAGATCATCTGGCCGATGTCGAGCGGCGACGGCAACGCGGAAGCGTCGCAGCGTGCGTTCGACGCAGCGCTCGACGTCGTGCTGCAACGCGTCGCCGGGTTCCTCGGGGACAAGACGCACGGCGGCCGGTTCCTGAGCGCGGCCGAGAATCCGCCGCGCGTGACGATCGACTACGAGCCGGTCGAGCAGGCCCTGCAGCAGCAGGCCGGCGCGTTCTTCGCGACGGTCTCCTACGCGTGCGACGACCCCGAGATCGTCGGCTGACACCCACCCATCGCCCGTCCCGTGCACGGCTGCCGGGGCGCCCACACCCATGAGGAGCAGCCGTGACACAGCTCAGCAGGCTCGCATCGCTCGGCATCGCCAAAGAGACCGTGGTCAACACCTGGCTCACGCCGACGATGTCAATCCCGTTCACCAAGGCAGACTTCGAGGACGTCAACGCCTCGATCAAGGACGAGTCGGTCAGGGCCGACGACACGGTGTTGCATGGCGTCTACCAGGGGCCGACGTACGCGACCTGGTCGATCGAATGCATGACATACCCGGATCTCCTCGGCCACTACCTTCGGGGCTGCATCGGCCCGGACACGGTGACGGCGGGCATCGCGACGACGCTCTCGTCCTCGTCGAGCGCGGGCGCAACCTCACTCAGCACGGCCGCGTCGATCGCCGCGAACAGCATCATCCGGATCGACATCGGGGCTGGGCTGCAGGAGTACGCGAAGGTCACGGCGGTCTCGGGTGCTGGCCCCTACACCCTCACCGTCACCACCTCCGCGACCGGCAGCGTCGGCTTGGCCTACGCGCACACCTCCGGCGTCGCGGTCGTCGCGCAGTCCACGCACGCGTTCGCCCAGAGCGCGAACCCGGCCACGAAGGCCACGTATTCGCTGACGGTGTACGACACGACCCAGCCCCTGAGCTACTCCGGCGGCGTGTTGGGCGACCTGCAGATCAAGGTCGACCCCAAGGGAGCCGTCACGGCCTCGGTGAAGTACACGACGATGCCGTTCGTGGTGCAGGGTGCGCCCGTCACACCGTCCTACAACCAGTTGCAGCCCCTGCTGGGGTGGCAGTGGACGATGACGTCCGGGGGCCTGACCAGTACGCGGGGCCTCAGTTACGACCTGACGATCAAGCGCGCCGTCGATCCGATCAACAGTTCCGACGGCACTCAGGCGCCGCGTGAGATTTTCCAGGGCGCCCTCGAAGTCGACGCGAGCTACAAGGCGATCTTCGAGAACCAGCTCGACCTCGGCCTGTATCTGAACAACACGCAGATGCCGGCGGTCGCGACGCTCACCCAGCCGATTGCGGTCGGCGGACACACGCTGACGCTGACGATGTCGCAGAGCGCGTGGACCAAGGGCAAGCGGGAGTTCGGCAGTTCCTACGTCGAGTCGGCGTACTCGATCAGCGGCGTCTACAACGCCACGGACGGTGGCGCGGTCGCGGCGACGCTCAAGAACTTCCAGAGCACCGCGTACTGAGCCGCACGCCCCATCTACCCCCGGCCGCGTGCGTGAGTGAGGGCACGGGTGCGCGGCCGGGCCCTCACCAAACCGTGCCCCTGTACAGGAGTCCCTCATGGCCGGCTACGCGAACCGAACGATCATGCTCCCCTTCCCGGACTTGTCCGAGCCCGGCGACGACGTCTTCGTCGTCATCAAGAACCCCAAGACGGTGCCCCTGGGCGAACTCACGCCGAAGAACGCCGGGGCCGCGGTCGTCGACGGCCAGGTCGACATGGAACAGGCGATGCCCGCGATGTACGCCGTCGTCGCCGGCCTGGTCAAGGCGTGGCACGTGTACGACGCGACGAGCCCCGACGACGACCAGCCCGCACTGCCGCTGCCCGCAACCGCCGAGTCCGTGGCGAAACTCCCGCACGAGATCACCAACAAGATCGTGGAAATGATCACCGGCACGATCCAGTCGGACCCCTCCTAGGCCCGGACGACCCGTACCTGAACGACGTCTTGTGGCCAGCGGAGAGCGTCTACGCAGGTACGTGGGCGTCCGGGCCGGTGCCGGAAGAACTCGTCGACTACGAGCTGATGCGCGAAATGGGCTGGTCCTGGCGCGAGTTGCAGGCGACGCCCTGGTACGTGCGCCGGTACACGTGGGACCTGATGATCGCGCGGCGGCAGGCCGAGCACGACGCGGCCGAGCGACAGGAGGCGGGCTGATGGCCCTACCGGTACGGCCCGGGGTTTTCGCGGGCATGTTCGGCAAGATCATCGCCCAGGAGAAGGCCGCCAGCTTCCTTGCCTTGTCGAAGTTGGCGGCGGCCGTCGAGAAGCAAGCCAAGATCAACGCCTCGAACGGCGCCCACAAGCGGGGCACTCCGACGACCGCTCGTCCCGGCGAGGGGCCCGCGGTCATCTCGGGCACCCTCCGCCGCTCGATCACCCACACCACACCGGTCCCGTCGGGGCTCGGCTGGGAGTGCCGGGTCGGAACCGCGGTGGGGGCGTATCCGCCGTACGGCAGGCGGTCGGACAGCAGCACCTACGGCCTCGCCCTGGAGACCGGGCTGAGGAATGGCGCCAAGTATCCGTTTCTCGGGCCCGCCGCGAAATTCGTGTCCGGCCCACCGGCGCTGATCATCTTCCGGTCCGTATACGGGGCCGCCTTCCGCTTCTGACGAACCGATCGGAGGCGAAATGGCCTCCATCGAGAACCTGTTCGTCGTTCTGCACGCCGAGGCGGCCCCGTTCATCCGGGGAATGAGCGCGGCGACCGCGTCCGGCGAGACCTTCGCGGCCCGCATGGGCGGTATGGCCGCCGTCGGTCAGCGAATGGTCGCCGGCCTGGGCGTTGTGGGCCTCGCGGTCGCTGCGGTATCGGTCAAGATGGCCGGCGATTTCGAGCAGCAGATCATGCGTCTGCACACCTCGGCCGGTGAGTCCCGCGCGAATCTGGAGATGATCGGCAACGGCATCATGTCGATCGCCCGCGCGACCGGCACCGCGACCGAGCAACTGACGGCCGGCGCGTACAAGATCGAGTCGGCCGGGTATCACGGTGCCGACGCACTCAAGGTTTTGAAGGCGGCTGCCGAGGGCGCGAAGGCCGAGCAAGCCGACCTCGACACGGTCTCGAATGCGCTGACGTCGACGATGAAGGCGTACAAGGCGTCTGTCGGCGACGCCTCGGAGTACATGTCGAAATACGTGGCGATCGTCAGCCACGGCAAGGTCTCGATGCAGGAACTCGCCTCGGCGATGCCGAATGTCGAGGCGGTCGCGTCGGCCGCGCACGTGAGTTTCAACGAACTCGGCGGCGCGATGGCCACGATGACCACGCACGGCGAGTCGGCCCACCAGGCCGCGCAATGGCTTTCGTTCGCAATTCGGAATCTCGAAGCGCCGAACATGGTCGCCGTCAAGGCCATGGAACAGCTCGGCCTGTCGTCCACGGACGTCGCCCAGCACCTCGGCGAGCGGGGCCTGACCGGGACGATGCGCCTGATCAGCGAGACGATCCTCGGCAAGATGGGCCCGTCCGGCCAGGTGATGATCGACACGCTGAAGCGGTCGGCCAGTGCTGCGGACGACGCGAACCGGATGATGAAGGCGATGCCCGAGGGCGTCGCCAACATGTCCAAGGCTTACCTCCAGGGCGATATGAGTCTGGCCCAGTGGAAAGCCGACGTGAAGCAACTGCCGTCCGATCAGGCGGCAATGGCAAACCAGTTCAAGGTAATGGCCGACAGGGTCAACGGATTTTCCGACGTCATCAAGGCGGGCGGCCCGGCGGCGGTCACGTACCAGGACCAGCTCAAGAAGATCATGGGCGGCGCGTCCGGAATGCAGGCCGCTCTCCAGCTCACCGGCAGCTACATGCCGGATTTCGAGGCGAACGTCAAAGCGGTCACCGAGGCGACCACCGACGCGAATGGGCATGTCGAGGGTTTCACGGCCTCGCAGGAGACGCTGAACGCGAAACTCGCGGTCGTCAAGCAGGCGTTCGCCACGCTGATGATCGAGATCGGCCAGCGACTCATCCCCGTCGTCAAGGCCATCGTCGACTGGTTCCTGCAGCATCGCGAGGCCGCGAAATTCCTCGCGGTCGTGATCGGCGGGATCCTCGTCGGCGCGGTCATCGCCCTCGGCATCGCGATCGCCACGGCGATGGGGCCGATCGGGTGGATCGCCGCCGCGATCGTCGTCCTGATCTACCTGGGCGGCGAGTTGGCCGCGCACTGGGGGGAGATCTGGGGCTGGATCAAGGACGTCGCCGCCTCAGCCTGGGGTTTCCTCGTCGACGGCTGGAACTGGTTCCTCGACAAGACGAAGGCCATCTGGGATTCGATCACGGGCGCCGCGACGGGAGCGTGGCGCGGGCTCGTCGGGTGGGCGTCAGGCGCCTGGCACGCCGTGGCCGATCCGCTCGTCCGCGGCTGGCGGTGGCTCTCGGATACCACATCATCGATCTGGAACGGGATTTCCGGTTTTTTTCGGAAATGGTGGCCGCTTTTGCTGGTCATTTTCCTTCCGCCAATTGCGCTGATCGTCGCAATTTGGAATCGAACGCATTCGGCGATAGCGGATTTCTGCCGCAATACGTGGAATTCGATTGTGGCATTCCTGGCATTCATCTGGTCGGGAATTTCGCAGGCCGCGTCGTGGGCCTGGTCGCAGATCCAGTCGTACGTGGTCGATCCGACCATGGCCACCTGGCGCTGGCTGGTCGGCATCTGGGACAAGGCGGCCGCGGCCCTGTCCGCCGTCTGGTCGTGGATCTCGGGCGTGGCCTCGGATGCGTGGGGCGGGATCAAGTCGGCGATCGTCGATCCGCTGACGAGTGCGTGGCACTGGGTCGAGTCGATCGGCTCGTCCATCGGCACGGCGATCTACGACTGCTTCGTCGGCGCGTACAACTCGGTCAAGGACGTGGGCAGTTGGTTCTACGGGGTCGGGTCCGCGATCGTCCAGGGCATCATCAACGGCGTCTCCGGGGCCGGTGGCGGCCTGGTCTCCAAGCTGCGCGGGCTCGCGTCCGACGCTCTCGGTGCGGCGAAGTCGTTCCTCGGGATCAGCTCGCCGAGCCGCGTGTTCGCCGAGATGGTCGGCCGCCCGATCGCCGAGGGCGTCGCGGCCGGCGTCGGCGACCACACGCCCACCGCGGTGCGTGCGGTGCGGGGCATGTCGCGGGCCCTGCTCGCGTCGCCGGGCGCTCTGGCGATGCGCGCACCAGGTACGGCCCTGGTTGCCGGGGCCGGCGCTTCGGCGGGCGGCACCCAGCAGGTCACGAACATCAACGTCCACGTGGCCGGCAGCGTGATGTCCGAACGCGAGTTGTTCGACACGGTCCAGCAGCAGGCGCTGCGCTACAACCGCCGCAACCCCACCAGCGGCCTGAGCCTGACGGGAGGTCGGTGAGGTGACTGCACCCGGCATCATGCCGTCGTGGCCCCGGATCCTGTTCTCGGTGGCATTCGCCCAGGGCGGTGCCACGCCGGCCACGGGCAACGCGACGGGGTGGATCGATCTGTCGTCGCGGCTCACCGGCCAGTGGTCCGCCGACCAGTCCGGTCGGCAGTACGAGCTGGACCAGGTCCAGTCGGGATCGCTCAGCCTGACGCTGTCGAACACCGACGGAGCGCTCGATCCGAGCAACACGGGCTCGCCGCTCTACCCGAACGTCCTGCCGTTGCGGCCGTGTCGACTGCAGGCCGTGTGGCCGCCGTCGCGCAACCTGGCGCCGGCGGTCCCGGCGGGCGGCACGTCCACACCGGCGTACGGCACGAGCATCCGGTACACGCCGGGCACTGGCACCATCGCCGCGGTGACCGGGCTTGCGGCGGACCCGACGGGGCGCACGAACGCGATCGGGTGGACGATCGCGGCGTCGACCGCCTCCGGGGCGATCCTGGCCTACGGCGGCCCGGTCGGCGTGGACGCGGCGGCGACCCCGGTGGTCGCGGGGCGCGCGTACACGAGCACCGTCTACCTGTCCCGGCCGCTCGCGGCGGGCTCGACGACCGTGCAGGTGTCGGTCGGGTGGCGCTGGTACGGCGTGAACGGCTCCCTGCTGTCGACGAGCCTGGGCGCCGCGGTGACCGTCCCGCGGCAGGGCACGTGGGTCCGCGGCCAGGTGACGGGGACCGCACCCGCGGGTGCGGTGTGGGGCCGGTACCTGGTGCAGACCACGACGGCGACGACGGCGATCGACACGATCTACGTGACGAGCCTGCAGACGGAGGAGGGTTCGGCGGCGACCGCGTGGGCGGACCCGGGCATCTCGTACAACCTGTGGGCCGGATACGTGGAGCGGTGGCCGCAGACGTGGGACTACTCGGGAACGTACGGCCTGACGCAGATCACCTGCATCGACGCGCTGGCGGCGCTGGCCGCGCAGACGATCCAGCCGTCCCTGCGGCAGCAACTCGCGGCCTACGCGCCGACGATGATGTATCCGCTGGACGAGCCGGAGGGCTCGACCCAGTGGTTCGACGCGACCGGCACGAAGGGGCCGGTCTCGATCGTGAACTCGGCGATGGGCCCGGGGACGATCACGGCCGGGACGACGCTGGAGGGCGGCGGTTCGTACGGCAACCCGGGCCCCGTCGTGCGTGTCGTGAACACGACCGTCGGTGTGGGCCTGGACTCGCCGGCGAGCATGCTGGTCCTGCCGACGGCGGGGCCGCCCGCGACGGGCGGGTGGACGCGCATGATCGCGTTCCGGTCGACGGCGGTCCCGTCGTCGCAGTCGATGCTGTGGGCGGCGACCGGGCCAGCGTTCTTCGCGGGGGTGGGGTCACGGGCCGGGGCGATGATGTCGGTGCTGCCGGGCGGCGAGCTGTCGGTCGTCGTGGCGAACGCGGCGGGGAACCTGTACGTGGACGACGTGACGCCCGGCATCAACCTGCTGGACGGCGCGTGGCACATCGTGATGGTGGGCGTGAGCCCGTCCGGGACGCAGGTCCACTACGGCATGGACGGGTTCTACTACCAGTCGACGGCCGGGGCCATCGACTACCACCCGACGGGGGCGACGTCCGACGTCGTGGCGTGCACCCGCACGCTCCCGGCGGGGGGTTCGATCTGGGCGTTCGCCGGGGACCTGGCGTACATCGCCGAGATCCCCCGCATGCTGACCGTGAACGAGTGGGTGGACATCGGGCACGGGTTCGCCGACGGCTGGAACGACGAGTACAGCGGCCCGCGTTTCCTCCGAATCCTCGGCCTGGCCGGCTACACCGGTGGCACGGCCTACCGTGCGGCGGCCGCGCGGATGGGCGCCCTGCAGGGTGCGGGTGGTGACGCGGTCAGCGCGCTGCAGGCGGTCGCGGACTCGGAGTCCGGGCAGGTGTGGTGCGACGGCGGCGGCACCATGCGACTGGACGGCCGCGAATGGAGGTTCATGCGGCCGACGCCCCTGTACACGTTCGGGGAGAACGCGGCGGCCGGCGAGATCCCCTACAACGGTGACCTGACCGCCGATTTCGACCCGAGCCACATCTACAACCAGGTCACCGTGACCAACGTGGGTGCGGGCGGCTCGGCGAACTCGACCTCGGTGTCCGCGTCGGACACCGCCTCCCAGGTCGCCTACCTGCCCAGGTCGCTGAACCGGGCGATGAACCTGTCGACGGACGCGTCCGCAGCCGGCGCCGCCGCGTGGCTGGTCGCCGCGTACAAGGATCCGCACCCGCGCGTCAGCACGATCACGGTGGACGCGTCGGCGAATCCTTCGGTGCTTCCCACGCTCCTGGGCGCGCAGTTCGGGCATCGGGTGCGGGTGCGCCGCCGCCCGCCAGCACCGGCCGCGGCGATCGACTACCAGCAGTGGCTGGAGAAGATCACCTGGTCGGGGGACGCCGGCGGCCGGTTGCAGTTCAGGGCCCAGCTCTCGCCGGCCGACACGGTGCCGTGGGCCGTGGCGGCGTCCACGCACACGACCCTGGCCGTGGGCGCGTCGATCGGGGCGACGTCGATCACGGTCGCCCCGCTGACGGGCGCCGCGGCGAATCCCGCTCGGGCGGCGATGGCGATCGGTACGCAACTGATCGTCGGGTACGGCACCGCCGCTGCCGAGACGGTCACGGTCACCGGCATCGCGTCCACGGCGGCCGGCTACACCTCGGTGGTGCTGACCGTGTCGGCGCTGACCGCCGCGCACGGTGTCGGTGAACTCCTCGTCCAGCCGAGCGTTTTCAACCTGACGCTGCCGTCGCTCCTCGACCTGGATCCTGCCGCGACGCTGTCCGCGACGGGTCCCCGCATCTCGTATTAGGAGGCGTCCGTGCCCCTCGCCGTGCCGGTCCCGTACACGTACAGCCCGGGGGACATCCTCGGGTCGGGACTTCTCAACTCGCAGGTCAGGGACGGGCTGACCTTCCTCCTCAATCCTCCGCTGTTCGTGGCCGCCCAGGCGAGTACGCAGTCGGTGGCGAACACGACGTGGACGGCGATCACCCTGGGCACCGTAACGGCGGACACGTACGGCGGGGCGGGCTCGTCGTCGTACACCGTGACCGCGGCGGGCTGGTACACGGTGTGCGGGACGGTCTCGTACGCCTCGAACTCGACCGGTGCGCGCGGTACGCAGATCTACAAGAACGGCAGCCCGGTGACCGGTCATGGCGCGTTCGTGGCGCCGCCGTCGGGTTCGTCCGTGTGCACGGTGTCGACGCCGACGCGGGATGTGCAGTTGTCGGTGGGGGATGTGGTCGACGTCCGGGCGTACCAGTCGTCCGGCGGTTCCCTGAGTACGTTCCTCAACGCGGATCAGGCGTCGGGGTTGTATCTCCGCTGGTCGCACGCCTGATCCGCAACTCGTCTCCTGCCCCGTGCCTGCCGGCCGGGGCTTTTTCTATGCCCCGAGGAGGGCAGGCATGGCTCTCGCGAAGGGCTACGACGTCAGCGACTACCAGAGCAGCATCCCCGCCGACGCCGAGTTCGTGATCGTCAAGGCGTCGGAAGGCGCCCGCGCGATCCAGTCCGGCTACCGAAGCAAGATCGCGACCGCCCGCAAGCGCGGACTGCCCCTCGGGCACTACCACTTCCTCCACTGCGAGCAGGACGTCACGGCGGAGGTCGCGCACTTTTGCGACGTGGTCGGGGACATCGGCACGGACGAGCTGCTCGTGTGCGACCTGGAGCCCTACAACCAGGGCGTGTCCAACGCCCGAGCGACAGCGTCGAAGAACGCCTGGATCACGGCGGTGAAGGCCGCGTACCCCCGGAACAGGGTCGGGCTGTACACAAACCTCGACTGCTGGCACGCCACCGACGACTTCTACGGCGACTTCCTGTGGATCGCGGACTACCAGCGCGCGCCGGGCTCGCCGAATGTGCAGGCACCGTGGCGGTTCCACCAGTACAGCGAGTCGGGCGGCCTGGACAAGAACGTGTTCAACGGCACGGCCGCCGACCTGCGCGCCTGGGTGTCCGGCGGCACGGCTCCATCCCCGCCGGCTGCGTCCGGGCCTGCCTCGTGGGAGCGGCTGCTGGCGCACGTCGCGTCGATACCCGAGGGCGTGTACGAGGGCTACAACGCCCGAGACGGCTACGACAATCTGACCCGCTGGGGCACCCAGTTCGGGGAGAACGGCGTCGCCTGGTGCGTCATCTGGGACTGGTGCATGTACTCCGATGTCGGCCTCGCGGGGCTGGTGCCCAAGGTCAACAACGTCTCGGTGTTCAGCGACTGGGCCAAGGCCCGCGGACAGTGGAGCGAATACCCGTCGCTCGGCGCCTGGGTGAACTTCGGCAACGGCGCGCACACCGAGGTCGTCGTCGCGTTCACCGCGACCACGGTCACCACCAAGGGCGGCAACAGCAAGAGGACGGGCGGCGACGGCGGCCAGGGCAACGGCGTCTGGACCCACACGTATCAGCGCCGGGACCCGTACATCACCGGCTATTTCGCGCCGTCCTTCGACACCTGCCCCCCGACGGCGGATCCGCACGACTACCGCGCGGGGCGCACGGCCCCGCCTGCCCAGGAGGACGACGACATGACACCTGCCCAGATGGACGACCTCGTCGAGCGCGTGGCGATCCGGGTGTTGACATATCGCAACGAGGACGACGACAAGATCGCGCAGGCCGAGGGGGAGCGGTCGCCGCAGGTGTACGACATCCTCGGCCGGATCGACGCCAACGCGGCGGTGGCGGCCGAGCGGGCGGAGGCCCCGGCTCCGACGCCGGTGACCGTGGACGCGGCGGCACTGGTGGCCGCCATCTCCGACCCGAGCGTGCTCTCGGCGCTCGCGCAGGCCCTGGCGGCCGAGGTCGCGAAGCGAATGGAGTCCTGACCATGGCTCTCACCACTCCCGGCGCGTACGCGCTCAACCTCGCGGAGCGCACGGGCGCGTCGTTCGCCGAAGCGTTCGTATCCGCGTGGATCGTCGCGGGCGCGTACAACCTGTCCACGGCCGAAACCGCGGCCCTGGCCGGCCTCATGGCCGGGCTGACCGTTCTGCGCGCGGCCCTGACGTCGTTCCTCGGGCATCGCTCGTCGGACACCACGGTCCGTACCGGGTTCGCCTACATGGTCGACATGTTCGAGCGCGCGGGGGCGACGTTCGCCGAGGCCGGCATTGCCGCGCTGTTGATGGCGGGGACGCTGGACATGTCGCACGGAAAGGTCGCGGCCTTCGCCGGCCTCACGGCTGGCCTGGCCGTGGTCAAGGGGATGCTCGCCAAGCTCGTCGGCTCCTCGGCGAGCGCCGCCCTGCTGCCGGCGAGCAAGGATCCGGCGGCTACGGCGGTCGTGCGGGTGGTGGTTCCCGAATGATGGCGGGCGAGGTACCGCGGCGGCTCGGCCCGCGCGGGGCGTATCTGCTCGCCACCGCCGCGGGCCTCGCCTACTACGCGGGACAGATCATCGTCGACCCCAGGTACTCGACCACGCGGGGCCTGACGCCGGTGTCGGATCTGGTCCCGCTGGACGTGCTGGGCTGGGCGTGGATGGCGTGCGCGGTGCTCGGCGCCGCGTTCGCGGTGGGCCGGGTGTGGCGACCGGACCTGGACAGGTTCGGGTTTGCCGCGGCGACGTTCCCGCCGGTGATGTGGTGGTCGGCGTTCATGTGGTCGTGGTTGGACACGGGCCGTCAGGGCTATCCGTCGGGCGGTACATGGCTGTGCTGGGCGGCCGGCTTGACGATTGTGAACGTGTACTTGGATCGGCTGCCGCAGGGGGCGAGAAAGGGGCATATCGATGCCTGAGAGCGGCACCATACCCGGCTTGGTCATCGCCCTGATGGCACTGATCGGCGTTGTCTACCAGGCTCGCGTGGGCTGGCGAACGTCGGACCGGGCCGGGTTCAGGGAGGACTTCACCGCGTTGGTGAAGGAACTGAAGGAGCAGAACGCCGAACTGGACGACAAGCTTGAGGTGGCTGCGCGGAAGCTGAACGAGGCGACCGTGAAAATCGACGAGATGGCCGGCGAGTTGCGGGCGCTCGGTCGGTACACGCGGGTGGTGATCGGCGCTGCGGAGGACGCGGGCGCGGTGATCCCGGTGTACACGCCTCCGCCGGATCTGTCCAAGCACCTGGTGTGAACGAATCCGCCCCCACCGCCTTCGGGCTGGTGGGGGCGGCTTTGTCGTGTCCGGGGTCAGCGCGGGGCGACGGTGAGGGTGATCGGCGTCGTGGGCTCGACGGGCGTGCCGGCGCGCGGGTTCATGGCCGTGATGGTCCACAGGCGGGCGGTGTTGCCTGGGTCCTGCATGACGTCGTGGCCGTCGGGTGCGGTGGCTGCGGCGACCTGGTAGCAGAGGAGCGGGTCTGTGCCGCTGCTGAGGTCTCGGCCGACGACATCGGGCACGGGCTGGGGCCACTGCTGGCCGAAGCATGCGGTGCCGGGCTTCGCTGCGGGGTCGGTGTGCGTGGTCGGCTTGGGCGCGGGCGCGGCCTTCGTTGCCTTCGGTGGCGGGGGCGCCTTGGTGGTCGCTGCGGGCGGTGGGGCGGTCGTGGCCTTCGCGGCGGGCGCTGGGGTCGTGGCCGGTTGTGTGGCTGCTGGCGGGGCGGCCTTGTGCTTTTCGGGTGGCGGCCCGACGGCAACGCCGAGTGCCCAGAAGCCGGCGAGCAGGACACCGACGGCGATGAGCGCGGTGCGGATCTTGTGGCGGGCGACCCATGATCGCGGCCGGTCTGCTGGTGGTGTCGGTGTCCAGGCCATGGCGGGACGGTAGCGGCGCTCATGGCCGCTGGTGGCCGAGTTCACGAAGAAGCCCCTGCCGCCGCCCTTCGTGGGCGGCGACGGGGGCTCTTTCTCGCGTTCGTTGCACGGATGTCGGAGTGCTGGGCTACGGTGTTTCGTGTCGGCCCCGAGCGATCGGGGATGGTCCGTGGCCTACAGAACCGCCGGCGACGTACCGTGCAATTGGCCCCGCCTCTGCGGGGATGACTCCTGGAGAGGTCTCCTCGGGAGTTCTGCCCCGCTCCAGCGGGGATGGATCGTGGCTGACCGTCGGGTCGGCGATCGACCAGATG